>NZ_KV792647.1:0-85731 GCF_001808265.1 Klebsiella sp. HMSC16A12
GATTTGGCTTTCTGTACAGCGTCCATGCTCAGGGCGCGCAGCGCGTTGGCGCATTGGCGGCGAGTGGTATTTGTCGTTTTCATCAGTCTTTATCCCCGCGGATTACAACATCTGCTGAATCTGTTGTTCCAGTTTCACCTGATCGACAGCAAACAGTCGGATCCCTTCCGCTAGTTTTTCCACTGCCATGGGATCCTGATGATGCTGCCAGAGGAACTCCGCCTGCGTCATTGGGCTGGGACGGGTTTCCGTCACGCAGCCGGGGGTCAACTGGCGGGTCAACACTCCTTCGCTGGCCGCCAGCTCGTCCAGCAGTGCCGGAGAGATAGTCAGGCGATCGCAGCCCGCCAGCGCCTGGATCTGCTCAATACGACGGAAGCTGGCACCCATTACCACCGTGTCATAGCCATGAGATTTGTAATACTGATAAATCTGGCGCACAGAGACCACGCCCGGATCGCTGTCCACCTGATAGGCTGACTGCGGCTGGTGCTTCTGATACCAGTCGTAGATGCGGCCCACAAAGGGCGAGATGAGAAAGACGCCCGCTTCGGCGCACGCCCGGGCCTGAGCGAAAGAGAACAGCAGCGTCAGGTTGCAGTTTATACCGCTCTGCTCCAACTCTTCGGCAGCGCGAATGCCCTCCCAGGTGGCGGCGAGCTTAATTAGAATCCGCTCGGGACCAATGCCATTTTTTTCATATAACTGGATGAGCTTGCGCGCCTTCGCGACGCACATCCCGCGATCCCAGGCAAAGCGAGCATCCACTTCGGTGGAGATACGCCCGGGCACATGGCGCAGCACCTCGCTGCCGATATCCACTGCCACCTGATCGCAGGCGTTAATCAATTGCGTTTCTGCGCTGCCTCCCTGGCGGCGTGCCTTGCCAATCGCATCGGCAATCAGCGGCTGATACTGCGGCAGCTGCGCGGCCTTCAGCACCAGCGAGGGGTTGGTGGTCGCATCCTGGGGTGCAAACTTTTTAATCGATTCAATATCGCCGGTATCAGCAACAACCGTGGTGTATTTTTTCAGTTCGTCTAACTGGCTCATCATCTGTTCCTTATCTTACGACTGCGGAGATTAATCTCTGGCATGCTGGTGTTCGTAATAATCAATACGTTCCACTTTGGGCGCGGATCCGCCGCCTTCATATTCGGACTCAAGCCACGCCTGAATAATTTTTTTGCCCAGCTCAGCGCCAATCACCCGCGCGCCGAGGGTAATAATCTGCGCGTTGTTACTTTTACGCGCTCGCTCGGCGGAGAAGGTATCGTGACACTGTGCGGCGCGGACCCCAGGGACTTTATTGGCCACAATACTCATCCCAATGCCGGTACCGCAGATCAGGATCCCACGCTCGTGTTCGCCCTGTTTAATCGACATCGCCACCGCATGGGCAACATCCGGATAAACGGTACTCCCCTGGCGTTTATCGCTGCTGTAATCCGCGACGTTAATTCCCAACCCATTCAAATAAGCGACGATGGCATCGCGAAAAGCATAGGCGGCATCATCCGCACCAATAGCGATTGTTTTCATGGTTATTTCCTTAATTTAACAGTACGTCTTAATGACAATTCAGGTAAAACGAAATTTGGTCGCCAGGCTGAATAATTTGTGGTGGTTCGCCGTAAAGGTGTACCGTCCCGGGTAATTCAGCGATATCTGCGCCATCAAAATTTAGCGTGATATGGCCAAGCTGTCGTAAATTTGCCGTTGCCACACGGCCTACCGCGGTCACCCGATAATTTTTATCATTTAATTTCATTTGCTGACCAGGCGATAACTCGGCGGTCAGTTCGCTGGCCTGGTGTACAGCGCAATAACTCGCAATATCGTCGGGAACGGCATCGGAGAATAAAATAAGCCGCAGCTCCTGCAAAGAACACTCAACATATTCCCCGACGGCGGTAATCCGTAATGAATACAACGGCACGCTCATACTATTTGTGTCCTTTGGCGGCAGGGGAAGATAATGTCACGCTCTCTTCACTTTTCACCTCTTTCAGCGGTTCAGCGGCTGGCGCACGCTTTTTCAGCCGTTTATCAAACCAGGCGACCAGTATCGGCGCGGTGATCATGGTGATAATGCTCGCCGTCGCCAGCTGCGCGGTGGCGGCATCCACGTACATCGCCAGCGAATGATCCGCCTGGGCAACCATCGCCGGCGTCAGCGCCGAGCTGGCGGCGGTGGTTCCCAGCGCGGCGCCCAGCGCGCTTTTCTTCTTCAAAAACAGGTTGTAGATAAAGTAGAACACAATCCCGGTTAGCGCGGAGATAATCCCCAACAGGATCCCGGACAGCCCGGCGGTGAACACCGTATTGATACTGGAGTTGGCGCCGATGGCGAACGACATAATAATGATCACCAGCGGCTGCGCCGCAGCGCATAACTGTTTAAAGCGTTCGTCCAGATTGCCCCACAGCATGCCAATCAGCAGTGGGATCAGCATCGACAGCAGCGCGGCGAAGGGAATATTGGCCAGGCCGCTGACGCCCAGCACCATCATTGTAACAAACGGACCATCCTTGATGCAGAATACGGAGATCGCCCCGGCATCACTGGCATCGCCATAGTTGCTGCACAATGCGATATAGAGGGAGCTGTTCGAGCTGGTCAGGCAGGCAATCAGCGCCAGGGTCGATATTCCGAGAAAACCGCTCGGGCCAAACAACGTTCCCGCAACCCATACCGCCAGTGCCCCGGCCAGACATTTGAGAAACAGCAGCACGGCGCCTTTATAGAGCGGCAACCCGGCCTGACGGATATTGATCGAGGTTCCGCAAATGAGCAAAAATATGCCCATCATGGCGCTGGAACCGACTTTAAATAAGGCGGTGGTCGGGCCGCCAATGCTGAGCACCTGGGGCGCGAAAGTATTAATTAATATAGCCACCAGCAGTGGAATAATAATTAACCCACCGGGCACCTTATTCATTTTTTCAAGTATATTAATATTCATAGGGTAACTCTTAAATTAAGATTTAACAGAGATAACGACGCAATACTACCCTGACGACCATTACGTCGTTTATTAGTTATTAGATTACTGGGTTATTGCTGTGCTTCCTGATAAACTCGGTCAACAATGATGCTAATAATATCTTCCGGTCCGGTTAACCCTCCTTTCCCGACGCAAATTAAGCCGGCATAATCGCCGCCAATGATCCGCACCATATCGGTTTGCGGGATGACATAGTCAATCATTTCTATTCCGGTGGCGCCCAGCTCTTTTAGTACATTGACCATGGTGTCACCACCGGTCATATACAATCCTTTAATTTCACCCGACGCACAGTTAAGCACCTCGCGCACAATACTGCCCAATCCGTGGTTAATATTTTGCGCAGCCTCACCGTGGGCCAGACCAAATCGCTGCTCCTCTTCCTGAAGGTTTAGCAACCGCCCGGTCAAGGCGGACTCAAAAACAAAGAGCGCGTTGTGCTGCGCCGGAACGCACTGTCGGGCATGCTGCACCACGCGATTGACTTCAATCTCAGCGGCGTTTTTCCGGTCAACCAACAGCTCGGCATCCACCGGGATATGGCAGACCCGGGCATCATTAGCGATCAAATACTGGAGCTGTTTTTTGGTTACTGGCGTTGCGCTGCCGGCAACGATCAAAATCGAGCCGCGCTGGCCGTCCGCTGTCAGGCTCGCGGGCGCGCTGCTCCGCGCTTCGCGCATCAGGCCGCGACGAACCGCCAGCCGTTCGGTAAAGGGCCCCGGATCGACGGCCAGCACGTTCCAGTTCAGGGCCACTACCGCCCCGGCGATGGCATCGACATCGTCGATGGTTATCGCATCGACCACTATCACCCGCACGCCGCGCTGTTGTTGTTCCTGTAAATCCTGCTGGATTTGCCCTTCGCCTTTCATCACCGATGTCAGCGCGATATGCCCGACCTGATGATGGGTCTGCGCCGCCAACAGTCCCGGCACCCACGACTCGGTGACCGGGGTACGTACATCGCGAGCCACATCGGTCCGCGACAGGGCTACCGAATCAATCACCGAGTAACCGCCGACGAGAATACGCCGTGACTGCGGCATCGCCGGCACCACAACCGCCACCGTCTCCTGCGGCAGTTGTTCCAGCATGGCGTCGATTTCAAATCCGATGCCGCCGCGCAGCGTGGTATCAATCCGCTTGGTGAAGTAATGCGCGCCGCGAGCCTGCAGCTGTTTCACCGCAGCGCTCACTTTGTGCTGGGCCTCCGCTTTCGGCAATGGGCGGCTGTCGCTGCTGACCACCATCGCCGGATACTCTACCTCATTGCGGGCGAAGGATTCGGTATCGAAAAACGCGGCGGTTTTTAAACCACTGCGCGCCAGCAGCACCCCGACGGTAGTTGCCCCGGTCAGATCGTCAGCCACGATCCCAAGCTTTCCGCCTTCCCCTTGCGGCCAGACCATCTCAATGCAGGCTGGCGTCACGCCGGAGACGTAGATCCCTTCGTGTATAAATTCCGCCAGCGGGCCGCTTTTACCGGTGGGATGCAGGTTAATGGTGGGAATTCCCCGCTTCGGATAGAGTCCGCAGCGCAACGTGCCGCCGCAGTCGATGACCATTAAACCAATCTCTTCCGCCGGCGGTTCGCCATTCTTGAATACATCAATGGAAGGCCAGCCGGTCAGTTCGCTCAGGCGGTCGACGACCGGGGGACGGATCCCCCCGGTGATGTACGCAATCTTTTTCCCCTGACCTGGCGTGATAGTCAGCGGCCCGCCCCAGCCCTTACAGCCCTTGCTAATCAACAGATGTTTTTCCATTTCTCTGTCCTCGTGATTCGCATGAACCTCAGCGATTATTGATGCTTCATTTTCCAGTAACGGGCCGCCACCAGCGTCGACTCCAGCATACTGACGGTACCCGCCTTACCGGTACCGGCGATATCAAACGCCGTCCCATGGTCGACGGAGCTGCGCATAAACGGCAGGCCGAAGGTAATGGTGATCGAACGTTCAAAGTCGAGGGTTTTGCAGGCAATATGCCCCTGATCGTGATACAGCGAGAGAATGGCGTCGTAGCGCCCCTGTTTGCCGAGATGGAACACGGAATCGGCCGGAACCGGCCCGATAGCGTTGATCCCCATCTCCTGGGCCGCTTTCACCGCCGGGATCAGATTGTCAGCCTCTTCGTGACCAAACAGACCATTGTCGGAACCATGCGGGTTCAGGGCGGCCACGGCAATGCGCGGATTTTTGATGTTCAGGGCGGTAAATTCATGGTGGATCTGCTGAACGCAGGCCAGCACTCGCGCTTTGTTGGCATAGTCACAGGCTGCTTTTAGCGCCATATGACGGCTCACGAAGAAGACGCGCAGGTTGTGGACGTGGAACATGGTCAGACCGTAATCAGATTGGGTTTCCACCTGATAGATTTCGGTATGGCCCGGGAGCTTACATCCTGCCAGCTTGATGGCTTCCTTATGAATTGGTGCAGTAGAGACCACGTCGATCAGCCCCGCTTTACCCAGCTCGATCGACTTCATCACATAGTCCAGCGACATTTGCCCCGCCAGTTTCTGCACCTTGCCCCATTCGATACTGTCGCAATCGTAGTCGCCAGTTTCCAGAACATCCAACGTCCCCCAGCTGAAACGGGCCTCCTGCGGATGGGCAATTTTATGGATAGCAAAATCGCAGCCCATGATTTTCATCGCCCGGCTGATAATCGGTACCGAGCCGATCAGGAACGGTTTGCACTCGTCATACACGCTTTTGTCCATCATGGTGGCCACGGTGATCTCCGGGCCGATCCCTGCCGGATCGCCAATGGTAATCGCCACAACGGGTTTTTTCTCTGCTGACATCATGCGCCTCTCATTTTTTCAGTTGATTGTTCATATGTTCAATGCCAAATCATATGCTCAAAACATTACCTGATGAATGAGCCGCCATGAGTGATGAAGATCACATAAAAAAATTCATAGATTTTTTTCATCGAAAAATGTGATCTAACATATGTTCATGCAGTGATAAAAAGTTCAACCTCAATACAGGGTATGGCCCAGTTTCTGGCAAGTATTTGATTTTATTAAGAGGAGAAGCAATGATGACCCCGATATGGTTAGGAACCAGCTGGAAAATGAACAAGCCGCTGTCGCAGGCCATGGCCTGGTGCGAAACGCTGGCAGCGCGGATGCCGGAGGGCTGTCACCCTGCTATTCAGCCCTTCGTCATTCCCCCCTTCACCGCGATCCAACCCGTCAGCCATTTTCTGCAAACGCATCAGTTACCGCTTCTGACCGGCGCGCAGAATATGCATGAAGCGGATCAGGGCGCCTGGACCGGGGAAATCTCGGCGGCCATGTTGGCAGAAACCGGCGCCACGCTTGTTGAGCTGGGACATTCAGAACGACGTGCCGCCTTTAATGAAAGCGATGCCGCGATTAATCGAAAAGTGCATAGCGCCTTAGGTCATGGCCTGCGCCCGCTGATCTGTATTGGCGATAGCGCCGAGGAGAAACGCTGGCAGGTGTCGCGTGAAAGCGTGGTGCGGCAGATGAAGATCGCCCTGTATGGCCTGAGCCACCAGCAGGCGCTGCGGACCCTGATTGCGTATGAACCGGTGTGGGCCATTGGCGAACATGGTATGCCCGCCTCACCGCAGGAGGCGGGCGTCATACATCAGGCGCTACGTCAGGCGCTTTGCGAGCGGTTTGGTCACGAGACGGGAACCCGTATCCCGCTGCTCTATGGCGGCAGCGTAACGCTGCAAAACGCGGTGGAATTGCTGCGCCAGCAGGAGATCAATGGGTTGTTTATCGGCCGCGCGGCCTGGGACGCGCAAGGCTATTGCGACATTGTTCAACGCGTTACACAGGAATTTATTTTGCAGGCGCAGTAATATAAAAGGGACACCAGAGATGGAAATTCCAGGCCATGATTGAACAAGACTCAGATTACGCCCTGCTCACTGAAATTGCGGTGGCTTATTACGATCAGGAACAAACGCAGGAAGAGATCGCCAAACGATTCGGCATTTCGCGTATCAAAGTCGGGCGCCTGCTGAAAAAAGCGCGCCAGGAAGGGATTGTTGAGATCAGCGTCAAATACCATCCGGTCTTCAGCTCCCAGATTGAGCAGCAGTTTATTTCGCACTTTGGCATTAAGCGCGCGCTAATTGCCCTGGATCACCATGATGAAGATGAACAGCGCCAGCAGGTGGCGGCCCTGGTCAGTAACTACCTTGCCGGGGTGTTAAAAAACGATATGACCGTCACCGTTGGTCAGGGGCGCAATGTGGCCGCGGTGGCGAATCACGTTGGCGTGTTTCCTGAGCGCCACTGCCGCTTTATCTGCGGCATCGGCGGAACCAAGCGTGACAATCAGCTGATTGACGCCGACCACATCAGCCGGAATCTGGCGCGCAAATTTAACGGCTTCAGCGAAACGCTTTACGCCCCGGCCTATGTGGAAACCCCGGAGCTGCGCGCGGCCTTTATGCAAAACCGCCTGATTAAGGCCACGCTCGAACAGGCCAGCAAAGCTGACGTGGCGATCATCGGCCTCGGCGATATGAATGAAAACAGCTTTATGGTGCAGCTCGGCTGGTTTACGCCGCAGGAAATTGCCACCGCGCGTCAGGAACAGGGGGTGGTGGGCGATCTGGCGGGGTACAGCTTTTTCAATATTCAGGGCAAACCCGTCGATACGGTGATGAATGACCGGGTCATTGGCTTAAGTCTCGAACAGCTGCGGGCCATTCCCTGCGTCATCGCTATCGCCTCCGAAAGTACGAAAGCGACGGCGATCCTGGGGGCATTACGCACCGGGGTTATCGATGTGCTGGCTACCAGCGCCTCGAACGCCCGTTCGGTCATTAATATGCAAAAGGCGCTATAAATAAGCCACGGCGCAGGCGGCGGATCAGCGTTGACCGCCGTCGCGCTGGCCTTTGCCCTTCCCTTTTTCGGCTCGCCGCTGCACAAAATCTTCAATGATGCCGACAACCCAGTTGAGAGGTTTCCACAGCACCACCAGCAGCAGCAACGGGCCGTATATTCGCACACCGCCCGTCGCGACCTGACCGGTCAACAGCAGGGCTAAGATATCCAGCAGCAGGCACAATGCGCTGCCAGTGCCGAGGAACAGACATAGCAGGAAGAGGATCGGTCGGCTATCGGCGTGTAGCGGTAAAGCGCGCTGGCTCCAGACGCCAACGATAATGGCCGCGATCAACATGATCGCTTCGATAACCAGCGGATTATGCATGGTCTGACTCCTGTCATGACGTGACATCCTTGTCAGCAGCGCTGCCGGCGGCCGTGGGCTGCGCCCTGGCTACCGGCAGGCGGCTTCAGTTTACAGCGCGTTTTCCTGTAGCAGCTTATCGATAAAGGCGGGTACCACTTCGCTTGCCAGCCCGTAGTGCTTCTCGGCAAACTCGCTGCCCACCTGGCTGGGCTCCAGGTTCAGTTCAACGGTATGGGCGCCGTGCAGTCGCGCCTCGTGCACAAAGCCAGCCGCCGGATAGACATGGCCGGAGGTGCCGATGGCGATAAAAATATCTGCGTCGGCCAGCGCGCTGTAGATCTCATCCATCCCCAGCGGCATTTCGCCAAACCAGACCACATGCGGACGCAGCGCCGCCGGGAACTGGCAGCAGTGGCACTTGTCCTCGGCGGTGACGTCGCCGGTCCACTCCAGCACCTGGCCGCTCCACGAACAGCGCACCTTTAGCAGCTCGCCGTGCATATGGATCACCCGGCGGTTGCCGGCGCGCTCGTGCAGATTATCAATATTCTGGGTGACCAGCAGAAAATGGTCGCCCAGCAGATCCTCCAGACGCGCCAGCGCCAGATGCGCCGCGTTCGGCGCGATTTCCGGACTCTGCAGCTGACGACGACGGGCGTTGTAGAACGCCTGCACCAGCGCCGGATCGCGGGCGAAGCCTTCCGGCGTCGCCACATCTTCCACCCGATGCTCTTCCCACAGGCCATCGGCCGCGCGGAAGGTTTTGATCCCCGACTCTGCCGAGATGCCCGCGCCGGTTAACACCACCACTCTCGGTTTTGCCATCGCTTCAGGCTTCATCCTGTCCTCCCTAAAGAAAATCCGCTGACGCAGACGGTCACGCAACCGACGTTTATTGCGACGAAAACGGCTCAATCGATGTAAACGGCGCGACTGCATAGCTACCTCTGTGATTAATGGGTCAGGTGAAGGAAGGCCGCACCGCGCATTCCCCCGGCATCGCCGTGGCGCGCGCGCTCAATGCGCGGAACCCTGGCGACCGGCAGAAGATGGCGCGGCAATCGTTGCGCCAGCCCTTCGCTAATGGCCGTAAAGTTAGATAATCCACCGCCGAGCACCAGCAAATCCGGGTCGACAATGGTCAGTATATTCCCCAGACACACCGCCAGCAGATCGAGATAGCGCTCAACGTGCGCCTGCGCGCGCGGATCGTGCTGCTGCCACTGCGCCACAATCTCCGGCGAGGAGAGCGGTTGCTGATAAAAATGTTCGTACAGCCAGGCGAAACCGCGACCGGAGAGATAATTTTCAATACAGCCCAGCTGGCCGCAGCCGCAGCGCAGCAGCGGAAAATCGCGCCCAACCACCTCCAGGGCATCCACCGGCAGGCGAATATGACCGAACTCGCCGGTGATATAGCTATGTCCGGTAATCGATTTACCGTTCAACACCAGGCCGCCGCCCACGCCGGTGCCGAGGATCAATCCCATCACCAGCGGGTATTGCGTAAACTCATCGTCCCACGCTTCCGACAGCGCGAAACAGTTGGCGTCATTATCGAGACGCACATCGCGCCCCAACCGCGCGCTGAGGTCAGCGCGCAGCGGCCGGCCGCTGGCGGCTGGCACGTTAGCGGCATACAGCGTGCCGTCCGCCGTTTCCGGCATTCCCGGAATACCGATCCCGACCGAACCCTGCTGGTCGAAGCGCTCATCGGCCTCGCGGACCAGCGCCTCTACCGCCTGGAGAAAATCCTCATAACTACTTTTCGGCGTAGCGACGCGTTTTTCCCACTGCAGTCGCCGCTCCTGATTAAATACGCCCAGCGCTATCTTGCTGCCGCCAATGTCAAATCCATAATACATTTCAGCAATTCCTCTTGTGTCGTCAGCCAGGCCGACGATGACGATAAATTACTGGCCACTCAGCACCCTCGCCGGGTCGATGCGGCTGGCGCGGCGGGCGGGATACCAGCTGGCCAGCAAACTCAGCAACAGTGCTGTCACCAGCACATAAAAGACGTCCAGCCAGTGCAATTCTGACGGCAGGAAGTCAATAAAATAGATGTCGCCGGAGAGGAATTTATGCCCAATCAGGTATTCGATGCCGTTGATGATCGACGTCAGGTTCAACGCGCAGATCACGCCGATCACCACCCCAAACAGGCTGCCTACCGATCCGGCTAATAAACCATACCACACGAAAATCGCGCGAATTAAGCCGTCTTTTGCGCCAAGCGTGCGCAGCACCGCAATATCGCCGCTTTTGTCTTTGACCGCCATCACCAGCGTCGAGACGATGTTAAAGCAGGCCACGCCGATCACCAGCACCATCGCCAGGTACATAATGGCGCGGATCATCTGGATGTCGCGATACATATAGCCATAGGTGCCGATCCAGCTCTTGATGTAGACGTAGCTGTTGGTCACCTCGCCGGCGTCGCGTACCAGCTTGTTAGCATGGAAAACGTCGGTGACCTTGATGGCGATGCCGGTCACGCTGCTGCCCATCTCCAGATACTGCTGCGCATCCTGCATCGGGATCATGGCAAAACTATGATCGAGCTGGCCGCTCAGCTGTAAAATTCCGGTCACATGCAGCCTGACGCGTTTTGGCTGCAGCAGCTGATGGTCGGCGTCGGCATTAGGGATCATGATCGACACCCAGTCCCCCTGCTTCACGTGCAGGGCATCGGCGACCCCTTTGCCCAGGATCACTTGCTGTTCGCCAGCCTTGAATCCGGCCCACGCGTTATTCTGCACAAAGGTAGGCAGCGCGCTGAGCTGGCTCTCCTGCTGCGGGTCGACGCCTTTCACCTGGATGGCGCGCATATTGCTGCCGCTCTCCACCAGGCCGGTGAAGTTAATATAGGGCGCTGCCGCGACAATCCCCTTCACCTTCTGCACCTTCGCCAGCGCTTCCTGCCAGTTATTCCACGGCTGATTCACGGGTTCGATTTCGCCGTGCGGTACCACCGCCAGCACGCGGTTATTCAGCTCGCGCTCAAAGCCGTTCATCGCGCTGAGGCCGACGATCAGCACCGCCACCCCCAGCGCAATGCCGATGGTGGAGATCACCGAGATCAGCGACACCATGCCGCCGCGCCGCCGGCCGCGGCTGAAACGCAATGCAATCAGTAACGATAACGGAGACGCCATTACTCGGCCCCCATCAGGGTCAGGTCGGCGGTCAGACGGCCATCGCGCATCTCCAGCTGGCGGCTCATGCGCTTCGCCAGCTGCAGGTCGTGGGTCACCACCAGAAACGCGGTGCGCTGCGCGACGTTCAGTTCGCCCAGCAGCTGGAAGATGCTGTCGGCGTTGCGAGCGTCGAGGTTACCGGTTGGCTCGTCCGCCAGCACCAGCCGCGGTTTATTCACCAGCGCGCGGGCAATCGCCACCCGCTGGCGCTCGCCGCCGGAGAGCTCCGACGGACGGTGATGGCTGCGGTGTTCAAGCCCGACCGCCTGCAGCATCGCTTTCGCCTGGCGTTCAATATCCGCCGGCTTCTTTTTGCCAATCAGCAGCGGCATCGCCACGTTTTCCAGTGCGCTAAAGTCCGGCAGCAGATGGTGGAACTGATAGATAAAGCCCAGCTCGCGGTTACGCAGGTCGGCGCGCGCGGCGGTGGATAGCTTGCTCATCGGCTGACCGGAGAAAATCACGTCGCCAGAGGTGGGCGTATCCAGGCCGCCGAGCAGATGCAGCAGCGTACTTTTGCCAGAGCCGGAGGTGCCGACGATAGCCATCATCTCGCCTTCACCAATGCTGAAGCTGACATTGTGCAGGACATCGGTTTGCACATTGCCTTCCTGATAGCGTTTGCACAGGTTGTCGCATTGCAGCAGGATCTTATTCATAACGTAAAGCCTCAGCGGGTTGGGTGGCGGCAGCGCGCCAGGAAGGGTACAACGTAGACAACAGGGCCAGCACCATCGCCACCAGGGCGATAACAATGACCTGCAGCGGCTCAATCGCCACCGGCAGCGCCGCGCCGTCAAGGAAGGCGCCGATGATCGGCATTAAATTATTCAGCTGGCTGGCCAACAGGGCGCCAAGCACCGCTCCCAGCAGCGCGCCGACGATCCCGGCGCTGGCCCCCTGCACCATAAAGACGGCCATAATCTGCCGCGGCGTCAGCCCCTGGGTCTGGAGGATCGCCACTTCGCCCTGCTTCTCCATCACCATCATCCCCAGCGAGGTAATAATGTTGAAGGCCGCGACGGCGACGATCAGGCTCAGCAGCAGGCCCATCATATTTTTCTCCATGCGCACCGCCTGGAACAGTTCGCCCTTGCGCTCGCGCCAGTCCTGCCACTGAGTTCCCGGCGGCAACGTCTGCTGACTCAGGGTGTCGACCTGCAGCGGTTTATCCAGCCACAGGCGCCAGCCGGTGATATTCCCCAGCGGATAGCGCATCAGACGGGAGGCGTCGTCGATGTTGGTCAGCATCTGATAGCCATCGACTTCGCTGTTGGCGGCGAAGGTGCCGATGACCGTGAACAGACGCTGGCTCGGCACGCGGCCCATCGGCGTAAACTGACTCGCGGAAGGAACCATCACGCGAATTTTATCGCCGCGATTAACCCCCAGCTGGCCCGCCAGCTGCTCGCCGAGAATAACGTTATATTTGCCCGCCTGCAGATCGCTCTGTTTGACGTTCACCAGGTATGGAGTCAGGGGATCGTTCTGCGCCGGATCAATGCCCAGCATAACCCCGACCGCCACGCTGCGCGCGCTCTGCAGCACCACGTCGCCGGTGGTGATCGGCGCTACGCGGGTTACCCCATTAAGTTTCGCTTCGCGCTCCGGCAGTTGCTGAGGGTTCACCGAACCCTGTTTGGCGCTAAGAATGGCCTGTGGCATCAGCCCCAGGATGTTGTTTTGCAGCTCGCGTTCAAAGCCGTTCATCACCGACAGGACCGTCACCAGCGCCATTACGCCAAGCGTAATACCGATAGTTGAGAGCCAGGAGACGAAACGACCGAAGCGGTCGGCTGCGCGCCCGCGCATATAGCGTAGGCCGATAAAGAGTGCGGCAGGTTGGTACATGTCATCCATCTGGTTGCTGATAGCCGATGCCCGAGTATATAAGCGATTAGGGGCAGCGTAAACGACTGATACATGACGACTTTATTAGCAATAAACCTAAAAACCAAGTAAATACAAACGGATAGATAAGTACTTACTTATTTATCTTTACGCTTATCGACAGCGCTGACCTTTCTTCACCCAACACGCGATGGCAATTCGGGTTGGCGAATCCAGACCAATCGCGGATAATCTCACTATTGAATATCAGCGAGTTGCCCTCCATATCGGCAGAGCGAATCCCTAAGAGACCATGAAACCGTCTATGCCTGAACAATATCGATACTCATTGCCGGTGAAAGCCGGCGATCAGCGCCAGCTTGGCGAGTTGACCGGCGCAGCCTGCGCCACCCTGGTGGCGGAGATGGCCGAACGCCACAAGGGCCCGGTGGTGCTGGTGGCGCCTGACATGCAAAACGCGCTGCGTCTGAACGACGAGATCAGGCAGTTCACCGACAGCATGGTGATGGGGCTGGCGGACTGGGAAACGCTCCCTTACGACAGCTTCTCGCCGCATCAGGACATCATCTCCTCCCGTCTTGCCACCCTTTACCAGTTACCCACCATGCAGCGCGGCGTACTGATCGTTCCGGTCAGCACCCTGATGCAGCGCGTCTGTCCGCACAGCTTCCTTCACGGCCACGCGCTGGTGATGAAAAAGGGCCAGCGCCTGTCGCGCGATGCGCTGCGCGATCAGCTGGAGGGGGCCGGCTACCGCCATGTCGATCAGGTGATGGAGCACGGCGAATATGCTACCCGCGGCGCGCTGCTCGACCTGTTCCCGATGGGTAGCGATCAGCCCTACCGCCTTGATTTCTTTGACGATGAAATCGACAGCCTGCGCCTGTTCGACGTTGACAGCCAGCGCACGCTGGAGGAAGTGGCGGCCATTAACCTGCTGCCGGCGCACGAGTTCCCCTCCGACCAGACCGCTATTGAGCTGTTCCGCAGCCAGTGGCGCGACCGCTTTGAGGTGAAGCGCGATGCCGAACACATCTATCAGCAGGTCAGTAAAGGGACGCTACCTGCCGGTATCGAATACTGGCAACCGCTGTTCTTCAGCGAGCCGCTGCCGCCGTTATTCAGCTATTTCCCGGCCAGCACGCTGATCGTCAACACCGGCGATCTCGAGGCCAGCGCGGAGCGATTCCAGAATGAAGCCCGCGCCCGCTTTGAAAACCGCGGCGTCGACCCGATGCGCCCGCTCCTGCCGCCTGAGCTGCTGTGGCTGCGCAGCGATGAGCTATTCAGCGAACTGAAAAAATGGCCGCGCGTGCAGCTGAAAACCGAACGTCTGGCGGACAAAGCGGCGAATACTAATCTGGGCTACCAGACGCTGCCGGACCTCGCCGTCCAGGCGCAGAACAAAGCGCCGCTGGATAATCTGCGCCGCTTCCTCGAGTCCTTTACCGGTCCGGTGATCTTCTCGGTGGAAAGCGAAGGCCGCCGTGAAGCGCTGAGCGAAATGCTGGCGCGGATTAAAGTTGCGCCAAAACATGTGCTGCGTCTGGAGGAAGCCACCGGCAACGGCCGCTATCTGATGATTGGCGCCGCCGAGCACGGGTTTATCGACAGCCAGCGCGGCCTGGCGCTGATTTGCGAGAGCGACCTGCTCGGCGAGCGGGTGGCGCGCCGTCGTCAGGATTCGCGCCGCACCATTAACCCTGACACTCTGATTCGCAACCTCGCCGAACTGCATATCGGCCAGCCGGTCGTTCACCTGGAACACGGCGTGGGCCGCTACGCGGGCATGACTACCCTGGAAGCCGGCGGCATCACCGGCGAATATCTGATGCTAACCTACGCCAACGATGCCAAGCTATACGTTCCGGTATCGTCCCTGCATCTTATCAGCCGCTACGCCGGCGGGGCGGAAGAAAACGCCCCCCTGCACAAGCTGGGCGGCGATGCCTGGACCCGGGCGCGACAAAAAGCGGCTGAGAAAGTACGCGACGTGGCGGCCGAGCTGCTGGATATCTACGCCCAGCGCGCGGCGAAGGCGGGTTTTGCCTTTAAACACGACCGCGAACAGTATCAGCTGTTCTGCGACGGTTTCCCATTTGAAACCACGCCGGATCAGGCGCAGGCGATCAACGCCGTCCTCAGCGATATGTGCCAGCCGCTGGCCATGGACCGCCTGGTGTGCGGCGATGTGGGCTTCGGCAAGACCGAAGTGGCCATGCGCGCCGCCTTCCTCGCCGTGGAGAACCACAAGCAGGTGGCGGTGCTGGTGCCGACCACCCTGCTGGCTCAGCAGCACTATGACAATTTCCGCGATCGTTTCGCCAACTGGCCGGTACGCATCGAAATGCTCTCCCGCTTCCGCAGTGCTAAAGAGCAGGCGCAGATCCTCGAGCAGGCCGCGGAAGGCAAAATCGATATCTTGATCGGCACCCACAAGCTGCTGCAGAGCGAGGTGAAGCTGCGCGATCTCGGGCTGCTGATCGTCGACGAAGAGCACCGGTTTGGCGTGCGGCATAAAGAGCGTATCAAAGCGATGCGCGCCGATGTCGATATCCTGACCCTCACCGCCACGCCGATCCCGCGGACGCTGAACATGGCGATGAGCGGGATGCGCGATCTGTCGATCATCGCCACGCCGCCGGCGCGCCGCCTGGCGGTGAAGACCTTCGTTCGCGAATATGACGCCCTGGTGGTGCGCGAGGCGATCCTGCGCGAAACGCTGCGCGGCGGCCAGGTCTACTATCTGTTTAATGACGTTGAGAACATCCAGAAAGCCGCCGACAAGCTGGCGGAGCTGGTGCCGGAGGCGCGGATCGCCATCGGTCACGGTCAGATGAGGGAGCGCGAACTGGAGCGGGTGATGAATGACTTCCATCATCAACGCTTCAATGTGCTGGTGTGCACCACCATCATCGAAACCGGGATCGACATTCCCACCGCCAACACCATCATCATCGAACGCGCCGACCATTTTGGCCTCGCCCAGCTGCACCAGCTGCGCGGCCGCGTTGGCCGTTCGCATCACCAGGCCTATGCCTGGCTGCTGACGCCGCATCCGAAAGCGATGACCACCGATGCGCAAAAGCGCCTCGAGGCCATTGCGTCGCTGGAAGATCTCGGCGCCGGCTTTGCGCTGGCAACCCACGATCTGGAGATTCGCGGGGCCGGGGAACTGCTTGGGGAAGATCAGAGCGGTCAGATGGAAACCATCGGTTTCTCCCTGTATATGGAGTTGCTGGAGAACGCAGTCGATGCGTTGAAAGCCGGGCGTGAACCCTCGCTGGAAGATCTCACCAGTCAGCAGACGGAGGTTGAACTGCGCATGCCTTCCCTGCTGCCTGATGATTTCATCCCTGACGTCAATACGCGCCTGTCATTCTATAAGCGCATTGCCAGCGCCAAAAACGAACAGGATCTGGAGGAGATCAAAGTCGAGCTGATCGATCGTTTTGGCCGCCTGCCCGATGCCGCCCGCAACCTGCTGGATATCGCCCGTCTGCGTCAGCAGGCGCAAAAGTTAGGGATCCGCAAGCTGGAAAGCAACGAAAAAGGCGGCGTGATCGAATTTAACGAGAAAAACAACGTCAATCCGGTGTGGCTGATCGGCCTGCTGCAAAAGCAGCCCCAGCACTTCCGCCTGGACGGTCCCACGCGCCTGAAGTTCATGCAGGACCTGGAGGAGCGTAAAACGCGGATGGACTGGGTTCGCCAGTTTATGCGCCAGCTGGAAGAGAACGCCGTCGCCTGACTGGCAGGAGATACGGCCCCGCTGCCGTATCTCCCTTCCCACATACCTCGCAATCTTTACAAACATTTTGCAATCCGCCTGGATTTCCCCACACAGACTCACGCCATAATCTCATCTGCTTTGCGTATAAAAATAACCACTTACATATTTTGGAGTTATGGTAATGAGAAACCGTTTCCCCGTGACGCTTTGGCTGACGCTAGTCGCGTTAGTCGCCGCGCTGGCCCTGCCCGCGCGCGCTAACACCTGGCCCCTTCCCCCGCCGGGCAGCCGGCTGGTGGGTCAGAATCAGTTTCATGTGGTACAGGATGACGGCGGTTCGCTGGAAGCGATTGCCAAGAAGTATAATGTCGGCTTCCTGGCCCTGCTGCAGGCCAATCCCGGGGTTGACCCCTATGTTCCGCGCGCCGGCAGCGTGCTGACCATCCCCCTGCAGACGCTGCTGCCCGATGCGCCGCGCGAAGGGCTGGTGATTAACCTCGCCGAACTGCGCCTCTATTATTACCCGCCGGGCAAGAATGAAGTGACCGTCTACCCAATCGGCATCGGTCAGCTGGGCGGAACCACCATCACACCGACGATGGTCACAACCGTGTCCGACAAACGGGCCAATCCGACCTGGACACCTACCGCCAACATTCGCGCGCGCTACAAGGCTATGGGGATTGAGCTGCCGGCGGTAGTGCCTGCTGGTCCTGACAATCCGATGGGCCATCACGCCATCCGCCTCGCCGCCTATGGCGGAGTCTATCTCCTGCACGGCACCAATGCCGATTTCGGCATCGGTATGCGCGTCAGTTCCGGCTGCATTCGTCTGCGCGATAACGATATCAAGGCGCTGTACAACACTATCTCGCCGGGCACGAAGGTGAACATTATCAACACGCCGATCAAGGCGTCGGTTGAGCCGGATGGCCGCCGTCTGGTTGAGGTCCATCAGCCGCTGTCTGAGCATATCGATGACGACCCGCAGACCCTGCCCATTACGCTTAATGCGGCCATGACTGCGTTCAAACAGGCGCCGCAGACCGACGGGACGGTGATGGAGCGCGCGATGAATTATCGCTCGGGCATGCCGATTGACGTCACCCGTCATGCTGAGCCTGGACCGCAGTCGCTGTAGTCTTACGCTGCATAAAACAAAAAACCCGCCTGATGGCGGGTTTTTTGTTGGCAAGGGTCAAACAGGGGTACAACAGGGTCTTACTCATCGCCGTCCGGTGAAGGGGGCCGGGCAGCGACGCATCGGGCTTACTTGTAGATAACGGCGGTACCGTGAAGGGTATTCGGACCGGTTACCGAAGTAATACGATATGAAGTGGCGCCCATCTCATCCGCTTTCTGCGCCAGCTGGTCTTCCAGCGAGCCCAGGTTAGTCCCGGCAGAAGCAGAGATGGTGCCTACTTTATGCTGTCCTGCAGGGGTGGACTGCACCTCTACAGCGGCAAAGCTGGCGAAAGAAAGGGAACTTAAAACGGCGGCAATAGCCAGAGTATTAACGGTTTTCATGATTATTATACCTGTGCAGATGAATTTTATAGTAGGGTCGCAAGCATTAACTTAACGATCGATAGGTAAATAATAATGTGATCTATGTCACACGTCAATGCATTTTTATAACGATCGTTTAACTATTTATAAAATGCTTAAATTTCATACATATATGAATTATTTATTTTTAAACCGACAGCGCTGGCCCCGGCGATCGTTTATTTTTATAATGGCCTTTCACCAAACCAACATAGGTACAACGGCACCATGACAACTGACGTTCAAAGTTGCGCCAAAAAAAGCCGTGGCCGACCGAAGGTGTTCGACAGGGATGCGGCGCTGGACAAAGCCATGACACTCTTCTGGCAGCACGGCTATGAGGCGACCTCGCTCGCCGATCTGGTCGAGGCGACAGGAGCAAAAGCCCCCACCCTGTATGCGGAATTTGTGAATAAAGAAGGCCTATTCCGCGCAGTGTTGGATCGTTACATTTCGCGCTTTGCCGCGAAGCACGAAGCCGTGCTGTTTGCCGAGGGAAAATCCGTCGATCGCGCGTTGCGTGACTACTTCACGGCGGTCGCCACCTGCTTTACCAGCAAAGAGACGCCGGCCGGCTGCTTTATCATCAATACCTCCGCCGCGTTGGCCGCCTCCTCGACGGATATCGCCAATACCATCAAATCCCGCCATGCGATGCAGGAGCAGGCGCTAACCCAGTTTCTGCAGCAGCGGCAGGCGCAGGGCGAACTGCCCGCGGGCCGCGATGTCGCGCAGCTGGCGCAATTTCTTAACTGCGTTCTGCAGGGGATGTCGATTAGCGCCCGGGAAGGCGCGGATTTCGACAAGCTGATGCAAATCACCGATACCACTCTCCGTCTCTGGCCGCAGGTCCTCGAGTCCTGATGCGCCCTGCTTCCGGCGGTATTCTGCCGCCGGATCCGCTCTCCTGTTGGCTTTATCCCCACAAAATAGATTGATTTTTATTATCTTTTCTCGCGCAAGATAAACGCAAATGATATTGATTGCGATATTCATTATGTGCAAAATCCTTTTTTGAGTTTTTCCAGATGTTTCGCATTGTAACGAATACCGGCCGACGCCGGCCCATAACAACGACAAAGCAACTTGCTCATAAAAGGAATGGATATGAAAAAGCGCCTCTGGGTGCTCCACCCTCTGCTGCTGGCCAGCACGCTGCCTGCGCTGGCGGCTCAGTCTGATGAAGACAGCATCATCGTTAGCGCAAACCGCACCCATCGCACCGTGGCCGAAATGGCCCAAACCACCTGGGTCATTGAGGGCCAGGAGATTGAGCAGCAGGTCCAGGGCGGGAAAGAGTTCAAAGACGTGCTGGCGCAGCTGATCCCCGGCATCGACGTCAGCAGCCAGGGGCGGACCAACTATGGGATGAACATGCGCGGGCGCGCGATCGTCGTGCTGATTGACGGCGTCCGGCTCAACTCCTCACGCACCGACAGCCGCCAGCTCGACGCCATCGATCCATTCAACATCGAACATATCGAAGTGATCTCCGGAGCGACCTCGCTGTACGGCGGGGGCAGTACCGGCGGGCTTATCAACATCGTTACCAAAAAGGGGCAGCAGGATCGTCAGGTCGATCTCGAGGTGGGCAGCAAGAGCGGTTTTGCGAACAGCAACGATCATGATGAGCGCGTCGCGGCGGCCGTCAGCGGCGGAACAGACCACGCATCCGGCCGCTTGTCGGTAGCCTATCAGCGTTTCGGCGGCTGGTACGACGGCAATAACGATGCGCTGATCCTCGATAATACCCAAACGGGGCTCCAGCACTCTGACCGCCTCGACGTGATGGGGACGGGGACGATTGAGATCGATGATAACCGCCAGCTGCAGCTGGTCACCCAGTATTATAAAAGCCAGGGCGATGATGACTACGGTCTGTGGCTCGGGAAGAACATGTCCGCGGTCACCAGCGGCGGCAAAGCGTATACCACCGACGGGCTCAATTCCGACCGTATCCCCGGCACCGAACGCCATCTGATCAGCCTCCAGTACTCCGATGCCGACTTTTTCGGCCAGAATCTGGTGAGCCAGGTGTACTATCGCGATGAGTCCCTCACCTTCTATCCGTTCCCGACGCTCACGAAAGGTCAGGTCAGTAGCTTCTCCTCGTCGCAGCAGGATACCGATCAGTATGGGGCCAAGCTGACCCTCAACAGCCAACCGCTGGCGGGGTGGGATCTCACCTGGGGTCTCGACGCCGATCATGAGACCTTTAATGCCAACCAAATGTTCTTCGATCTGCCACAATCGATGGCCTCCGGCGGGTTGCACAACGAATCGATCTACACAACCGGCCGCTACCCGGGATACAGTATTTCCAATGTCGCGCCATTCCTGCAGTCCAGCTACGATCTGAACGATATCTTTACCGTCAGCGGCGGGGTACGCTACCAGTGGACCGAAAACCGGGTCGACGACTTTGTCGGCTACGCCCAGCAGCAGGATATCGCCAACGGCAAAGCGCGCTCCGCCGACGCCATCAAAGGCGGCAAAACCGATTATGACAATTTCCTGTTTAACGCCGGGATCGTGGCCCACCTGACCGAGCGTCAACAAACCTGGTTTAACTTCTCGCAGGGTGTCGAGCTACCGGACCCTGGTAAATACTATGGCATCGGTAAATATGGCGCTGCGGTGAATGGTCATCTGCCGCTGATCTCCAGCGTCAACGTCGATGACTCGCCGCTGCAGGGGATCAAAGTTAACTCGTACGAGCTGGGCTGGCGCTACACTGGCGATAACCTGCGCACCCAGCTGGCGGCGTACTACTCGACCTCGGATAAGACCATTGTCGTCAACCGCACCGACATGACCATCGACGTTCAGTCCGACAAACGGCGTATTTACGGCGTTGAGGGGGCGGTCGACTACTTTATTCCGGATAGCGACTGGAGCGTCGGCGGTAACTTTAACGTGCTGAAATCCCAGGTGCAGACCGACGGCCGCTGGCAAAAATGGGACGTCACCCTCGCCTCGCCGTCTAAAGCCACCGCCTGGGTGGGCTGGGCGCCGGATCCGTGGAGCCTGCGCGTGCAGAGTCAGCAGGTATTTGACCTCAGCGATGCCGCCGGCAACAAGCTGGAAGGCTATAACACCGTCGATTTTATCGGTAGTTACGCGCTGCCGGTGGGGAAACTGACCTTCAGTATCGAAAACCTGCTTAACGAAGACTATGTCACTATCTGGGGCCAGCGCGCGCCGCTGCTCTACAGCCCAACCTACGGCAGTTCATCGCTGTATGAGTACAAAGGTCGTGGCCGCACCTTTGGTCTGAACTACGCCTTAACCTTCTGATAAAAAAAGCCCCTCAGCCTGAGCGATTGAGGGGCTAATCACTACACAAATCTGTTTTTAGATTTTGTTGTTCAGGACCAGCTGGCCGTTGTTGTCCAGCGGGATCTGGCTGCCGGGATCGTGATCCATGCGGATTTTCCCCTGCTGATCGCCTATCTTATAGGTCACATCGTAGCCGAGCATTTTATCGGATTTGTCATACACCGTTTTGCAGCGCTGCTGGGTGGTGGTGTAAGTATCGTTGTCCTGCATCGCGCCCTGGATCTGGTTGCCTGCATAGCCGCCGCCCAGCGCACCTACAACCGTCGCCACGCTGCGTCCGTGACCGCCGCCAAACTGGTGGCCAATCACCCCGCCCGCCACCGCGCCCAGCACCGAACCGGCGATGCGGTTTTCATCCTGTACCGGACGACGATGAGTCACCGTGACATTGCGGCATTCCTGACGCGGCGTTTTCACGGTTTCTTTAATCGGTGTACTGGAGACCACTTGCGCATACTGCGGGCCGCGATCCAACACGTTGAGACCAGCGACAGCTGCAACGCCCAGCGCGGCAGCCACGCCTATCCCTATACCCGCCAACATAGATTTATTCACGGGAGTTCCTCCTTTGTTGCTGTTGATACAATTTTGCAACCGGAGCCGGGAGGGCGCAAATCAGATAGCGGATGAAAAGTGCGAGAATTCGCTGCAAATCAAAGGGATTCAGAGGATTCCGAGGGGGATCTCTGCGGTTCCAGCAGAAGAGCCCGGAGGCGCCCTCAGAGCGCGCCTCCGGGTCGCGACAGCGATTAGTGCAGCTTCAGGCGCGGGCGAATGATGCGGTTGATGCGCCCGACCAGCATCATCAGGCCGGTCTTGAAGTAACCATGCAGAGCAATCTGGTGCATACGGTACAGGGAGATGTACACGAAGCGCGCAATGCGCCCTTCCACCATCATCGAACCGCGCATCAGGTTACCCATCAGGCTGCCGACGGTGGAGTAATTTGACAGCGACACCAGCGAGCCATGGTCTTTATAGGTGTATGCCTTCAGCGGTTTGCCTTTCATCTGCGCCAGGATGTTGTTCAGCGCGCAGGTAGCCATCTGGTGCGCCGCCTGGGCCCGCGGAGGCACAAAGCCGCCTTCCGGACGGGCGCAGGAGGCGCAGTCGCCGATGGCGAAAATATCCGCATCGCGGGTAGTCTGCAGCGTCGGCTCGACCACCAGCTGATTGATACGGTTGGTTTCGAGGCCGCCGATCTCTTTCATGAAATCTGGCGCTTTGATCCCCGCCGCCCAGACCATTAGATCCGCCTCAATATATTCGCCATCTTTAGTGTGCAGGCCGCCCGCATCCGCGCTGGTGACCATGGTCTGCGTCAGAACCCGTACGCCCAGCTTAGTCAGCTCATTATGCGCTGCCCCGGAAATGCGCGGCGGCAGCGCAGGCAGAATGCGCTCACCCGCCTCGACCAGCGTGACGTTCAGCGCTTCGTTGGTCAGCCCTTTGTAGCCGTAGCTGTGCAGCTGTTTCACCGCATTGTGCAACTCAGCGGAGAGCTCCACGCCGGTGGCGCCACCGCCGACGATGGCGATATTTACTTTACCGTTAGCGCCGAGGTTAGCAGAGTATTTAAGGAACAGGTTGAGCATTTCCTGATGGAAGCGACGCGCCTGGTGCGGGTTGTCGAGGAAAATGCAGTTCTCTTTTACGCCAGGGGTATTAAAGTCATTCGAGGTACTGCCCAACGCCATGACCAGCGTGTCGTACGGCAGTTTACGCTCAGCCACCATCAGCTCGCCTTTTTCATTGCGCAGCTCGCCGAGGGTGATGGTTTTCCCTTCGCGGTTGATATCAACCACCGAGCCCAGCTGGAACTGGAAACCGTGGTTGCGGGCATGGGCCAGATAGCTCAGCGCATCAACGCCTTCATCCAGAGAACCGGTGGCCACTTCGTGCAGCAGCGGCTTCCACAGATGGCTGTGGTTACGGTCCACCAGGGTGATTTTCGCTTTCTTATGGCGCCCTAACTTTCTCCCCAGCTGAGTTGCCAGTTCCAGTCCGCCAGCGCCGCCACCCACAATTACGATTTTTTTCAATGGCGTAGTCATGTGTACCCCTAAAATTATTAACCAATTGTTAAATAAAAGTTATTGAAATAGCCTTTATTTAACAACAAGTTACGTTAATGAAACCATTCAGCACTGTCGAGAATACCATGAACGGTGCATTGGTCATACCAAAATTGATGTGCATCAAGTTTTGTCGCGTATTTTTTCAGCGAAACCAATAAGTGTAGACATGAAAAAACCCGCGTGGTGAACCCGACGCGGGTTTGGGAACAAGGGAAAAGCAGTTAGCCGAGGGTTTTAAACGCTTTCAGCCGCTGCAGATGCGGCGAGATATTTTTAAACTTATGGGTCTGCTCTTCATCCCAGATAATTTCATAATAGTGGTGCAGGAGATCGGCGGAACGCTGGCTGTCCAACGCCTCGTCCTGGCGGGAAAGCACCACCAGGCAGCGATCGCGGTTCTTCTCGCGGAAGTTGGTCACGCACTTGGTGGCGATGTCAGCATACTCTTCCGGTCGGTCGATTTTGCCTTCCATGTTCTCATGCGGAAACAGGTTTGGATTGAACACCGCCTGGCGGATATCGCACAGAAAACCAATCCGCTCCGCCCAGTAGCCGCCAAGGCCGACGCCGCAGATCAGCGGCCGGTCATCGGCAGTGAGCTGCAGCATTTTATCGACCTCTTTCAGCAAATGCTGCATATCGTGCTTGGGATGCCGCGTGCTGTAGCTAATCAACCGCACGTCCGGGTCGATAAACTGCAGCTGCATCACCTTCTCATGGTTACCGGGGCTGTTCGAGTCAAAACCGTGTAAATAGATAATCATCGCATCCTCACCAGACAACAACGCCCCGTAGAGCGTTACGCGGACTTCGCCTCTTGCCAGCGCGCATGAAGCTGCTCCAGCTGGGCACTCACCGTTTTCCAACGGGCTGAATCCCTTAACTCCTGACGGGAAAAGGAACCTTTATGATACAATTTCGTAACACGCTCTGCTTTGATCGGCGACAGGTTATCCAGCACACTGACCGCGCCTTTACGATTATTGCAGACGAGGATCATATCGCAACCGGCGTCGAGCGATGCCTGACCGCGTTCGGCATAGCTGCCCATGATCGCCGCCCCTTCCATCGACAGATCGTCGGAGAAAATCACCCCGTCAAAGCCCAGTTCGCCGCGCAGCACCGTTTTCAGCCAGTACGCCGAGCCGCTGGCCGGACGCGGATCGAGCTCCGGGTAAATCACATGCGCCGGCATAATGGCATCCAGACGCTGCTCGGCGATAAGGCTTTTGAACACCGCCATATCATGGTCGCGGATAACCGATGCCGCCCGCGGATCGAACGGCGTCTCTTTGTGCGAATCGGCAGTCACCGCCCCGTGACCCGGGAAGTGTTTGCCGGTGGTTTTCATGCCCGCGGCGTGCATCCCGTCAATGAAGTGACGCGCCATCGTCAGCGCTTTCTGTGGATCTTCATGATAAGAACGTTCGCCGATTGCGGCGCTGATATGGCCGACGTCCAGCACTGGCGCAAAACTAATATCGATATCCATGGCGATCATTTCGCTGGCCATCAGCCAGCCGGCTTCGGCGGCCAGTTTGCCCCCCTCTTCCATCCCCAGCAGCGCGGCGAAAGACTGGGCCGCCGGTAAACGGGTAAACCCTTCGCGGAAACGCTGAACCCGCCCCCCTTCCTGATCGACCGCCACCACCAGGTGGTTCCGGGATGCGTCGCGGATCTGGCGCACCAGCTCGCGCAGCTGCGCCGGATCGTGATAATTTCGGGTAAAGAGGATCAACCCTCCCACCAGCGGATGCGCCAGAATTTCTCGCTCTTCCGCATCCAGCTCATACCCTTCGACATCCAACATCACTGGGCCCACACTGACCTCTCTTATCCTTTACGTTCGTTGTCTAACTGACACCATGTTTCATCTGCCAGCGTGATAAATTGCCGGTCCCCGCTCTGCCGCCAGCGCATTTCATACCAGCCCGCCATCAACAGCAGTACCCACGGGCGCCAGAGTACAACCTGCCGCCAAAGCAGCTGCGCGTCGATGGCCGCCCGCCGGGCATACGCTTCTACCAGCCGACGGCGCTCGCCAGGCGTGATCCACACCGCGGCCAGCTCCAGCGCGATATCGCCATCGCCGGCATATTCCCAGTCGATCAGCCTCAGGCCGGACTCATTATGAATAATATTGCCGGCATGGACGTCCATGTGCAGCGGCGCCAGCCGCAGGGGACGGGGCTCGCCCTGGCGGCGCAGCCGCTGATGCCAGCGCAGCCAACGCGGCTTGCGCCGCGCCGGATCGCACCTCTGCCAGTACTGGGCCAGCAGTGGTGTGAGGCTAACCCGCCAGCCAAACCGCGGTTGCTGATGCAAATCATACAATAAGCCTGACAGCTGCGGGGAGGCCGGTAACTCGCTTTTCACCTCCCCTGCGCAATACTCCACCACCATCCAGCAGGGTGAGTAAAACAGCGGGGTTGGCGCCAGCCTGGCAGGCAGTCGGCGGAGTGCGTGATACTGACGGCGAAAATAGTAAGTGGCGGCAGACGGATCGTGCGGCTGACGCAGCACGTGCCGCCGGTCGCCGTCGCTGATAATCACACTGCCGCCGCTGAGGCCACTCTGGCTCAGCGAGGCGACAGGATGATAATGGGGAAAGAAGCGCGACAAGAGCTCGTCGCGCGTTAGCTTATTGTTGCTGAACAGCACCTTTACCTGACCAGATAATCTCACCGGTTTGCACCAGCATGAGCTGCATTTTCAGCTCAGGCGCGTTGACGTTGCCGGTGGCATTGGAGTAAAGCACATACTGCGCGCCCACGTTGCGGGCGATGCCCATGGCTTTGCTGCGGCTGCCGAGGCTGTCCTGCGGCGACAGGCCCAGCTGCTGCTTGGCGACCGCCAGCTGCTGCGCCGATACCAGGGTAAATTTGCCGTTACCGGCCAGCGCACTACGTAGCGCAGTGGTGGCTTCTCCAGCATTCAGCGAACCGTTGGTGCGGTTGTTCACGCTGTCAACCAGCAGAATACTGCCGGCATTGACCCCACTCGCCTGCAACATCTGCCCCACCAGCGGCTGAACCGCGCCGTTCCAGTCATAATGACGCACGCGCGGCGCCGGCTGACCCGACTGCTGATCCTGATGCTCAATCGGCCCAGGCTGCGCCGGGACAGAGGGCACCGCCGGTACGGTCGGCACCGTGGGCTGCGGCTGCGCAGGCTGCTGCGGCTGCGGTTTGGCCTCTTCTACCGGCGCGGGCTGCTCCCGCAACCCCGCACAGCCTGCGAGGAATATCGCCAGTGCTGTGATTAACGCATAGCGACACATTTTCATCATTATAATTACCCCTTACAGATAAAGATAAAGGCGGGCCTTATGCGCCCCCAGGATATTGGCGCTGCCATATAACGTGACCGAGGAGCGGGCCGGTACCACGATGGTGCGCGGCGCGTCCAGCGGATGCATCTCCAGCCCTCGGGCGTCATACCAGAAAAAACGATAGTGCACGGTAACCGGCTGCTGGCGCTCGTTATATAGCGTTGAGGAGGCGGTAGCCTGAATCTCTGTCGCCACGACGGCAGGCTCGCTGGCGCTGATCCCCGCCGCCAGCACGCTCGACTCCATCACCAGCGCCTGCTGGTCAGAAACCGGGATCTCCGGGTGTGAACTACACCCGGCGAGTAGCCCCGCCGCCAGACACGCGCCCAAAAGGGTCCTGAGCATGACATTAGCCTTTGTGCGCCAGCATCGGGCCAAGCGGACGACCGCCCAGCAGATGCATATGGATATGGTACACTTCCTGGCCGCCGTGGCGGTTGCAGTTGACGATCAACCGATAGCCATCGTCGGCAAGACCTTCATCGCGGGCGATCTTCGCCGCGACGGTCATCATCCGGCCCAGCGCCAGCTCATGTTCAGCGGTGACGTCATTTACGGTAGGAATCAGAACATTCGGGACAATCAGAATATGGGTGGGCGCCTGCGGGGAGATGTCGCGAAAAGCGGTCACAAGCTCATCCTGATAGACAATATCCGACGGGATCTCCCGGCGAATGATTTTGCTGAAAATCGTTTCTTCTGCCATGACTGATTCCTTATAAGTTTTATCCCGTGCGCTGGCCTGCTTCTGCAGATAAACGCGGACGCACAGGTTCCGCTAAGAGTATGAGCGACATTCTCCCTCTCTTTCAACCTGAAAGCTCTTTTTCTTATTCAACTATAGACTTAGCTGCTGAGGGAATAAGCATATGGTGGACTGTTTTCAGGGTTATCGCTTGTGGGGCACCGACTTTAGCGCATAAAAAAGGCAGCCAGTTGGCTGCCTTAGTCTCCCCGATACTACGTCTTAACTGTTACGGATGTACTCATCCATTTCAGTTTTCAGGTTATCGGACTTGGTACCGAAGATGGCCTGTACGCCAGAACCTGCCACTACCACGCCAGCGGCGCCCAGTTTTTTCAGGCCAGCCTGGTCAACTTTCGCTACATCCGCCACGCTAACACGCAGACGAGTAATACATGCGTCGAGGTTGGTGATGTTCTCTTTACCGCCGAAAGCGGCGACCAGAGCCGGAGCCATCTCGCTGGTGGCGCCAGCTTTGCTCTCTTCGGTGGTGTCTTCACGACCCGGAGTTTTCAGATCCAGGGCTTTAATCAGCACACGGAAAATGACGTAGTACACGATCGCATAGCAGATACCAACAATCGGGAACAGCCACAGCTTGCTGCTGTTACCGGACAGCACGATAAAGTCGATCAGGCCGTGAGAGAACGAGGTACCGTCACGCATACCCAGCAGGATACAGATCGGGAACGCCAGGCCCGCCAGAATGGCATGGATAACGTACAGGATCGGCGCCACGAACATGAACGAGAACTCGATCGGCTCGGTGATACCGGTCCGGAACGAGGTCAGCGCGGCGGAGATCATGATACCGCCCACTTTGGCGCGGTTTTCCGGTTTAGCAGAGTGCCAAATCGCGATAGCCGCTGCCGGCAGACCATACATTTTGAACAGGAAGCCGCCAGACAGTTTGCCCGCCGTCGGGTCGCCTGCCATGTAGCGCGGGATATCGCCGTGGAACACCTGACCAGCCGCGTTGGTGTATTCGCCGATCTGCATCTGGAAAGGAACGTTCCAGATGTGATGCAGACCAAACGGCACCAGGCAACGTTCGATGAAACCGTAGATACCAAACGCCACCACTGGGTTCTGATAAGCAGCCCACTGGGAGAAGGTTTGGATCGCGGAGCCGATCGGCGGCCAAATGAAGGAGAGGATCACGCCGGTGAAGATAGCGGCCAGACCAGAGATAATCGGCACAAAACGCTTGCCCGCAAAGAAGCCGAGATATTCTGGCAGCTTGATGCGATAGAAGCGGTTGAACATGTAGGCGGCGATAGCACCGGAGATAATACCGCCAAGCACGCCGGTATCAGCAAGGTGTTTTGCCGCAATCTCGTCAGCAGGTAAATGCAGCACCAGCGGCGCAACAACCGCCATGGTTTTCACCATGATGCCGTAAGCCACGACTGCAGCCAGTGCGGATACACCGTCGTTATTGGTGAAGCCGAGGGCCACACCGATAGCGAAGATCAGCGGCATATTGGCGAAAACTGAACCGCCTGCTTCTGCCATAACGTGGGAGACCACGGCTGGCAGCCAGCTGAAGTTAGCGGAACCGACGCCCAGCAGGATACCTGCGATAGGCAGTACGGATACCGGCAGCATCAGCGATTTACCGACCTTCTGCAGGTTAGCAAATGCATTCTTAAACATAATTGAGAGTGCTCCTGAGTATTTGGTACTTTTTTACGCTTTCACGCATTGGCCCGGGGGGAGAACCGTGCCGTGGACAGGACATCTAAGCGCCCTTTATTTATTACACAGAGTAAAATAATTAACGGGATGATTGTTTGACGGCTATCACGTTTCAATCAGCCTTCCGGTAAAAATTTACATCAACTTACATAAATTGTATCCAGATGTTGCTAAAAAACCTTCACCGCCACTTTTGTGGCGGTGAACTTTACTCGCTTTGGCTATTAATTACGAGCCTTAAAATAATAAGCAGATCAAGCAGGTTGCAAACGGGCGGGGTCGATGTGGAACAGGGTGGCAAAATTGTCGGTGGTCTGCTGAGCCAGCTGCTCAAGCGACACCCCCTTCAGTACCGCCATATACTCGGCAACGTCACGGACCAGCGCCGGCTGGTTCTCTTTGCCGCGGTGGGGGACCGGCGCCAGGTACGGCGAATCGGTTTCAACCAGCAGGCGATCCAGCGGCACGTAGCGCGCCGCATCACGCAGCTGCTCGGCGTTACGAAAAGTGACGATACCGGAAAACGAGATATAGAACCCCATATCGAGCAGCTTGCCCGCTGTCTCCCTGTCCTCAGTGAAACAGTGTAGTACGCCACCGCAATCCGTCACCTTTTCTTCGCGCAAAATAGCCAGAGTATCGGCACGCGCGTCACGGGTATGGACGATCACCGGCTTATTGAGCTCACGGCCGATACGAATGTGGTCGCGGAACGAGCTTTGCTGTTGGGCTTTAGTTTCCGGGGTATAAAAATAATCCAGACCGGTCTCCCCCATCGCCACGACGCCCTCTTCCGCTGCCAGCGCGCGCAGAGTCTCTACCTCCCAAGGCTCGTCCTGGTTTAATGGGTGTACGCCGCACGAGAAGACGACGTTGTCACGCATCCCCACCAGTTCGCGCATACTGCGGTAGCCAGGCAGCGTCGTGGCGACGGCGAGGCAAAATTTCACATCGCGTGCGGCCGCTTTTGCCAGCACGTCGTCGACGTTTTTGTGTAGAGTTTGATAATCCAGACCATCAAGATGGCAGTGGGAGTCGACTAAAAACATAATGTCTCACTCAGAGGTGGGAGACGGGTAAAACCGTCCCGGGTTGCAGGTAATGTTCCCAGCGCAGCAGGCGCTCGGTAAGCAGCAGTTCGCGGTTGACACCGACAACGTTGAGCAATTGCTCGCGGCAGGTACAGACGTCATGGGCAATCGCCTGCAGCCGGGCGGCGGGCAGGCTGTGCGCCAGCTGCTCCAGCAGCGGCCAGACGTCAGGGTTACTCACCAGGGTAATCCCCTGCTGTCGTTTTTGCGCATCGACCAGCAGCGACGCCAGCCAGTGCAGGCGAACCGCCGCCTGTTCATGATTGAGTATCGGCAGCAGCGCCAGCCAGTCACCGCTCGCCAGGGTAGCCGCCAGCGCCTGACACAACTGCTGCCGCGCCGTCCACAGCGGTTCCTGTAACAGTTCGAGCGCCGCAGCCGGCGCGCTGGCGCACAGGCGTAACGCGGTCAACAATGACTCCTGCGGCAGGCTCACCTCACGCTCCAGCCAGGCCAGAGCATAAGGCTCAGACGGCGGCGCCAGATGATGCAGGCGACAGCGGCTGCGCAGAGTGGTCAGCAGACGCGCCGGCTCCTCGCAGGCGAGGAAGAACCAGGTATTCTCCGGGGGCTCCTCCAGCGTTTTCAGCAACGCGTTGGCGGCGGCATCGGTCAGCAAGGCAGCATCGCTAATCCAGACCACTTTTGCCCCACCAAGGCGTGCATGTTCATAGAGCTTTTCATTGACATCGCGCACCGCGTCAATACCCAGCGCGCTCTTGCCCTTCTCGGGGCTGAGCGCATAGTAATCGGGGTGCGTGCCGGCCTGCATCAGCTGACAGCTATGGCAGTGGCCGCAGCTTTTATGTCCTTCGGGCTGGCGGCACATCAGGAAGCGGCACAGCGCGTAAATCAACGCCTCGCCGCCCATCCCGTTCAGGGACTGTAACAGTAAGGCGTGGTGGCCTCGTCCGGCCTGATAGCTACCGACCAGTTGCTCGAACGAGGGGCGCAGCCACGGATACCATTTCATGCCGCTTGCTCCGCCATCCACTGGGCGATCGTGGCGCGAATGTCGCGCGCCACGGCATCCAGCGGCTGAGTTGCGTCAACCGTGCGGATAGAAGGATCGGCGGCGGCCAGCTCAAGATAGCGCGCGCGGGTACGGTTGAAAAAGTTCATGGACTCCTGCTCAATGCGATCCAGCTCGCCGCGGGCCCGGGCGCGCTGCAGCCCCACTTCCGGCGTGACGTCGAGATACAGCGTCAGATTGGGGCGAAAATCACCGAGTACCGCGTCGCGCAGCGTCGCCAGCATCGTGCGGTCAATTCCCCGGCCGCCGCCCTGATAGGCCTGCGTCGACAGATCGTGACGATCGCCGATCACCCACTGGCCGCGGGCCAGCGCGGGCTTAATCACGGTCTCCACCAACTGGACGCGCGCCGCGTAAAACATCAGCACTTCCGCTTTATCGTTAATCACTTCATCGCCCGTGGACTGGATATCCAGCACCAGGCTACGCAGTTTTTCGGCAAGGATTGTGCCCCCCGGCTCGCGGGTAAACACCATATCGTGAATACCCGCCGACTGCAGCGTCTCCACCACCAGTTGACGTGCGGTGGTCTTCCCGGCGCCCTCCAGCCCCTCGATGACGATATAGTTACTGCGCATTTTTTTCCTTAAGTACTTTCAGATAATCCTGCACCGCACGGTTATGACTGACCAGGTTTGTGGTAAACGTATGGCCCCCTTTCCCGTCGGCGACGAAATAAAGATATGGCGTTTTCGCCGGATGGGCGGCCGCCTTCAGCGAGGCCTCGCCCGGCACCGCGATAGGGCCCGGCGGCAAACCGCTGATGGTATAAGTATTGTATGCGGTCGGCGTCTCGAGATCCTTACGCGTTAACTTACCAGTATATCCTGCGCCCATCCCGTAGATTACGGTCGGATCGGTCTGCAAGCGCATACCGATGCGCAGGCGGTTGATAAATACCGACGCGACGCGGTCGCGCTCTTCCGCTACCGCGGTCTCTTTTTCAATAATCGAGGCCATGGTCAACAGCTGGTTCTGATCGGCATAGGGCAGATTCTCCATCCGTCCTTCCCAGACCTTCGCCACTTCGGCGACCATTTTCTGATGCGCGCGCTTGAGGATGGCGATATCGCTGGTGTTGGCGGTGTACATCCAGGTATCCGGCCAGAACCAGCCCTCTACCCAGTCGGCATGCTCAAGACCTAATGCCTTAGCCACCGTCGCGTAGCTATCGTCTTCAAGCGTGTGCTTCACGTACGGGGCATCGCGCAGCTGGTGCAGGTAGTCGCTGACGCGCATGCCTTCGACAAAGCGCAGCGGAAACTGCGCCTCTTTGCCGCTGGCCAGCAGCTGCAACATCTCGCGCACCGTCATTTGCGGCGTGAAGCGATAGGTCCCGGCCTTGAAGTGAGACAGCTCAGGTTCCACCCGCAGCAGCCACTGGAAAACGCGCGGGCGATTGATCACCTTCTCGCGATAGAGATCCTGGCCCAGCGCCAGCCGGCCGGTGCCAGCTTCGAGGGTAAAGATGGTCTCTTCCTTAATCAGCAGCTTGCTGTCCGCCAGCTGGCGTACCTTCCACATGCCTGCCGCCGCGGCGATGCCCAACAGCACGACCAGCAACAGGATAAAACGTAACATTTTCTTCATACTAACCAGACAGCTCACACAAAGGGGCTAAAAAATGGTAAAGCTCACGCGAGGACCAGGTGGTCTCCTCCCAGCGGCGAACCGGCACCAGCGGCATCAGCGCATTGCAGATCAGCACTTCATCGGCCTCCCGCAACGTCTCGGGACGCGCTGTCACTTCGACAACGCGAAACGTCGATGGTGCCAGCTGCGCGATACAGCGCTGCCGCATAATGCCGTTGACCCCGGCATAATCGAGTCGCGGAGTAAATACATCACGTCCCTGACGCCAGAATAAATTCGCGGCACAGCATTCCGTAAGCCACCCGTCACTGTCAAGGACCAGCGCCTCATCGGCGTCCGTCTGCTCAAGATGAGAGCGGATCAGCACCTGCTCAAGGCGATTAAGGTGCTTCAGGCCGGCAAGCCAGGAGTTGCGCCCCAGGGGCACCGGACTCTGGGTCAGAGTAATGCCCTCCTCCCGCCAGCGCGCATAATGCGCCGGGTATGGAGAGAAGCTGAGAATGCGAGTGGGCGACACGCAGCCCGCCGCACTGTATCCCCTTCCCCCAACGCCGCGGGTGAGAGTCACCTTGAGCACGCCCTGCGCGTGCGGCCGAGCCAGACGCTGCATCTCTTCGCTCAGCGTCAGCCAGTCGTTAAATGGGATATGTAATTTTTCACAGGTTGTCTGTAAACGCTGCAGATGGGCGTCCAGTAGCGCAACCTGCCCTTGCTGGATGCGGGCGGTGGTAAAACAGCCGTCGCCAAACTGGATGGCGCGATCGTTCGCTGCCAACGTGTCCTGTACAACGCCGTTTATCAAGAACATAAAGGACTCCTTTTCACTGGTCGGTCAGTGTGTCAGGACCCAGAGCAGAGAACAAGGGGAGAAAGCTGAATAAAAAAGGCCCGACAAACGGGCCTTTTGTTAAAGCAGTACCGGGGCAAGCCCTGTCACACTTTTTTGAAGATCAGCGAACCGTTAGTGCCGCCAAAGCCGAAGGAGTTGCACAGGGTGTACTCCATACCGGAAACCTGACGCGCTTCGTGTGGAACGAAGTCGAGGTCGCAGCCTTCATCCGGGTTGTCGAGGTTGATCGTCGGCGGAACCGCCTGATCGCGCAGCGCCAGGATAGAGTAAATCGACTCTACCGCCCCTGCCGCACCCAGCAGATGCCCGGTCATGGATTTGGTAGAGCTCACCAGTACGCGGCTCGCCGCATCACCGAAGACAGACTTAACCGCCTGCGCTTCCGCTTTATCGCCAGCCGGCGTCGAGGTGCCGTGGGCGTTGACGTAGCCGATCTGGCCCGGTTCGATGCCCGCATCGCGAATAGCATTCACCATTGCCAGCGCGGCGCCCGCGCCATCTTCCGGCGGTGACGTCATGTGGTAAGCATCGCTGCTCATGCCGAAGCCAACGATCTCGGCGTAGATTTTGGCGCCGCGTTTTTTGGCATGCTCGTACTCTTCCAGCACCACCATACCCGCGCCGTCTCCCAGCACGAAGCCGTCACGATCTTTATCCCACGGACGGCTCGCCGCCTGCGGGTTGTCATTGCGCGTGGAGAGCGCACGCGCCGCGCCGAAGCCGCCCACGCCAAGCGGGGTGCTGGCTTTTTCCGCGCCGCCTGCCACCATCGCATCGGCATCGCCATAGGCGATGATGCGCGCGGCCTGGCCGATGTTGTGCACGCCTGAAGTACACGCGGTCGCGATAGAGATGCTTGGCCCACGCAGACCAAACATGATGGTCAGATGTCCGGCCACCATGTTAACAATTGTGGAAGGAACGAAGAATGGGCTGATCTTGCGCGGTCCGCCGTTAACCAGCGAACTGTGGTTTTCTTCGATCAAGCCGAGACCGCCAATACCGGAGCCGATAGCGGCGCCAATACGGGTTGCATTCTCTTCCGTCACTTCAAGGCCAGAATCCTGCATGGCCTGAACGCCAGCGACAATTCCATATTGAATGAAGGCATCCATCTTGCGCTGTTCTTTGCGCGAGATAATGTCATCACAGTTAAAATCCTTTACTAAGCCAGCAAATTTCGTTGCATAGGCGCTAGTATCGAAATGGTCGATCAGGCTGATGCCACTCTGACCGGCAAGGAGAGCTTTCCAGGTAGACTCTACGGTATTGCCGACAGGAGACAACATGCCCAGTCCGGTCACAACTACACGACGCTTAGACACGTTTGTCCTCCAGGGAGGGAAAATAGATTCTTGTGGGACAAAAAAAAGATAAAACTCAGGCGGTCGAATGACCGCCTGGAGATGTTCACTTACGCCTGGTGGCCGTTGATGTAATCAATGGCAGCCTGAACGGTGGTGATTTTCTCAGCTTCTTCGTCCGGAATCTCAGTATCAAACTCTTCTTCCAGAGCCATTACCAGCTCAACGGTGTCAAGAGAATCAGCGCCCAGGTCTTCAACGAAGGAAGCATTGTTGGTAACTTCTTCCTGCTTAACGCCCAGCTGCTCGCCGATAATTTTCTTAACGCGTTCTTCGATAGTGCTCATACTCTTAAATTTCCTATCAAAACTCGCTTTCGCGATGGTTTTCGTAGTGTATAAAATGTTGAAAAATTTGCAACTAAATCCCGGCAGGTCTTACCACGATTTTGCGCTATTTTGAGGCCGTTTGCCCTAAGAACGCAAATCTTTTCGCACAAAACCGCACAGAGAACCGTGCGAAGTGCGCGGTTCCTGAACGTTTTGCACAAATCTCGGTCAGACCATGTACATTCCGCCGTTGACGTGCAACGTTTCACCAGTGATGTAACTTGCTTCGTCAGAGGCTAAAAATGCAACCGCGCTGGCGATTTCATTTGGGGTGCCAAGGCGCCCCGCAGGAACTGCCGCCAGCGTACCCGCACGCTGCTCATCGGTCAGCGCACGCGTCATGTCCGTTTCAATAAAGCCCGGAGCAACAACGTTTACAGTAATACCGCGGGACGCAACTTCACGCGCCAGTGATTTACTGAAGCCGATCAGACCCGCTTTCGCCGCGGCGTAGTTGGCCTGACCCGCATTTCCCATGGTACCAACCACAGAACCGATAGTGATAATACGTCCATGACGCTTTTTCATCATAGCGCGCATTACCGCTTTTGACAGACGGAAAACCGATGACAGGTTGGTTTCGATAATATCGTTCCACTCGTCATCTTTCATACGCATTAACAGATTGTCGCGAGTGATCCCGGCATTATTCACCAGGATATCCACTTCGCCAAACTCTGCGCGCACATTTTCCAGAACAGATTCAATAGATGCCGGGTCGGTCACATTCAACATCAGACCTTTACCATTGGCGCCTAAATAGTCGCTGATCGCCTGCGCGCCGCTTTCGCTGGTCGCAGTACCGATAACTTTCGCGCCACGGGCGACGAGCGTTTCAGCGATAGCACGGCCAATACCGCGGCTTGCACCGGTAACCAGCGCGATTTTTCCTTCAAAACTCATGGTTTTCCTCTTTTATTGCTCAAGCGCCGCAGACATCGCCGCCGGCTCGTTAAGCGCGGAAGCGGTCAGGGTGTCAACAATACGTTTGGTCAGGCCGGTGAGGACTTTACCCGGGCCAACCTCATACAGGTGCGATACGCCCTCGGCAGCCATAAACTCAACGGTTTTGGTCCACTGCACCGGGCTGTACAGCTGGCGCACCAGCGCGTCGCGAATGGCGTCCGGCGCGGTTTCGCACTTCACGTCGACGTTATTCACCACCGGAATCGTCGGCGCGTTGAAGGTGATTTTCTGCAGCTCTACCGCCAGTTTTTCTGCGGCTGGCTTCATCAGCGCGCAGTGGGACGGCACGCTCACCGGCAGCGGCAGCGCGCGTTTGGCACCGGCGGCTTTACAGGCGGCGCCAGCGCGTTCAACGGCCTCTTTGTACCCGGCGATAACCACCTGGCCCGGAGAATTGTAGTTCACCGGAGAGACCACCTGCCCTTCGGCAGACTCTTCACAGGCTTTGGCGATAGCGGCGTCGTCCAGACCGATAATCGCGGACATGGCGCCGGTACCTTCCGGTACGGCTTCCTGCATGAATTTACCACGCAGCTCAACCAGGCGAACGGCATCAGCGAAACCGATAACGCCCGCGCATACCAGCGCGGAGTATTCGCCGAGGCTGTGACCCGCCAGCAGCGCTGGCGCTTTGCCGCCCTGCTGTTGCCAGACGCGGTACAGCGCCACGGAGGCGGCGAGCAGCGCCGGTTGAGTCTGCCAGGTCTTATTCAGTTCTTCTGCCGGGCCCTGTTGCGTCAGCGCCCACAGATCGTAACCCAACGCTGCGGAAGCTTCACCGAAGGTCTCTTCAATGACCGGCCAGGCGGCAGCCATTTCGGCCAGCATGCCTACGGCCTGAGAGCCCTGCCCCGGGAACACAAATGCGAATTGCGTCATGTTTAAATCCTTATACTAAAAACGAACCAGCGCGGAACCCCAGGTGAAACCGCCACCAAAGGCTTCCAGCAAAATCAGCTGACCGCGCTGAATACGGCCATCGCGGACGGCCTCATCCAGCGCGCAAGGGACTGACGCCGCGGAGGTGTTGCCATGGCGGTCGAGGGTCACAACGACGTTATCCATCGACATACCCAGTTTCTTCGCCGTCGCGCTGATAATACGCAGGTTAGCCTGATGCGGCACCAGCCAGTCCAGCGCTGAACGTTCAAGATTATTCGCTGCCAGCGTCTCATCAACGATGTGCGCCAGCTCGGTGACCGCCACTTTGAAGACTTCGTTGCCGGCCATCGTCAGATAGATCGGGTTTTCCGGATCGACACGATCGGCGTTCGGCAGGGTCAGCAGTTCGCCATAGCTGCCGTCGGCATGCAGATGCGTCGAGATAATGCCCGGCTCTTCGGAGGCGCCCAGTACAACCGCGCCGGCGCCGTCTCCGAAAATAATAATCGTTCCGCGATCCGCCGGATCGCAGGTGCGCGCCAGCACATCGGCGCCAACAACCAGCGCATAATCTACCGCGCCGTTCTTCACATACTGATCGGCGACGCTTAGCGCATAGGTGAAACCGGCGCAGGCGGCGGCGACATCAAACGCCGGGCAACCCTTAACGCCCAGCATTGACTGGATCTGGCATGCAGAACTCGGAAACGCGTGCGTGCCGGAAGTGGTCGCAACGATAATCAGACCAATTTGCTCCGCGGACACGCCCGCCATCGCCAGCGCCTGCTTTGCGGCTTCAAAGCCCATCGTAGCAACTGTTTCATGCGCTGCGGCAATACGACGCTCACGGATACCTGTGCGGGTGACAATCCACTCGTCAGAGGTTTCTACCATTTTTTCCAGGTCGGCGTTTGTACGCACTTGCTCGGGCAGATAGCTGCCGGTACCAATAATCTTCGTATACATGTACGCTCAGTCACTCTTGGGTGATATACCCGCCTCGTTCAACCGCCGCGGCGTCAATCGTGGCCATTCGTCCCGCTTTGCTGTCGGGCGTTCACGTCACTGTCGCTTTCCGGCAGCTCGAAACCAGCTGGGTATAAAGATTCCAGGCGCGCGGCGATCCGCTGAGGGATCTGCCGCTGCACCGCCTGCACTGCCTGCTCTATCGCGACGCTAAAGGCGCGTTGATTGGCAGCACCATGACTCTTGATCACGGAACCGCGCAATCCTAACAGACAGGCGCCATTATACTGGTCGGGGTTGAGGTGACTGAATCGCCTCGCCAGGCTTTTTTGTAACCAACGTTTTAGTAACAGCAGCCACCACGACCGTTTTTTGCCCTCTCCCTGAGATTTCAGCAGTGAAAGGAACATTCTGACAACACCTTCCATGGTTTTTAATGTGACGTTGCCCGTGAATCCATCACAAACCAGCACATCGGTTTTTCCGGTCAACAGTTCATTGGCTTCAAGATAGCCGATGTAGTTGAGGGAAGGCAGCGTTTTGAGCACTGCGGCAGCATCGCGGATGCTGCCGAGGCCTTTCATCTCTTCTTCGCCGATGTTCAACAAAGCGACGCGGGGGTTGGCAATGCCGACCACTTCTTCCGCCAGCACCGCGCCCATTACCGCGAACTGCACCAGCATCGTGCTGTCGCAATCGACGTTGGCGCCGAGATCCAGCACCACGGTTTTGCCCTTCTGCTGGTGCGGTAAAACCGTCACCAGCGCCGGCCGCTCAATACCTTCGATCGGTTTGAGCAGCAGTTTCGCCAGCCCCATCAGCGCGCCGGTGTTGCCAGCGCTGACGCAGGCTTGCGCCCGCCCTTCTTTCACAAGCTCCAGCGCCACGCGCATTGAGCTTCCGCGACTGCTGCGGATAGCCTGTGCGGGTCGCGCATCACTGGCAATAACTGACTGCGCAGGAATGATCTGCAGACGCGAACGTTGTTCGAAGTCAGCTTTGGCGAGTAATGGCGTGATGGCGTCGGGATCGCCGACTAAAAGAAGTGTGAGTTGCGAATTAGAGTTCAGTGCCTGCAGTGCTGCAGGCACCGTCACGGATGGGCCGAAATCGCCCCCCATGACATCTAACGCCAGGGTTAGACGTGTCAAGGTATCGTCGCTGCCCGGTTCGGTGATTCCCCAGTTGCCCGGGGAGTCCTCACTAAGCTTCATCACGCTGGCACCCGCGAATATTCACGCTGCAGACGCAACAATCCGGGCATAAATGCCCCCAGCGACCGGGTTAACCGAGTTTCCAGGGACGCACACGCCCGCCATGGCCTGCAACGGGAAATCCTGCGAGTATCGCGTGATTACTTAGCGATAACCTTGCGACCGCGGTAGAAACCGTCGGCAGTGATGTGGTGACGCAGGTGTTTCTCACCAGAAGTTTTGTCTACAGACAGGCTGGTGACTGCGGTCAGCGCGTCATGGGAACGACGCATGCCACGTTTGGAACGGGTTGGTTTATTCTGTTGTACGGCCATGGACCTTACTCCTCAATTACTTACGCTTTAAGCTGGCTAATACGGCAAATGGGTTTGGTTTTTGTGCCTCTTCAGGCAGTTCGCCAAAGACCATGTCCGCGTCGGACACTTCACAGTGTTCAGAATCATGCACCGGAACTACGGGCAGGGAGAGGATAATTTCATCCTCGACCATTGCCTGCAGGTCGATTTCACCGAATTCGTTAACCTCAATCGGCTCATACGCTTCCGGTAGTGCTTCGGCCTGTTCGTCATTTCTGACGGGGCTAAAACAATACGTGGTGTGGACGTGATGGGAGAACGGTTTCCCGCAACGCTGGCATTCGAGAGTTACCGTTACCTTTGCATCGCCAGTAATAACGGCGAGACGCTGGTTATCGATAGCGAACGACATGCTGCATTCCACATCGCTGTCCACGCTGACTACAGAATCGGTTACACGTTCAACCTGATCGCGGGCATAGATGCCTTCGTAATCAAGGCGTTTTTGAGCCGTGCGTACCGGATCAAGAGTCAGGGGTAATTTTACCTTTTGCATAGGGCGCGCATATTAACTTTGTAATGTCATAGAGTCAAAGAAAAAGGCAGCCTCAGGTTGCCTTTTGCCATTTATTCGCACACATTGCGGCGCATAGTTTAAGATGATGCTCTGCGAAGCGCTATATGTGGATGAAAAAATATGTCTGATCTTATCCTCGCGTCAACCTCTCCCTGGCGGCGCATGCTGCTGGAAAAACTGGGTTTACCGTTTGAATGTGCCGCGCCTGACGTCGACGAAACGCCCCGGCCTGATGAATCCGCACGTCAGCTTGTCACCCGGCTGGCGCAGGCCAAAGCGCAAAGTCTGGCCACACGCTTCCCTAATCACCTTATTATAGGCTCCGATCAGGTTTGCGTGCTGGACGGTGAAATCACCGGCAAACCGCACACCGAGGAAAATGCCCGCAGGCAGTTAAGAAAGGCCAGCGGGTCAATCATTACCTTTTATACCGGACTGGCGCTGTACAACTCTGCCAGCGGCCATCTGCAAACCGAATGCGAACCCTTTGACGTTCACTTTCGCCATCTCAGTGATAAAGAGATAGAAGGCTATGTGCGCAAAGAGAACCCGCTGCAGTGCGCCGGGAGTTTCAAGAGCGAAGGATTGGGCATTACGCTGTTCGAACGGCTGGAAGGCCGCGACCCGAACACCCTGGTCGGTTTACCCTTAATCGCGCTCTGTCAGATGTTGCGCCGTGAAAACTACAACCCACTGTTAGGCTGAGGCAAAAAAAACGGCGGAACTGATTCCGCCGTTGCGCTTATTTGCTCTTCCGTAGCACCTGTAAACAGTGCTTCAGCTGGTTGTCCAGCGGCGCCTCAACGCGCATCACCTCCCCGCTCCCCGGGTGGGTAAACTTTAGCGCCGCCGCGTGCAGGAACAGGCGGTTTAAGCCGGTAGCGGACAGCTGCTTGTCGAACTCGCGGTCGCCATAGCGGTCGTCAAAAGCGATAGGATGGCCGGCATACTGGGTATGAACGCGGATCTGATGCGTGCGGCCGGTGACCGGGCTGCAGCGCACCAGCGTGGCGAATTCGTAACGCTCTTCCACTTTAAAGCGCGTCTCCGACGGCTTGCCTTCCTGACTCACGCGAACGATGCGCTCCCCGCTCTGCAGAATATTCTTCAACAGCGGGGCCTGGACCACTTTGGTATGCGACTGCCACTGGCCGCGCACCAGCGCCAGATAATCTTTCTGCATGCCTTTATCGCGCAGTTGCTCGTGCAGCGAACGCAGCGCTGAGCGCTTTTTCGCCACCAGCAGCACGCCGGAGGTATCCCGGTCGAGACGATGCACCAGCTCAAGGAAGCGCGCCTCCGGGCGCAGGGCGCGCAGCCCTTCAATCACGCCGAAGCTCAGGCCGCTGCCGCCGTGTACCGCGGTACCAGAAGGCTTATTGAGCACCAGAATATGATCGTCTTCATAGAGGATCACCTCAGAGAGCGCGGCCACTTTCTGCAGGTGCGGCGATACCGCCTCTTCTTCACGCTCCGCCACGCGTACCGGCGGGATACGGACTTCATCGCCCGCTTCCAGCTTATACTCCGGCTTCACGCGCTTTTTGTTTACCCGCACCTCGCCTTTACGCAGGATGCGATAAATCATGCTCTTCGGTACGCCTTTCAATTGCGTACGCAAAAAGTTGTCGATACGTTGCCCCGCTTCATCAGCAGCAATGGCAACCATTTTTACGGTTGGGGTCTCAGTTTTCATGGTGCGCGATTCTAAATAGCCGGACGCATTAGCGCCACTCATTTTTATATGCTTATATTTATCATTATCCTGTTTTCACGGTTTACCTGACCGCCATTTTGTTTGTTATTAGAACAATCTGTATGGGCAGGTGATAAAACTGTGAGTAACCGGGTGATAAAAGGTGAAAGTCAACTTGCTATAACAAGGTTAGCAATGGAATAATGAGACCGTTTTCCGTATTGCATCTTGTTAGAACAAGACATTAGCGGAATGACCAATTTTGTCTGACCGATCGCCCACGCAGCAATGGCGTAAGACGTTGTGATCTTTCAGACAGTTAGCGGGCTGCGGGTTGCAGTCCTTACCGGTACAGGCTCTATGGATTTCAAGTCGCAGGAAGGCGTCAACTCCGGGACTCCCGGGAGCTCATCTGGATCGCCAGATCGAGGTGAGCAGGTTAAGCCACCATGCCTGCAACGCGAAAGACGACGAGTATAAATGGAATATTCTCTGGTGATACATCCCAGGCTGTTCCCCTGAATAATTGTGCTGTGTTTCCGTTTGAAACACAGGCGACCGACACTCTGCGCCTCTTAAGCGCGCGACAACCGTGAGGTTGGCGACGTGAACCAGACACGAGGCCATCGGTTTTCCCCCGGAAAGGCATTACTCTGCCCGCAGCTTAGTCGTCAATGTAAGAATAATGAGTAAGTTACGATGAAAAGAATGTTAATCAACGCAACTCAGCAGGAAGAGTTGCGCGTCGCCCTTGTTGATGGGCAGCGCCTGTACGACCTGGATATCGAAAGCCCCGGGCACGAACAGAAAAAAGCGAACATCTACAAAGGCAAAATCACCCGCATTGAACCCAGCCTTGAAGCCGCGTTTGTTGATTACGGCGCCGAGCGTCATGGTTTCCTCCCCCTCAAAGAAATCGCCCGCGAATACTTCCCCGCCAACTACAATGCGCATGGTCGTCCTAATATCAAAGACGTACTGCGGGAAGGTCAGGAAGTTATCGTGCAGATTGATAAAGAAGAACGCGGCAACAAAGGCGCTGCGCTCACCACCTTTATCAGCCTGGCGGGCAGCTATCTGGTACTGATGCCGAACAACCCGCGCGCCGGGGGAATTTCCCGCCGTATCGAGGGCGACGACCGTACCGAACTGAAAGAAGCGCTGGCGAGCCTGGAGCTTCCGGACGGCATGGGCCTGATCGTTCGCACCGCTGGCGTCGGCAAATCCGCCGAAGCCCTGCAGTGGGACCTGAGCTTCCGCCTGAAGCACTGGGAAGCGATTCAGAAAGCCGCGGAAAGCCGTCCGGCGCCGTTCCTGATCCACCAGGAAAGCAACGTCATTGTCCGCGCCTTCCGTGACTACCTGCGCCAGGACATCGGCGAAATCCTGATCGATAACCCGAAAGTGCTTGAGCTGGCGCGCCAGCATATCGCCGCGCTGGGTCGTCCGGATTTCAGCAGCAAAATAAAACTGTACACCGGTGAAATCCCGCTGTTCAGCCATTATCAGATCGAATCGCAAATTGAGTCCGCCTTCCAGCGCGAAGTGCGCCTGCCTTCCGGCGGGTCTATCGTTATCGATAGCACCGAAGCGCTGACCGCGATCGATATCAACTCCGCCCGCGCCACCCGCGGCGGCGATATCGAAGAGACAGCCTTCAATACCAACCTCGAAGCGGCTGACGAAATTGCCCGCCAGCTGCGTCTGCGCGACCTCGGCGGCCTGATCGTTATCGACTTCATCGATATGACCCCGGTTCGCCACCAGCGCGCCGTGGAGAATCGTCTGCGCGAAGCCGTCCGTCAGGACCGGGCGCGCATTCAGATCAGCCATATTTCGCGCTTCGGCCTGCTGGAGATGTCCCGTCAGCGCCTGAGCCCGTCGCTGGGCGAGTCCAGCCACCACGTCTGCCCGCGCTGCTCCGGCACCGGCACCGTGCGTGATAACGAATCGCTGTCGCTCTCTATTCTGCGTCTGATCGAAGAAGAAGCGCTGAAAGAGAATACCAAAGAAGTCCACGCCATTGTTCCGGTACCGATCGCCTCCTATCTGCTGAACGAAAAACGTGCCGCAGTGAGCGCTATCGAATCCCGTCAGGGCGATGTGCGCGTTATTATCGTGCCAAACGACGAAATGCAAACGCCGCACTACTCCGTCCTGCGCGTGCGCAAAGGTGAAGAAACCTCAACGCTGAGCTATCTGCTGCCGAAGCTGCATGAAGAAGAGATGGCGCTGCCAGGCGACGATGAGCCGGCGGAGCGGAAACGTCCGGAACAGCCGGCCCTGGCCGCTTTTGTCATGCCAGATGCGCCGCCAGCCCCGATGCTCGAAGAGCCTGCCGCCGCGCCTGTCGCCGCAGCGGCACCGGTCGCGGCCGCCGCACCGGCGCAGCCTGGCCTGCTCTCACGCTTCTTCAGCGCGCTGAAGAATATCTTCTCTGGCGCCGAAGAGGCCAAACCGGCTGAAGTTCAGATCGAGAAGAAAGCGGAAGAAAAACCGGAGCGTCAGCAGGAGCGTCGTAAACCGCGGGCCAACAACCGCCGCGACCGCAACGACCGCCGTGATAACCGCGACAATCGTGACAACCGCGATAACCGTGACAATCGCGACACCCGTGCGGACAATGCCGAGGGCCGTGAACCGCGCGAATCGCGTGAAGAGAACCGTCGCAACCGTCGCGAGAAGCCGTCGCAGAACGTGGAAGCCCGTGATGTTCGCCAAACCTCAGGCGACGACGCGGAGAAAGCGAAATCCCGTGACGAGCAGCAGCCGCGCCGCGAACGCACCCGCCGCCGCAATGACGACAAACGTCAGGCGCAGCAGGAAGCCAAAGCGCAGACTCGCGAAGAGCCGGTTGTGCAGGAGACGGAGCAGGAAGAGCGTGTACAAACTCTGCCGCGTCGTAAACCGCGCCAGCTGGCACAGAAAGTGCGCGTTGAGTCCGCTGTCGTCGAGCCAGTTGCCGAGATCGTGCCAGAAGCCGTAGTGGCTGAAGTTATCGCTCCGCAAAGCGAGCCGGTGAAAGCCGAGCTGCCGGCAGGGGTGGAGAGCGTGGCGGACCAGGACGAAAATGGCGAATCCCGTGAAGCGAACGGTATGCCGCGTCGCTCACGTCGCTCCCCGCGTCACCTGCGCGTCAGCGGTCAGCGTCGTCGTCGCTATCGTGACGAACGCTATCCGACCCAGTCGCCTATGCCGCTGACCGTAGCCTGCGCATCGCCGGAAATGGCTTCCGGTAAAGTCTGGATCCGCTACCCGGTGGTTCGTCCGCAGGATCAGCAGCCGGAAGAGGTTCAGGTTCAGGACGCCAGCGTCGCGAAAACTGTCGAGGCCGTAGCGGCCCCGGTTGCCGTCGTTGAAACCGTTACCGCTGCGCCGGTCACCGTCGAGCCGGCTACCATGGAACCAGTAACCGCTGAGCCGGTAGTCGTCGAGCCGGTAGCGGCCGCCGAGCCGCTGGTCGTTGATGCTGCGGAAGTTGCCGCGCCAGCAGCCGTCGAGCCAGCGCCTCAGGAGCCGGTCACCGAAGCACCGGCTGTCGAAGCGCCTCAGGCTATCGCGCCAGTGACGCTCGACGCCGAGCCGGTGGTGGTAGAACCTGAAGCGGTGGAAACGACGCCTGTCGTTGCAGCGCCAGTGGAAACCATCGCCCCGGCCGCAGAAACCGTGGAGCAAGCGCCAGTGATCGAAGCGGCCCCTGACGAACCGGTCAAAGCCGAGCCCCCGGTGAGCAAGCCGGTCGTAGTGGCGGGTCATCGCCATGCCACCGCGCCAATGACCCGTGCGCCAGCTCCGGACTATGTCCCGGAAGCACCGCGTCACAGCACCTGGGTGCGCCCGCCGTTCGCCTTTGAAGGTAAAGGCGCCGCCGGTGGTCATAGCGCGACCCATAAAGCCACCGCTGAACCGACTCGCCCACAGCCCGTCGAGTAAGCGTGCTTAATAAAAAAACCGGCCTTTGGCCGGTTTTTTTATGCGCTTTGCGGACGCTGCATCCCGGCGAGATCCGGCATGATCTCCCGCATCAGGTCGAGGAACTTACGCAGGCGTGTCGGGTAATAGCGCGCCCAGGGATAAACCAGATGAACCGGCAGCGAGGCGGGTCGCCACTGCGGGAACAGCTCAATCAGCCGTCCGGCGGCAATATCCTCCACGACCGTCCAGCTGGACACCATCGCCACCCCCAGCCCCGCCAGCGCGGTGTTGCGCGCGACGTAAAGACTGTCAGTGCTCAGACAGGGAGTAATCGCTGTAGAGACAATCTGCCCGCTTGCCTGATGCCTGAGCCGTACCTCATGCTGATAAAAGGTATTAATGGCGATCCATGGCAGGCCCGATAACGCCTCCAGCGAGGTTAACGGCGGATACTTCGCCAGCAGCTCAGGAGAAGCCACTACGCAGCGCGGCACTTCCGCCAGCAGTACGGATACCGTTGCTGGATCCACCTCCGCCCCCACGCGAATAGCGCAGTCGATATTATCGCTGAGGAAGTCGACGGTATTATCGTTTAGCATCCACTCCACCGACAGCTGCGGATGGCGCTGTAGAAATGCCACCAGCGGCGCCAGCAGCTGCTGCTGGCCAAACGCGTGGGGCGCCCGCACTCGCAGAACGCCCACCGGCCGATCGTCGGCAATACGCAGGTCATCCTCCAGCGCCAGCCAGGCGTCCACCACCTGACGGGCGTGACGATAACAGCGTTCGCCATCGTCAGTGAGCTTCATCGCATGGGTGGTGCGCAGGATCAGCTTAACCCCCAGCAGCCCTTCAAGGGACTGCAGGCGGCGGCTGACGGTCGCCTGGGTAGTGTCCATCTGCCCTGCGGCGGCGGAGAGCGATCCGGCCTCTACGATGCGGATATAGGTGCGCATCAGCTCAATGCGGTCTATACGCTCTTGTCTTTTCATTTTCCTTTTGCCTATACGTGCTACGTATAACCGTTTTACCACCAGCCCAGCTACCGCGCCAGCCGCGTTCAGGGAAAAATAGCCCCATCGCATCTATGAGGCATTGAACATGACACCGACTTCCCTTTCCACCCGCGACGCAGGCTGGATTATCTTCATTCTCGCACTCGGCGCCGGCTTTAGCGTCGCCTCTATTTACTACGCGCAGCCGCTGCTGCCGTTGATGGGCGCCAATCTCCACCTGACTGTAGAAGGTATGGGTCTGGTCCCTACCCTGACGCAGGCGGGTTATGCGCTCGGCATTCTGTTCCTGCTCCCGCTCGGCGACCGCCACGATCGCCGCCGGCTGATCCTGGTGAAAAGCGCGCTGCTGGCGCTCCTGCTGCTCCTGTGCAGCCTCACCGGCCAGCTCAGCTCACTGCTGGTGGTCAGTCTGCTGATCGGTATGGCGGCGACCATGGCGCAGGATATCGTCCCGGCGGCGGCGATCCTCGCCCCGGCGGGCAAGCAGGGAAAAATGGTGGGCACGGTGATGACCGGGCTGCTGCTGGGGATCCTGCTCTCCCGGACGGTCAGCGGCGTGGTGGGCGCCGTATTCGGCTGGCGGGTGATGTATCAGGCGGCGGCGGTCAGCGTCGCGCTGATTGGCCTGGTAATGTGGCGCGTCCTGCCGCGCTTCGCTGTGCACTCGACGCTGAGCTATCCGCAGCTGATGGCCTCGATGGCGCATCTGTGGCAGCGTTACCCGGCATTACGCCGCGCCGCGCTAGCTCAGGGCGCGCTCTCCATCGCCTTTAGCGCCTTCTGGTCGACGCTGGCGGTGATGCTCTCCGAACACTATCACATGGGCAGCGCAGTAGCGGGCGGTTTCGGTATCGCCGGGGCCGCCGGGGCGCTGGCCGCGCCGCTTGCCGGCGGTCTGGCCGATAAATTTGGCGCCGGTAAGGTGACACAGATGGGTGCGGCGCTGGTCACCCTCTCCTTTGCCCTGATGTTTATGCTGCCGCTGCTGCCAGTGCACGCTCAGTTGGCGCTGATTGCCCTGTCGGCGATTGGCTTTGACCTTGGCCTGCAGTCAAGCCTGGTGGCGCATCAGAACCTGGTATATGGCCTTGAGCCACAGGCCCGCGGCCGCCTCAACGCCCTGCTGTTCACCGTGGTGTTTATCGGGATGTCGCTGGGGTCGGTGCTGGGCAGTAAGCTGTACGTGCTGGCCGGCTGGAACGGAGTGGTCACGCTGGCAGTGATCACTGGCGCGCTAGCCCTGGCGATCCGCCTGCTGGAGAATGCCCGCATCCTCGCTGCCGAACGCAGCGCATCATAAAAAAACCCCGCTTCGCCTGCGGCGAAGCGGGGTTTTTCTACCCACACAACCGCTTACGCCGTGCGACGGACAAACTCTTTCACGCGGAAGCCCAGCACCAGCAGCGTGGCGAAATAGGCTACCACCCCGGCGATAACCACCGCCAGCAAACGCATCAGACGGAACGGCATCGTCCCCAGCGACCACTCAGGCATGAGATGCATGACGCCCAGCAGCGCCGCGGCCATAACCAGCACTGCAATAATCAGACGCAGCAGGAAGGCCAACCAGCCCGGCTGCGGGGTGAAAATTTTCTGTTTACGCAGCTGCCAGTAGAGCAGCGCGGCGTTCAGGCAGGCCGCCAGGCCGATGGACAGCGACAGACCCGCATGCTTCAGCGGGCCGATAAACGCCAGGTTCATTACCTGAGTCATAATCAGGGTGATAATAGCAATCTTGACCGGGGTCTTGATGTCCTGACGGGAATAGAAGCCCGGCGCCAGCACTTTCACCACGATAAGGCCCATCAGCCCCACGGAATAGGCCACCAGCGCGCGCTGGGTCATCGCCGCGTCAAAGGCGCTGAATTTGCCGTACTGGAACAGAGCCACGGTCAGCGGTTTGGCGAGGATCCCCAGCGCCACCGCGCTCGGCAGCGCCAGCAGAAAACAGAGACGCAGTCCCCAGTCCATCAGCCGGCAATACTCGTCATGGTTACCGCTGGCGAAGCTTTTTGACAGCGATGGCAGCAGGATAGTGCCGAGCGCCACGCCCAGCACGCCGGAGGGAAACTCCATCAGGCGGTCGGCATAATACATCCACGACACCGAGCCCGACACGAGGAATGAGGCGAAAATGGTATTGATGATAAGGGAGATCTGGCTTACCGACACGCCAAGGATCGCCGGCCCCATCTGCTTCACCACTCGCATCGCGCCGGCATCTTTCAGATTAATTCGCGGCAGGACCAGCATGCCAATCTTCTTCAGATGCGGCAGCTGGTAAGCCAGCTGCAGCACGCCGCCGACCGTCACCGCCCAGGCCAGCGCCAGCACCGGCGGATGGAAATACGGCGCGGCAAACAGCGCAAAGCCAATCATACTGACGTTGAGGAACGTCGGCGCAAAGGCCGGCACCGAAAAGCGGTTCCAGGTATTGAGGATCGCCCCCACCAGCGAAGCCAGGGAGATCAGCAAAATATAGGGAAAGGTAATACGCAGCAGCTGGGTGGTTAGCGCAAACTTATCGGCGGTATCGGCAAAGCCGGGCGCAGTAATGGTGATTACCCACGGCGCCGCCAGCATCCCGATAACGGTAACGATAGCCAGGGCCAGGGTCAGCAGCCCGGAGACGTATGAGACAAACACGCGGGTGGCATCTTCGCCCTGCTTGCTTTTATATTCGGCAAGGATCGGCACAAACGCCTGTGAGAAGGCGCCTTCGGCAAAAATACGCCGCAGCAGGTTAGGCAGTTTGAAGGCGACAAAAAAGGCATCGGTCGCCATCCCGGCGCCAAAAATACGCGCCACAATCGCATCGCGGGCAAAGCCCAGCACGCGCGAAAACATGGTCATCGAACTGACTGCCGCCAGTGATTTTAAAAGGTTCATTACGCTGTTATTCCAAACCCTGGAGTAAAACGCCCGCAAATGCGGGCGCTGGAAAGTGGCGATAGTCTACCGGGTTCAACATGAATTACTACTGTCAGTTGTTACAATGGATTATTCGCTAATGGCGTCGCGCCACAGTTTCTCAACGATCCGCTGAGCCAGCAGCGCCTGTTCGCCTGCAGTTTCAGGAACTGTCTGATTTTGCACGCATTCGATAAAATGGCGCGCGCAGCCGACAAAGCCGCGCTGCTCAAGGGTGGTTTGCCAGCCGGCAACCGGGCGCTGGACCACGCCATGACCGCACTCCTCCTGCCATTCGCGCATCTCGCTGACGGCATATAGCCCGCCATCCGTGACCGCCTGCACCCACTCGCGCTGGCTGCCTGCGCGACGATGCATGCTGGTGGTGACCTGCAGCCGGGGCGAACTGAACTGATGTTCGGCATAGAGCATTTCGCCCTGCGGGGTGATCTTCAGCGCGCCGCCGCGCAGACGTGCCTGACCGTCGGCCAGCCATAGCGCGGTATCCACCACATGCAGATAGTCATCAAGCAGCGTAAAGCGCAGATCGTTGCCGACGCTATCGCTACGATGCTTATCCATCCGCAGCGAGGCCGCCTCGCCCAGCCGCCCCTTCAGCTCCCGATAGAGCGGCGCGAAGCGGCGATTAAAACCGACCATCAACGTCAGTCGACGTCGCGCCGCCAGCTCGACCAGCGTCTCCGCCTCACTCAGCTTGTCCGCCAATGGTTTATCCACACAAACATGAACCCCGGCATTCAGTAAGTGATTCACTACTTCATAATGTGAAGCCGTCGAGGTATGGACAAAGACCGCATCGCACTGTGCCGCCAGGGCATCGAGGGAATCAGCGTATGGCATCCGCCAGGTTTCGCAGATCCGCAGCGCCTTCTCTTTACCCGGCGACCAGGCCGCCTGCAGCGTCCAGCTTTCCGCCGCCCCCAGCACCGGCAGCCACGCTTTCTGCGCAATGCTGCCTAAGCCGACCACCCCAATGCGCAATCTTGTCCCCACGTTTTAGTCTCCCAGATGGTGTAACAGCGAATCGAGGCGCGCTTTCAGCTCCGCCACCTCGCCCTCCAGCGCTTCAACCCTGGCGCGCAGATCGCCGTCATCGTCCAGCGGCGCGAGAGCTTCCACTGTGGTGATCAGCGTGTCCATATCGTCGCAAAACAGATGCATATAGCGGCTTTCCCGTTTTCCCGGCTCCCGGGGCAGCCGGGCGACGAAGGGGCCATCTTCGCGCGTCGCCAGCCCTTCCAGCACGCTTTCCACTTCCGCCATATCGCTGAACTCATACATCCGCTGCGCCCGGCTGCGTAGTTCGCCCGGCGTCTGAGCACCGCGCAGCAGCAGCGTCGTGACCACCGCAACCTCGCCGGCGCTAAGCTTCAGATCGCCAAATTCAGAGTTGCAAAAGCGCTGTTCATACTTGGTGACGCGATTACCGAATCCGCTGACCGTGCGCAGATAGTGCCGTTTCACCAGCGTATCCAGCAGGGCCTGGACCTCGCTTTCGCTCAGCGACATCACTGGCTCGCGGTTGGTTTTCTGATTGCAGGCGGTCACCACAGCATTTACCGACAGCGGATACTGCTCGGGGGTGGTGACCTGCTTTTCCAGCAGGCAGCCAATGACGCGCGCTTCATGCGCAGTTAACTGATATTTCATCCTCTCTCCTTAACGTCCCGCAGACCAGTCCGGCGTCGTTAGCGCCGTCAGTACATGGTCACGCCACTGCCCGTCAATCAGCAGATAATCTTTGGCGTAACCCTCTTTTTCAAACCCCAACCGCGCCAGCAGCGCGCCGCTGCGCTGATTATGCGGCATGTAGTTGGCCATAATGCGATGAATATGCTGCGTGCGCTGCATATAGCGAATCGCCGACGTCAGCGCTTCAAACATCAGCCCCTGCCCCTGCCACTTCTCGCCAATGGAATAGCCAAGATAACAGGCATGGAAAGATCCGCGCACCACGTTGGAGAAATTCGCCACACCGATGATCTCTTTTTCCTCAGGGTCGAGCAGCGCGAAATAAAAAGCTGACCCCTGCTTATGAAACTCAGCGATCATCGACAGACGCGCCTGCCATCCGGAGGGATAGCAGTGGCTGTCGTCACGAACCGGCTCCCAGGGTTTTAAGAACGCTTTATTTTCGGCGTAATAATCGGCCAGACGCCAGGCGTCACGATCGTGAACCAGGCGCACCACCAGCCGGTCCGTCGTCAAACGCACCTTCGGCACGTTACTGCGATAGCCAAACATTTCCTTTTTCAGTCCCCCTGACTTCACTCTTGCTTTCATCACTATACCTTTCCTGCACGATAGTGTGAAAACAGCAACATACCATTTTCTGCGCCATCTCCTCTTTTCGATGAATAGGCTCAATCGATCTTGCTTTTTGATAAAAAAATATTGTCGCAAGGGTGCTGGGAAAAGCAGCAGATTGCCCGCAGAATATCCTCGCTTATCTCTATTTTTCCCTGGAGGGGAAATGTCCCGCGTCTCGCAGGCAAGGAGCCTGGGTAAATATTTCCTGTTAGTCGATAACATGCTGGTCGTGCTGGGCTTTTTTGTCGTTTTTCCGCTGATTTCCATCCGCTTTGTCGATCAGATGGGCTGGGCAGCGCTGATGGTCGGCATTGCGCTCGGCCTGCGCCAGCTGGTACAGCAGGGATTAGGCATCTTTGGCGGCGCCATCGCCGACCGCTTCGGCGCGAAACCGATGATCGTCACCGGTATGCTGATGCGTGCCGGCGGTTTCGCGGCGATGGCCGTCGCCCATGAGCCGTGGGTGCTGTGGTTCTCGTGCATACTCTCCGGACTCGGCGGTACACTGTTCGATCCGCCGCGGGCGGCGCTGGTGGTTAAGCTGGTGCGTCCGCATCAGCGCGGCCGCTTTTTCTCCATCCTGATGATGCAGGATAGCGCCGGCGCGGTGATTGGCGCGCTGCTGGGCAGCTGGCTGCTGCAGTATAATTTTCGCCTGGTGTGCAGCGCCGGCGCCGCGCTATTTATCGCCTGCGCCGCGTTTAACGCCTGGTATCTGCCGGCATGGAAGCTCTCGACGGTGAAAACGCCGATTCGCGAGGGTCTGGGCCGGGTGCTGCGGGACAAACGCTTCGTCACCTATGTCCTGACGCTGACCGGCTATTATATGCTGGCGGTGCAGGTGATGCTGATGCTGCCGATCATGGTGAATGACATCGCCGGCTCGCCGGCCGCCGTGAAATGGATGTACGCCATCGAAGCCACCATTTCGCTCACCCTGCTCTATCCTATTGCCCGTTGGAGCGAAAAACGCTTCCGCCTTGAGCACCGGCTGATGGCCGGTCTGCTGGTGATGACCCTGGCCATGCTCCCCATCGGGATGACCAGCAGTTTACAGCAGCTGTTTACCCTGATTTGCCTGTTTTACATCGGCTCTATCATTGCCGAACCCGCCCGCGAGACGCTGGGCGCTTCGCTGGCGGACGCCCGGGCGCGTGGCAGCTATATGGGTTTCAGCCGTCTGGGGCTCGCCTTCGGCGGCGCGCTGGGTTACGCGGGCGGCGGCTGGCTGTTTGATGCCGGGAAAGCCGTCGGCCAGCCCGAACTGCCGTGGCTGATGCTCGGCGCCATCGGGGTTATCACCTTCCTGGCGCTATGGTGGCAATTCAGTCCGAAACGCTCTGCCTCCGGTATGCTGGAGCCGCGCACCTGATGCGCGCGGCGGCGGTTTCTCCTGCTTTCAGCCTATTCTGCTGGCGCGATGGGTGCTGACAGGTCATGATGCTTTGTGTCAGGATGAAGGAAGGTATGAGCTTGAGGAACCCCATGAAAAAGATATTGATCGCCGCCGCGCTAATTGTCAGCGGCCTGCTGAGTGGCTGTAATCAGCTGACCCAATACACGGTAAGCGAGCAGGAGATTAACCAGGCCCTGCAGAAGCGAAACCATTTCGCCAAAGATATTGGTCTGAAAGGCGTTGCCGACGCCCATATCGAACTGCAGAACCTGACCAGCGCTATCGGGCGCGAGGAGCCGGGCAAAGTCACCCTGAGTGGGATCGCCAACGTCGATCTTAACTCCCTGTTCGGCACGCAGAAAGCGACGATCGATCTGAAGCTCAAAGCGCTGCCAACCTTTGACCGAGAGAAAGGCGCCATCTTCCTGCAGGAAATGGAAGTGGTCGATGCCAAAGTGGCGCCGGAGAAGCTGCAGTCGGTTATTCAGGCCCTGCTCCCCTACCTGAATCAGTCTCTGCGCAGCTACTTCAGCCAGCAGCCGGCTTATGTCCTGCGTGAGGACGCCAGCACCGGCGAAGCGCTGGCGAAGAAATACGCCAAAGGTATAGAGGTGAAGCCAGGCGAGATTGTCATCCCCTTTACCAATTAATCTCCAGGGCGCTACGGCGCCCTGAATTTTTTACGGAAATGAGTGCAAAGGAAAACGTTTACGCTTATCCTTAGTGCCCGGCAAAAAACAGCCCTGATGACTGAACCTATTAGCCGGAGCCTTCCATGACAGCACAATCCCAGGTATTGAAAATCCGCCGCCCAGACGACTGGCATATCCATCTGCGCGATGACGATATGCTGAAAACCGTCGTGCCTTATACCAGTGAGTTTTATGGCCGGGCGATCGTGATGCCGAATCTGGTGCCGCCTGTCACCACCGTCGCGGCGGCTATCGCTTACCGCCAGCGCATTATGGACGCCGTGCCGGCCGGGCATGATTTTACCCCGCTGATGACCTGCTATCTGACAGACTCTCTCGACCCAGCGGAGCTGGAACGCGGCTTTAACGAAGGGGTGTTCACCGCCGCCAAGCTCTACCCGGCCAATGCCACTACTAACTCCAGCCACGGCGTCACCAGCACCGACGCCATTATGCCAGTGCTGGAGCGGATGGAAAAACTGGGGATGCCGTTGCTCGTTCACGGCGAAGTCACTCACGCCGAGATTGATATTTTCGATCGTGAAGCGCGCTTTATTGAGACGGTGATGGAGCCCCTGCGCCAGCGCCTGCCCGGCCTGAAAGTGGTTTTTGAACATATCACCACCAAAGACGCCGCCGAGTACGTGCGTGACGGTAATGAATTGCTGGCTGCTACCATCACCCCGCAGCATCTGATGTTCAACCGCAACCATATGCTGGTGGGCGGCATTCGCCCTCACCTGTACTGTCTGCCGGTACTTAAACGCAATATTCATCAGCAGGCTCTGCGGGAGCTGGTCGCCAGCGGCTTCAGCCGCGCCTTCCTCGGCACCGACTCCGCACCGCACGCGCGCCACCGTAAGGAAGCCAGCTGTGGCTGCGCCGGCTGCTTTAACGCCCCGACCGCCCTCGGCAGCTACGCCACGGTGTTTGAAGAAATGAACGCTCTGCAGCACTTTGAGGCTTTCTGCTCGCTGAACGGCCCGCGCTTCTACGGTCTGCCGGTCAATGAGAGCTACGTTGAACTGGTGCGTGAAGAGACGACCGTTGTGGACAGCATTTCCCTGCCTAATGACACCCTGGTGCCCTTCCTGGCGGGTGAAACCGTTCACTGGACCGTGAAGAAATAAAAACGCAGCCCCCTGTTGTCAACGCTAGCCGGATACTGTATAAATAACCAGTATCGAACGCAGGGGGCAATTATGCGCATTGAAGTGTCTATCGCCAAAACGACCGCCTTACCTAACGGCGCGCTGGAAGCGCTGAATAACGAACTCTCTCGCCGTATCGCCGAGCAATTCCCGGCCATCGATAGCCAGGTGAGCGTCCGCTACGCCACCGGTAATCAGCTCTCGGTGTTTGGCGCCCTGAAAGAAGACAAAGACCGGATAAGCGAAATCCTGCAGGAAACATGGGAAAGCGCGGACGACTGGTTTGTCCACGATCTCTCCTGAAGCATGGCGGGATCCAGTTACTCTGGTTTGCTCCCTCATTGTGCTTTTTTTGCCGGGTCGCCCCGGCTTTTTTTATCCCCTCTTCTGTTCAGAATAGTCCTGATTATTCTGCTCAATATCGACTAAAGTGGCCATTTTACGCGCTTATCTTGAGTAAAAAAGCGGCAAAAGAAGAAAATCATGCTGCCTTTCATTTAATTTCTCGAGTTTATTCTTGATCCCTGATATAATTAACTTGCTTCAAAAAATATGCATTAAACCTCGAGAATTGTTGTCTTTTAACATATGAATAAGGGGTTATGATGGAAAAAAATAATGAAGTCATTCAGACCCATCCCCTCGTTGGATGGGACATCAGCACCGTTGATAGCTACGATGCGCTGATGTTGCGCCTGCACTACCAGAACCCCACTCAAGAAAACAGTAATGATGCTGAGATCGGCCAGACGCTATGGCTAACGACGGACGTCGCACGTCAGTTTATTTCAATCCTGGAAGCAGGCATTGCGAAGATTGAATCTGGCGAATACCAGGAAAACGAGTATCGCCGACATTAACGCGGCTTGCGAATGACTTAACATTAAACTTAACAGGCACCTGCGGGTGCCTGAATTATTTTCGGGCTTGTATAAGCACAGGGAGTTAATTACCCTGCTAACAAGGCAATTACCCGGAACTCACCATGCAATACGATCTTATCATTATTGGCAGCGGCTCCGTCGGCGCCGCCGCTGGCTATTATGCGCGCCGTGCCGGACTCAATGTTCTGATGACCGATGCCCATCAACCTCCCCACCAGGAAGGCAGCCATCACGGCAGCAGCCGTCTTATCCGTCACGCCTATGGCGAAGGTGAGAAATATGTTCCGCTGGTGCTGCGTGCCCAGCAGCTATGGGATGAACTGGCAGAGATCAGTGGCGAAGCCGTGTTTGAACGCACCGGCGTCATTAACCTCGGCCCCGCCAGCTCCGCTTTTCTCGCCAACGTCGCCGCCAGCGCCCGTGCGTTCCAGCTTGAGGTGGAAGAGCTGGATGCCCAGGCCGTGATGCAGCGCTGGCCGGAGATACGCCTCCCCGATGACTATCGGGCGATTTTCGAACCCGCTTCCGGCGTACTGCGCAGCGAACTGGCCGTCGAAACCTGGATCCGTCTGGCGCGGGAAGCAGGCTGCGCGCAGCTATTCAACTGTCCGGTCTCGGCTATTCATCACCATGCTGACGGGATCACCATCGATACCCTCGACGGTGAATATCATGGTAAAAAGCTGCTGGTCAGCGCCGGCACCTGGGTCACCCGCCTGCTTCCGGACCTCCCTATCCAGCCGGTACGCAAGGTGTTCGCCTGGTACCAGGCCGATGGCCGTTACAGCAGCAAGAATCACTTCCCGGCCTTCACCGGCGAGTTGCCCAATGGCGATCAATATTACGGTTTCCCGGCGGAAGATAATGAACTGAAAATTGGCAAGCATAACGGCGGCCAGCCGATCTCCACCCCGCAGGAACGGGTAGCGTTTGGCGCTGTCGCCAGCGATGGTTCCGAATCCTTCCCGTTTTTGCGTAACGTCCTGCCTGGCATCGGTGGCTGCCTGCACGGCGCCTCCTGTACCTACGACAATACCGTCGATGAGGACTTTATTATCGATACGTTGCCAGGCAGGCCAGACACGCTGCTGATCACCGGGCTGAGCGGCCACGGCTTTAAGTTTGCGCCGGTGCTGGGCGAAATTGCCAGTCAGTTTGCTCAGGGCGAAGCATCGAGCTTCAATCTGGCCCCCTTTTCTCTGGCGCGCTTTAACGCGTAATGGAATGCGGCACTTTTGCCGTTGGGTAAAGAAACGGCCTCTGCTGAGGCCGTTAGTGATTGAGAGCGGTTATGCGTCGCCTGTTTAATATGCTGGTCAACAACGTGCGCGAGCATTTTATGATCTACCTGGCGCTCTGGCTGCTGCTGGCGATCATCGATCTCGTCTGGTTATGGTTTTTCTGACGGCTCCGGGTCGAGGATCCCGAGTTTGGTATTCAGCCGGCCACGGGATTTATTAAAGATTTTGTTGCCGTTTTCACGCCCGGCGCGCAGCTTACGCTGCTCCTCTTCCGGTAGCTTATGCTCTTCCATGCAGGCTTCGCTACAGCAGCCGGCAAACTTCTCGGCGCAGCTCGGGCACTGGATAAACAGCAGATGGCAGCCATCGTTCAGGCAGTTAGTATGGGTGTCGCACGGCGCGCCGCACTGATGACAGTGCGCGATAACGTCATTGGAGATCCGCTCGCCCATCCGCTCATCAAAGACAAAGTTTTTACCAATGAAACGCACCGGCAGCCCCTGCTCGCGGGCGCGACGGGCGTACTCGATGATGCCACCCTCGATGTGCCAGACCTTATTGAAGCCGTTATGCTTCATCCAGGCGCTGGCTTTTTCACAGCGAATGCCGCCGGTGCAATACATGACAATTTTCTTGTCTTTATGGTCCTGCATCATTTCCACGGCTTTCGGCAGCTGGTCGCGGAAGGTATCCGCCGGGATCTCCAGCGCGTTTTCGAAATGGCCCACCTCATATTCATAGTGGTTGCGCATATCGATAAACACGGCATCCGGATCGTCAAGCATCGCGTTGACTTCCGCCGCCTTGAGATACTCCCCCACGTTGGAGGCGTCAAACGAGGGATCGTCGATGCCGTCGGCGACGATACGATCGCGAACTTTCAGGCGCAGCACCCAGAAAGACTTACCATCGTCCTCCACGGCGATATTGAAACGCAGCCCCGCCAGCGCCGGATCGAAGCCATAGAGAAACTCACGCAGAGCCTCAACGTTGCTTTGCGGCACGCTGATTTGCGCGTTGATCCCTTCCCGGGCCAGATAGATGCGGCCAAAGACCTTCAGCTGGGTTAAGGCAACCCACAGCGCATCACGGGTCGCCTGCGGGTCGACAATGGTGAAATATTTATAGAATGAGATCGTCGTGCGCGGCTCGGTTTCAGCCAGCATTTGCGCCTTTAACGTCTCATTTGAAATGCGGTTGTGTAACACTGGCATGGTGTACCTGCTCGACATAGAAATGAGGAAATAAACGGCGGGCATGATATAGCAAAGCTAATTAATTTACATCCCTACATTTTACGCTACATTTCTCTCACCCGGTCACGCCCCGCTTAACAAAACGATCTGACTGCCGCCGCCTTTGGCTGGCCGGTAAAAAAATGCGATAATATAAGACGTTGCTCACTGATACGGGTATGAAATGACTCATTTGCCTAAATTTTCTCCGGCGCTGTTGCATCCGCGCTATTGGCTGCTGTGGCTGGGTATCGGCCTGCTGTGGCTGGTTGTCCAACTGCCCTACCCGCTGATCTACCGCCTCGGGAACGCCATCGGCCGTCTGGCCATGCGCTTTATGAAGCGTCGGGCGAAAATCGCCTATCGCAACCTTGAGCTCTGCTTCCCCGAGAAAAGCGAGCAGGAACGCCACCGGATGGTGGTGATGAACTTTGAATCGGTGGGCATGGGGCTGATGGAGACCGGTATGGCCTGGTTCTGGCCGGTTCGCCGTATCGCCCGCTGGACCGACACCATCGGCTTTGAGCATATTCGCGATGTGCAGGCGCAGCAGCGCGGCATTCTGCTGATCGGTATTCATTTCCTCACTCTCGAGATGGGAGCGCGGATGTTCGGTATGAACGAGCCGGGGATTGGCGTCTATCGCCCCAACGACAACCCGGTGATCGACTGGCTGCAGACCTGGGGTCGCTTGCGCTCCAACAAGGATATGATTGACCGTAAGGATCTGAAAGGCATGATCCGGGCACTGAAAAAAGGCGAAGTGGTCTGGTATGCGCCGGATCACGATTACGGCCCGACCGCCAGCGTCTTCGCCCCACTGTTTGCGGTCGACCAGGCGGCGACCACCTCCGGCACCTGGATGCTGGCGAAAATGTCCAAAGCCTGCATCGTGCCCTTCGTCCCGCGTCGCAAACCGGACGGTAAAGGTTATGAACTGATTATCCTGCCGCCAGAGTGTTCCCCGCCGCTGGACGACGCGGAAACCACCGCCGCGTGGATGAACAAGATCGTTGAGCAGTGCATCATGATGGCCCCGGAACAGTATATGTGGCTCCATCGTCGCTTCAAAACCCGCCCCGAAGGCATGCCCTCCCGCTACTGATCCCTTTTCCCGGCCGCGCTCATCCCGGCCGGGAAGCTTCGCCGCTCAGGCTTTAGGCTCTCCTTTAGCTTTAAAAGCTCTCCTCCATTGCGGCATCTATTTCTCAGGCGCATAATTAGCAGGCTCATATTTTCTCTTAATTTGACCTGCCGCGCAGGCCAGTGGAACCCTATGTCGTCTGCTGAAACCCCCATTAACTGGAAACGAAACCTGACCGTGACCTGGCTTGGCTGCTTTTTAACCGGCGCCGCCTTCAGCCTGGTCATGCCCTTTCTGCCACTCTACGTCGAACAGCTCGGCGTCACCGGGCATAGCGCCCTGAACATGTGGTCCGGGCTGGTCTTTAGTATTACCTTTCTTTTCTCCGCCATCGCCTCGCCGTTCTGGGGGGGGCTTGCTGATCGCAAGGGGAGAAAAATCATGCTGCTGCGTTCCGCCCTCGGGATGGCCATCGTGATGATGCTGATGGGAATGGCGCAGAATATCTGGCAGTTTCTGCTGCTGCGCGCATTGCTCGGCCTGCTGGGCGGTTTTATTCCTAACGCCAACGCCCTGATCGCCACCCAGATCCCGCGCCATAAAAGCGGCTGGGCGCTGGGGACACTGTCTACCGGCGCGGTAAGCGGCGCCCTGCTCGGCCCGCTGGCAGGTGGCTTCCTGGCCGACCACTGGGGATTGCGCACCGTCTTCTTTATGACCGCGGCGGTACTATTTATCTGTTTCTTGTTTACCCTGTTTTTAATCCGCGAAAATTTTGTGCCGATCGCCAGGAAAGAGATGCTCAGTGCCAGAGAGGTGTTCTCCTCGCTGCAGAATCCCAAACTGGTGCTCAGCCTGTTTGTGACCTCGCTGATAATCCAGGTGGCCACCGGTTCCATTGCGCCGATCCTGACGCTTTATGTACGCGATCTCGCGGGCAACGTCAGTAACATCGCCTTTATCAGCGGAATGATCGCCTCGGTGCCGGGTATTGCCGCGCTGATGAGCGCCCCGCGGCTGGGCAAACTGGGGGATCGCATCGGGCCGGAAAAAATCCTCATCGTCGCGCTGATTATCTCGGTGCTACTCCTGATCCCGATGTCGTTCGTTCAGACCCCGCTGCAGTTAGGTATCCTGCGATTCCTGCTCGGCGCCGCGGACGGCGCGCTGCTGCCGGCGGTGCAAACCCTGCTGGTGTACAACTCCACCAGCCAGATCTCCGGGCGAATCTTCAGCTATAACCAGTCGTTCCGCGATATTGGCAACGTTACCGGCCCCCTGATTGGCGCGTCGGTTTCCGCTAACTATGGCTTCCGCGCTGTATTTCTGGTCACCGCAGGGGTGGTATTGTTTAATGCGATCTACTCCACCCTCAGCCTGCGTCGGCCAGCCGCGGATACTTCGCATTCAGTAAATTAACGTCGAGAGTGGCTCTGTCCCTTGACGCCGTGCGTACCGCCTTCTATAGATTGAATCGTGTTCAATTCATATTCTTCTCAGGAGATTCGCTATGCCAAAGGATTCGATGTTCTACGCCACGCTTGAAGAAGCTATTGATGCAGCACGTGAAGAATTTCTCGCCAACAACCCTGACAGCGATGAAGAGAGCGCCAACGTTGAGCAGCTCAACATTCAAAAGTATGTGCTGCAGGATGGCGATATCGCCTGGCAGGCCGAATTTTTTGCTGACGAAGAGGAACAAGGCGAATGCCTCCCGATGCTCAGCGGCGAAGCCGCGCAGAGCGTCTTCGACGGGGATTATGATGAGATAGAGCTGCGTCAGGAGTGGCTGGAGGAAAATACGCTCCACGAATGGGATGAAGGCGAATTTCAGCTCGAGCCCTCGCTGGACACCGAAGAGGGGCAGACGGCAGCCGACGAGTGGGACGAGCGTTAATCAGTTATAGGGTCCGTGGCTGGCGTCCAGAGGCAGCAGAAGCGTATCAAATACCAGCGAGAACGGCAGGTCGAGAATGGTGAGATAGCGCCATGCCGAATCGCGAACATCCCACTGTACGCCCGGGTAATATTGATTGCCATGCCCCTGCCCGGGCACCGTACGGCTGATAATGCTGCCGCAGCCGCTGAGCAGCAGCGCCATGGCAATGATCGGTAGTATTCGCATCCACATCCTCGTATTTCAGATAAAAAAATACCGGCATCGCTGCCGGTATTTTCCTTAACGTACGGCTTATTTCGTTTTCAGCGCCAGCGGGTTAAGCGCCAACTGCTGATAGGCGTTCACCCATGAAGAGTATTTCTCCGGCGCGGCCCATACGCGATAGTGCAGACGCGACATGGTTACCGGGTCGCTCAACAGCACCAGTCGGCGATCGCGGTTCAGCTTATCCGGCGTTTCATTCAGCGCCTGCTCGACATGGCGCTCGCGGGCGATCTCCAGGATATGACCCTGACGGTGGCGCGCAGTGGCCATTGCGGTGGCGAGGGCGTTAAACGACGGGTTAAACACCGCGTGCATAAAGCCATCGTCCAGCGAACGCTGACGGTTCATCGTCAGGTACGCATCGGTATCCTTGAGCACCTGCGGCGGCGAATACTCTTCCGGGATCAGGAACAGCTTCCAGCGCTTGGTGCGCAGGCCCACTGTCGCCCGGCTGGAAATCGCCGATACGAACGGCGAGAGGATCAGCGAGACGACGATCGGCGCTAGCCAGAACAGGAAGCGTAGATCCAGCCATGCCATCCCGACCGCCCACACCAGCCCCAGCAGCAGCTGCGAGCCGTGGCGCATAAAGGCTTCCCCCCACGGCGTGGAGTCATCATCACGCTGCGGCGAATTCCATACCACCTCCCAGCCGAGGAAGGCGCTGACCACGAAGACGGTGTGGAACAGCATACGGACCGGCGCCAGCAGGACCGAGAACAGGACCTCCAGTAGCAGTGAAAGCGTGACGCGGATAAATCCGCCGTACTCTTTCGGCCCTTTACACCACACCAGAATAATACTCAGCAGCTTCGGCAGGAACAGCAGCACCATGGTCGAGGCGAACAGCGCGATGGCCAGCTCAGGCCGCCACTGCGGCCACACCGGGAACAGCTGACGCGGCTGCAGGAAGTACTGCGGCTCGGTCAGGGCATGCACCACCTGCAACGCCGTCGACAGGGCAAGGAACATAAACCACAGCGGCGCCGACAGGTAGGACATCACGCCGGTAAGAAACACCGCCCGGTGAACCGGGTGCATCCCTCTGACAAGGAACAGGCGGAAGTTCATCAGGTTGCCCTGACACCAGCGACGGTCGCGTTTCAGCTCGTCCAGCAGGTTCGGCGGCAGCTCCTCATAGGAGCCCGGCAGATCGTAGGCAATCCACACCCCCCAGCCGGCACGGCGCATCAGCGCGGCTTCGACGAAGTCGTGCGACAGGATCGACCCGGCAAAGTTGCCCTCGCCCGGCAGCGGCGCCAGCGCGCAGTGCTCAATGAACGGCTTCACGCGGATAATGGCGTTGTGGCCCCAGTAGTGGGACTCCCCCAACTGCCAGAAGTGCAGACCCGCCGTAAACAGCGGACCGTACACCCGGGTGGCAAACTGCTGGCAACGCGCATACAGCGTGTCCATGCCCGAGGCGCGCGGGGAAGACTGAATGATACCGGCATTCGGGTTCGCTTCCATCAGGCGCACCAGGCTGCTCAGACACTCACCGGTCATCACCGAGTCAGCGTCCAGCACCACCATATAGCTATACTGGCTGCCCCAGCGGCGGCAGAAGTCATCGATGTTGCCGCTCTTACGCTTCACTCGACGACGACGGCGGCGGTAGAAGATCTGCCCTTCGCCCTGCACTTCGGCAATCAGCTCCATCCACGCCTTTTGCTCAGCCACACAGATATCGGGGTTATAGCTATCGCTGAGGATATAGACGTCGAAATGAGCGGCGTTACCGGTCGCTTTCACCGACTCCCAGGTCGCCCGCAGGCCGGCGAAAACGCGGTCAACGTCTTCGTTACAGATCGGCATTATCAGCGCCGTACGGTGCGCCGGGTTCAACGGTTCGTCACCGACCGTCGAGGCGGAAATACTGTACTTATCGCGGCCGATCAATAGCTGCAGGAAGCCCATTAACGCGGTCCAGAAGCCGGCGGAAACCCAGCAGAACAGCACCGCGAAGAGGATCAGAATGCCGCTCTGCAACACGTACGGCAGCAGCTGCATGAACGAGATCCACAGGTTCTGCCCCACCATGTCGGCCGGGTTGATCAGCGCCCAGCCCTGATAAGGCAGAATGGTTTTCATATACCAGGTGGCCACTACGGTCTGCGACAGCGTCAGCAGCAGCAGGATATAGCGACGAATGGTGCCGACGGTACGCCATTTTTGCTCACTCTCGCGCTCTTCTTGCGTCAGACGGGAGAGATAGCGCGGCGTGACATCGCGTCCGCGCAGACGGTCCCAGAAGCGGCCGACCGGGTTGGTACGCCACGGGTCCGGGATCATTGAGGAGCGCTTGGCTTTAGGCATCGCATGCAGCTGAGTACGGCCTTCATCGTCCTTCACCAGCTGATCGCCAGACAGCGAATCCGGCCAGCTGTGCGCCAGCCGTGCCTTGACCGACCCCAGCGGGGAGTCGTCTTCGCGGGCGAAGGTCTGATGGTCGTCATCCAGGGCCTGATGAACGGCCTGCAGGCTGGTGTCCGGCAGCGCCGATTTCTCGGCGTCCGACAGCGGCAATGCGTCAATGTACTTTGTTATCTTATTCATTGGCAGGCAGCTGATAGCTCCAGGTTTCGCTCAACGTGTCATCACCGTTAACCAGCGCGGCGCGCATTTCCGTCGTTTTCTTCGGATCTTTCACCTTCAAACGCAGGATCATTCGCCAGCCTTTGGTCACCGGATTGTAACGCACGGTATTTTCAACGATTTCAGCGTTATCGCCGGTACTCGCCTGGGCGGCGACCGGGGTATCCGCCGGCAGTTTTTTCATATCGGCGCCGGTGAAGTCGACAATGAAAGCAATGGTGCCGTCCGGCTGGCGGATCAGGTTGGACTGCTTCACGTCGCCGGTAGAGCGGCGGGTCTGCATAACGTAAGCGTTATCCGGCGCATGCAGCTTGTCTTCATCGCGGCTGAAGGTGATGGTGTACTTGAAGTTCATCTCCTTGCCCGGCTCCGGCAGCTGATCCGGCGTCCAGTAAGTCACGATGTTATCGTTGGTTTCATCGTTGGTCGGGATTTCAACCAGTTCGATTTTCCCTTTGCCCCACTCCCCTTTCGGGGTGATCCAGGCGCTCGGACGCAGGTCATAACGATCGTCGAGATCCTCGAAGCGCGAGAACTGACGGCCGCGCTGCAGCAGGCCGAACCCTTGCGGGTTTTCCATCGCATAGCTGCTAACGGCAAGGTGTTTCGGGTTGTTCAGCGGACGCCAGATCCACTCGCCGTTACCGGCCAGGATCGACAGACCATTGGAGTCGTGTAGCGCCGGACGATAGTTAAGCGCCGGAGAAGGCTGGTTGGAACCGAACAGGAACATGCTGGTCAGCGGCGCCACGCCCAGTTTTCCCACTTTGTCACGCAGGTAAACTTTGGACTGGACATCTACCACGGTGTCGCGTCCCGGCATGATGACAAAGCGATAAGCGCCGGTTGCCCGCGGGGAGTCCAGCAGCGCATAGATAGTCAGACGTTTGTCGGTGGCTCTAGGACGCTCGATCCAGAACTCGCGAAAACGCGGGAACTCTTCGCCGGACGGCAGCGCGGTATCGATAGCCAGGCCGCGCGCGGACAGGCCGTAAACCTGACCCTGACCCAGCACGCGGAAGTAGCTGGCACCGAGCATGCTGACGATCTCATCGTTCTTATCTTTGCTATTGATCGGATACAGTACTTTGAAGCCGGCGAAACCGAGGTCTTTCACCGTGTCTTTATCGTGCTGAACGTTACCAAAGTTAAAATAGTCCGGGCTATATTTAATTTTGCGCACGCTGGTGGCCGTCACTTCATTGATGGTGACCGGCGTGTCGAAGTACATACCCTGATGGTAAAATTCAAGCTTGAATGGGGTTTTCTGGTTATTCCAGTAAGCTTTATCGTGATTAAACTGAATTTGCTGGTAATCCGCGTATTTCATGTCGCGGAAAGCGGAGGGCAGGTTACTCTTCGGCGCTTCATAGCCTTTCCCGGCTAACGTTTTGGCCTCTTTTGCAACGTCATCAATGCTAAATGCCCATGCAGATGAAGTACACAGGGACAACATTACGGCTGCGCTTAACCAACGCATTTTCATCATCTGTGGTTTATGTTTCATATAAGTAAGCACTTCCCCCTTTGTGTGCTTAAATCGATCCGATCTATTTTAATGGAAACTCAGGCAATCCGACAACATAATCCCTGCTTTGTTCAGCGTAGCGGCGCAGGGAATAAACAGTTCGCTATCCCGTTTGCACTTTGCGTGCTTATCCTGGAGACAGGTACCCCGAGTTCATGTAGGGTTGCTGATAATGTAAGCGTTATCATCTTGAGTGATAAGACGAATTATCTGAGATTGTCGTGAATCGTATGAATAATACTCCGGTACAGCGTGAATATTTCTTCGACAGCATCCGCGCCTGGCTGATGCTGCTGGGGATCCCTTTCCACATTTCGCTGATCTATTCCAGCCACAGCTGGCATGTCAACAGCGCTGAGCCCTCGTGGTGGTTGACGCTGTTTAATGACTTCATCCATGCCTTCCGGATGCAGGTCTTTTTCGTCATCTCCGGCTATTTCTCCTACATGCTGTTCCTGCGCTACCCGTTGAAAAAGTGGTGGAAAGTGCGCGTCGAACGGGTCGGTATTCCGCTGCTGACCGCTATCCCACTGCTGACGCTGCCGCAGTTTATTATGCTGCAGTACGTCAACGGCAAGGCGGAAAACTGGCACACCCTTTCCGGGTACGACAAATTTAACACCCTGGCGTGGGAGCTTATTTCCCACCTGTGGTTTTTACTGGTGCTGGTGGTGCTGACCTCGCTGGGCGTGGTGCTGTTTAAATGGCTGACGCGCCGCCCGGCAGGGGGCGCCTCAGCCTTTGGTGACACTGTCACTATGGGCCAGCTAACGATGATTTTCCTTGCGCTGGGGGTGCTTTACGCGCTGATCCGCCGATCGCTGTTCCTGATTTACCCGCCGCTGCTTAGCAATGGTCTGTTTAACTTTGTGGTGATGCAGACGCTGTTCTATCTTCCCTTCTTTGTGCTGGGGGCGCAGACCTTTATTAATCCGCGTCTGAAGGCGATGTTTACCACCCCGTCACCATGGTGCTGCGCAGCGGCGCTGCTGGGATTTATCGCCTACCGGCTGAACCAGCAGTACGGCTCCGGCGACGGCTGGATGTATGAAACGGAATCGGTGATCACCATGGTGCTTGGGCTGTGGATGGTCAATGTGGTCTTTTCGCTCGGCCATCGCCTGCTGAACTTCCAGTCGACGCGCGTAACCTATTTCGTCAATGCTTCGCTGTTTATTTACCTGGTGCACCATCCGCTGACGCTGCTGTACGGGGCGTGGATCACCCCGGTCATTAAGTCCAATACCTTAGGCTTTATTGGCGGGTTGGTTTTTGTGGTGGGTATTGCCCTGATCCTGTATGAAATTCACCTGCGCATTCCGCTGCTGCGTTTCCTGTTCTCCGGTAAACCGATGAACAAACCGGCCAAAACCCCAGCCTCGGCCAGCTAACCATTAGCCTGTGCGGCACGCCAGGCGTGCCGTATTATGCCTGCTCGTCAAAAAGCCGGTCGAAAATCATATTGTACAGGGCTTCTAAATCTGCCTTATCGACCGGGGTGGAGGCGCTCAGCTCACAGCGGTAAGCTGCCCCCTCTGTCAGAACGGCGATGAGCTCTGATGCGGCATTGCGTCGCGCATCGCTGAGCCCGGGATGGTAGCGCTGCGACAGGCGACCGCCCTCCTCTTTCAACCGCCGATCGGCCTGCATCAGGATGTCACGCAAGCGTGGGTTACGCGAGGCCTCGGCATTGATCTCCATCAGCAGATAATTATCGCTTTTGGTGGCTGCCGACGTCGGGATCCTGCCGGCCAAAACCGCCGCTTTACGCGCCAGATTGTGGTTCTCATCGATCATCTCCCCGACTCTGGCGTTGACGATTTCGCTAACAATCGCTTCGATGATCGCTTCCTTGCTGGCAAAAATGCGATATAGCTGACCGACGCTCAGGCCCGCTTCCCGGGCGATATCGGCGACGGAAGCGCCGTGCAGCCCCTTTTCAGCGAAACATTTTTGCGCGGCGCCAACGATCTCCGCGCGGCGCGCCTGCTGTTTCTGCTGGACTTTTCCTTCTGACACCCTGCTCCCTCCTGCTACCCATCATTCCCGTCAAGACTGACGGTTATCATAGCCTATTCTGTTGAATCAGGGGTATGACGCCAGCAGGCGGCGATAGATAGCCGCCGTTTCCTCGTCAAAACAGACGAACAGGACGCGCTCAAGAGGATTATAGCGAGTGAGAAACGCGGTGACGGTGCGCACGGCGATCGCCGCCGCTTCCTCTCTCGGATAGCCATACACGCCGGTGCTTATCGCCGGAAACGCAATGGAGCGATAGTTGTTTGCCGAGGCCAACTGCAGACTGTTTTTGTAAGCATCGGCCAGGGTTTGCGCCTCCATGCGGTCGCCGCCGTGCCAGACCGGGCCCACGGTGTGGATCACCGCGCTGGCCGGCAGATTGCCGGCAATAGTAATTACCGCATGCCCGGGAGGGCATTCGCCCTGCTGCTGCAGCACCTGCTTGCAAGCCGCCAGCAGCGCGGGACCGGCCGCCCGGTGGATGGCCCCGTCTACTCCGCCACCACCCAGCAGCGAGGGATTTGCCGCATTAACAATCACATCGACATCAAGTGTCGTAATATCGCCGAGAATTACCTCAGGTTTAACAGCCATTTCTCCTCCTGTCGGCATAGCGTGTGGATACGGCTTTCTGCCGATACTAGGGCATTCTCGCCTGCGGGAGCAAGATTATCACTTTGTCCGGTGACGAGAAGATAAAAAAACAGGACCCGTAAGGTCCTGTTTTTTAGTCGTCCCGCCGATCAGGCGTTGTCGTTGGCGAACGATTTATGCTTATCCGCACGGGCCGCCAGCCACAGGCCACTATTTTTCATGGCATAGCCAAAGACCAGACCCAGCGCCAGGGAAGGGATCACCAGACGCCAGTCGCCGTCTGCCGCGAAGGTCGCGCAGGCGCCGATAAAGGTGCCCGGGACAAACGACAGTAGCGTCCGTCGCGCCTGAATGCACATCAGGAAGGCGACCACACCGGTCATCATATAGCTGAGGATCTGCACCTGTGGCGCCAGCGCGCTACCGTGGATAATCACTAACGCCCAGGCCACGCCGCTCATCACCGTGCAGGACGAGATGGCCAGCCCTTTCAAGCCGCCCTGCGGGCAGGCGAAATAGGCCGTACAGCCGAGGAATCCGGCCCAGCTCAGCAGGCCGAGAGCGACCGCCACCCACCCCCAAATCCCGGAGAGGATGCCTGTCGTTAATGCGATTGCGAAGAGTATGTTCATGGCGCGTATCCTAGCAGATACGCGCCGTAAGAATGCGATCTAAAACACAGTATATGAATGAACTTTATTTCAGTTTCATTCAAACAGTGATTTACATCACATATTATGCTCATCTTCTTCCTGAAGCTCGTCCCACATCGCGGCGATGGCGTCGCGGGTCAACGGTGCCATGGTGCGCCAGAACGGCGTGTGCGCATGGGCTTCGACTTTCCCCAGCATCGTCCCGCACCACGGCAGGATATAGTCGGCGAACAGGAGCTCCAGCGTCTCGCTCTGGTCTTCTGCGGCATGATCCTCCAGCCAGGAGGCGGCCAGCAGCAGCGAGCCGAGATGATCCGCCGGACCTTCCCCTGTCGGGATGCCGTGTTCGCTCAGAAAAGCCCGAACTTCCGCTTCCGAGGAACCCTCCACCCACGCGCTACGGTACGGCGGGACGCTGCAGGCTTCACCGACGAACAGCGCATTATAGTCCGTCGCCAGGGACTGCATTTCACAGCTTTTCTGCAGACGCGCCAGCAGCTCGTCCTGCTCAAGCGGCCAGCTGGCGGCCAGTTTGCCCTCGCGGATCAGGGTAAACAGCGGCACCAGCAGCGGGTCCTGCGGTTGACGGTAATACAGCGAACCCAGCACGCGGCAGAGGATTGAAAACTCGTTCATTCAGTTATTCCAGTTATACAAATTAAAGGTCAGCAAATTCCGGGATCGCCGGCATGCCCCGCGACTCGAGGAAGTTAAGCAGGCGACGCGGAGAAACGTTGAGGATCCTCTCCTCCGGGAAATCGACCGCATCAAGGATCTTGCGGCATTCGGTAAACTCCCCGAGGGTAAAGGCGGTGTGAGAGTCCGAGCCCAGCGCCACCCATCCCCCGGCATCACGCACTGCGGCGGCGATGGCCCGGCAGTTGTCTTCACTGCCCACGCGCGATGATACGAATGAGGAGTTATTAATCTCCAGCGCCACCTGGTAGCGAGCCGCCGCTTCGGCAATCGCCGGGATATCCACCGGGAATTTCGGATTACCCGGATGGCTAATCATATGCACTTTACCGCTGGCCATCGCGGCTATCATCGCCTGTGTATGGGTGTCACGATCCTGCGGCGGAAACACCGGCTCATGAAATCCGGCGATGATCAGATCGAGAGAAGTCAACATCGGTCCGGAACAGTCGATCTCGCCTTCAATATTTTTAATATTCGACTCAATACCGCGCAGGATCCCCACCCCGTCTACCAGGCGGGGCCAGATGCGCATATTAACGAAGTGCCAGTAGTGCGGAGCATCCGCCATGTCCGGGCCGTGGTCGGTGATGGCGAAGAGTTTGATCCCTTTACGCTTTGCTTCCGCAATATAATCGTGCAGGGTGCTGTAGGCATGGGTGCTGGCGACGGTATGCATGTGCAGGTCAACGGGATACATCACATTCTCCTCTTCTGTTTGCCGCAAGAATAGCAGGAAACCGGGCTATTGATTAGCAAAAACCCCGCCGTGGCGGGGTTCTCTCGTCTTAATAACCGCGCTGGCGGTCGACCTGACCGCTTACCGGCTCCCCTCGCTCAAGCCGGCTAATGGTCTCCGCAATGTAGGTGATAGCTTCCATTGGACGGGTCACTGCCGCCACATGGGGGGTCATGGCCACCCGCGGATGCGCCCATAGCGGGCTCTCCTGCGGCAGCGGTTCGCGACTGAAGACATCGAGCATCGCCCCTTTGAGCTTACCGCTGTTCAGCGCCGCCAGCAGATCCTCTTCAACGACATGCACGCCGCGAGCAAGATTGAGGACATAGCTCTCATCAGGCAACTGCGCCAGCAGCGTCTGGTTAATAATGCCGGCGGTTTCGGCGGTATTCGGCAGCAGGTTGATCAGCACGCGAGTGCCCTGCAGGAATTCGCCCAGCTCGGCCTGGCCGGCGAAGCTCTGCACCTGCGGCCAGGATTTGCGGCTACGGCTCCAGACGCGAAGCGGGAACCCCCAGGGTTGCAGACTTTCCGCAACCTTCGCCCCCAGCACGCCGGCGCCCATAATCCCGACGGTGAATTCGTCGGCGCGGTACTCTGGCAGCGGCTGCCAGCGGGAAGCCAGCTTCAGCGCCTGATAGTCATCAAAGCGGCGGAACCAGTGGAGCACCTGGCTAACGGCATACTCCTGCATCTGCCGTCCCATACCGGTATCTTCGAGACGAAACAGCGGAATCGACAGCGGCAGCATATCCGGATGGTCGCGCAGCTTGCTGAGAATAGAGTCCACCCCTGCCCCGAGGGCGAACACGGCCTTCAGCGCCCGGCCCTGCAGCATCTCTACCGGCGGATGCCAGACCAGGGCATAGTCCGCCGGCCGGTTATCGCCCGCTTTCCACTCGCGCACCCGCGCGCCGGGTAACTGCTTTTCCAGCTCACAGATCCAGTATTGGGTATCAAAGGTCGGATGGTAAAAAATAATCTCCATAGGGGCTCCTGATAGCAGACGCCTTTGGCCGATTAACGCTGGCGTCTTATTTTACTCATTGTTTTCTATTGGTTTGCCAGCATAACAAATTTCCCCCGAGCGAAAAGGGAAAAGCTACTGGCGACAAAAAAAACGGATTTCGCACGTTTAAGGAGCAAGTTGCTCGAAGTTTGTCTAAACGCGCTTTTTTTGCAAAAAGTTGATTGACGGGCGATACGTATTTCCCTACATTAGCGCCCGTTCCCGACAACAACGGGAAAGACAATATGGTGAGGTGTCCGAGTGGCTGAAGGAGCACGCCTGGAAAGTGTGTATACGGCAACGTATCGGGGGTTCGAATCCCCCCCTCACCGCCATATTCGAGATGAGAGCCTGTACGCAAGTACGGGCTCTTTTCTTTTATATTCTCCGCAGGGGGGATGAGAACCCCCGACCGGGGTTCGACAACTGGCAACGCCAGTTGGACAGACCGCGCACGCAGTAAGCGGGCTGCCCCGCAGGGGCGAGCGAAGCGAGTCAATCCCCCCCTCACCGCCATATTTTAAGAAGAGCTCGTACGCAAGTACGGGCTTTTTTTTCGCATGTGGCACCGCAGACATCCCCGGGGTCGGCAGCAATGCCTCTCCCGGGCTACCAGACCCTACCCGCCAGGTAGCCCGGCCACGCGCAGTACCGCCGGGAAGATGCCCAAAAACAACAAAGCCCGGGCTAGCCCGGGCCTTGCTCACAGTATGACGATTAATAATAGGCTTTCAGCGTCCGCTGGCAGAGGGCCGAGCGCACGCAGTCATCGGTGGTGAAACGCACGATGCCGATCATCTCGTCTTCCTCAAAACGCGCCAGCGCATCGCTCAGGCCAGATCTCACGCCAGAGGGCAAGTCGCACTGGGTGATATCGCCATTGACGATGACCGTCACGTTCTCCCCGAGGCGGGTTAAAAACATCTTCATTTGCGCTGCGGTCACGTTCTGGGCCTCGTCCAGAATCACCACCGCATTTTCAAAGGTACGTCCGCGCATATAGGCGAACGGCGCGATTTCCACCTTGCCGATTTCCGGACGCAGGCAGTACTGCATAAAGGAAGCCCCCAGCCTTTTCACCAGCACATCGTAAACCGGTCGGAAATAGGGAGCGAACTTCTCGGCGATATCTCCCGGTAAGAAGCCGAGATCTTCGTCGGCCTGCAGAACGGGACGGGTAACAATAATTCTGTCCACATCCTTATGGATCAGGGCTTCAGCTGCCTTCGCCGCACTGATCCAGGTCTTGCCGCATCCAGCTTCGCCGGTAGCGAAAATCAGCTGCTTATTGTCGATGGCATTCAAATAATGCGCCTGAGCCTCATTGCGCGCCTCAATTGGGGAAGTATCACGGCTGTCCCGCGCCATGCCAATTGCTTCTACGCCACTCATTTGCACAAGCGATGTGACCGATTCTTCTTCACGCTGCTTATGGCTGCGTGAATCCCGTCTCAGCACACGTTTTGCTTCACGACGAGCTTTGATCACTGCTTTTTGTCTTCCCATGGATAGCACCTTGCGTTGTTGGTTTACATCACACGCGTCAACATCGACACGACTATGCGCACGAACGATTGAGGTTTGGCTTCCTTGTAAGCCATTGCTTGCCGGTAGAACTGACAACGAGTCGCGGCTACGCGCACCGCGTACCCTGCCAAGGTTGTAATAATGCGAAGCGGAGAGAGAAAGAGTAAGAAAATCGCTGCCGGAAGCGGGGCTTCCGTGCTGAAGAGTACGGTCTGAGGTTTTACGTTGTCCGGTACGGGACCTTACCATTCGCGATCTCCATGGTGAAACGTCACACTGCCGGGAACTACCGCGTATGTAATAAGTACATCAAAAAAGATTCTTAATGCAACTTATTTTTCACAATGACGCAACAAATAGTTCTTAAGCAAGTGTAGGAGACTATCGGTCATTTGTATTACAGAAATATAACACATGGCAGGAAATATAAGAAAAATGAGAAAAACAGCAGAAAACGCCCTGCCCTTACGGGCAGGGTTGGTATCAGGCCTGCAGCAGCGACTCTCCCAGATAGTGTTTTTCATCCACTACGCCGGGTAAAACAAAGAAGTAGCCCCCGCCGATCGGTTTGACATACTCCTCCAGCGCCTCGCCGTTAAGCCGTTTCTGCACCGTCAGAAAACCCTTTTCCAGATCGTGCTGATAGCAAACGAATAACAGCCCCATATCCAGTTGTCCGGCGTTAGTAACCCCCAGCGAATAGCTGTAGCCGCGGCGCATCATCAGGCTGGACTGGGTTTCCGGCGTGCGGGGATTGGCCAGACGAATATGGCTATCCAGCGCAATGACTTCGCCGTTAGGATCTTTACTGTAATCCGGGGTATCGTGTTCGTTTTTCATCCCCAGCGGCGCACCGGTGTGCTTGTCGCGACCAAAGATCGTCTGCTGCTCCTTGAGCGGCGTCCGATCCCAGAACTCCACGTGAAACTGGATAATTCGCGCCGCCTGATAGCTGCCGCCCACGGTCCAGGCCGGCTCGTCCTGATCGGCTGTCACCCACACTACCTTATCCATCAACGCGCTGTCGTGGCTCGCCGGGTTAGCGGTGCCGTCCTTAAACCCCAACAGGTTGATAGGGGTCTCTTTGCCTTTGCTGCGCGCCGCGCTGTCGGAGATAAACCCTTCCCGTTTCCAGCGCACGCTCAGCAGATCCGGCGTATGTTTGATGACATCACGCAGGGCGTGGATCACCGTATCCTGAGTATTGGCGCAGATCTGCAGCAGCAGGTCGCCATGGCACAGCGCGGCATCCAGCGAATCGTTGGGGAAGCGGGTCATCGGCTGCAGCTTTTTCGGTGCTTTATCCGCCAGGCCAAAGCGCTCATCAAATAGCGAATGGCCGACCGAGACGGTGATGGTCAGGTTATCTGGCGCAATCCACGGCCCCAGGATGCCGGAATCCATCGGCGGCAGCCGCGGATTCGGCGTGTCCGGCGCCGGGCCGCCCTGGGTTAAAAAGGCGATACGCTGGGTCAGCAGTCGAAACAGCCGCTCGAGGTCGGCTTTATCAGCCGCCAGCACATCGAAGGCCACCAGCATCATCGAAGCCTGCTGCGGCGTCAGAATGCCCGCCTGATGCCGGCCATAGAATGGCTGCTTTTCCTGGCGCGCGTCGGGTGTGAGCGTCCCCGGGGAACTTTCCGCTTTTGCCGCATGCGCTACCGGGCAGCCGCCGGTGATGGCCAGCGCGCCGCCAAGCGCGCCGATCCCTTTCAGTAAGCGACGACGTGACGGCTCGTTCACGTCGTGGGGTTTCTGCTGTGCCATCGACTTAGTCCAGCCCCAGGATCCCGCGCAGCTGAGCCAGATCTTCCGCCAGGGTGGTGATCGGCCCTTTCAGCGCATTACGGTCGGCGGTGGTCAGCTTATCGTAGGTCTCGAAACCGTCTTTGGTGCGATATTTGCTGAGGATGCTGTCCACTTTCTTAAAGTTGGCGTCCACTTTCGCCAGCAGCGCGCTGTTCTCTTTTTGCAGCTGCGGGCGCAGCAGGTCGACAATTTTCTGCGCGCCGTCAATGTTGGCCTGGAAGTCCCACAGATCGGTATGGCTGTAGCGATCTTCTTCACCGCTGATCTTGCTGGCCGCGACTTCCTCAATTAATCCTGCCGCGCCGCCCACGACTTTTGACGGCGGGAACGCCAGCTCGCTGATACGCTTTTGCAGCTCCAGCACATCGCTGTTCAGCTGATCGGCATATTTTTCCATCCCCTTGACGCTGTTATCGCCAAACAGCGCTTTTTCCAGACGGTGGAAACCGGTAAATTTCGGATCTTCCGCTTTTTTCTCGAAGTCGTCTTCGCGGGCGTCGATGCTGCCGTCAAGGTCAGAGAACAGCTCGGCAATGGGCTCGATGCGCTCGTAATGCTGACGCGTCGGGGCGTACAGCGCTTTCGCTTTTTCGATATCGCCGGCTTTCACCGCGTCGGTAAAGGCTTTGGTGCCGCTAACCAGCTGCGCGGTTTCCGCCGTCACATAGGCTTTATAGGCGGTGATCGCGTCGCCGAGGCTCAGCACCGCATCCGCTTTCGCCGCGTCTTTGGTGGCGGCGCCGGTGACGATCAGTTTGCCTTTCGGGTTGGTGAGCAGGCCACAGGTCATGTCATATTCGCCCGGCTGCAGGTTCGCGGTGAGCTTCTGAGTAAAGCCCGGAGCGATGTTTTCGCGCTCTTCCACCACCATCACCCCTTTCAGAATCTCCCACTCCAGCGCTTTCTGGCTGTGGTTCTGAATAATAAACTGGGTTTTACCCGCGTTAACGGTCACCTGCATCGGCTCGCACTGCTTGTCGTTGACGGTGACTTTGACCTGCGGGATATCCGCAGCCTGAGCACCGAATGCAGAGCTGAGCAGCGCGGCCACGGTCACCCGCAGCGCATTACGGCGAAAATGAATCATCATGATCATCCCTTTCGGTAAGTAGAGTGTCGCTTATAAGCTCGCAGCGCCCGGTCAGGCAGCCCGCGAGGCAGTGGTATTATTCCGCGGCGGCAGGGCAAACAGCACCAGCGCCGGGATCAGATAAAGCAGATAGACAGCCACTTCGCTGACGCTCGGCGTCTCCTGATAGCCGAAGATCCCTTCCAGCAGCGTGCCGAACAGCGTATGCGTCGACAGCACGTTGCTCAGATCGAAGGCGGTATCCTGGAACAGGTTCCACAGGCCCGCCTCGTGGAAGGCGCGGATCGCCCCCGCGGCCAGGCCAGCGGCCACCAGCAGAATAAACAGGCTGGTCCATTTGAAGAACACGCCAAGGTTAAGGCGGATACCGCCCCAGTAGATCAGGAAGCCCAGCACGATAGCGGTGGCCAGACCCAGCAGCGCCCCCAGCGGCGGCCAGATGCCGACATCCTGCTGGAAGGCCGCCAGCAGAAAGAAGACCGACTCCAGCCCCTCACGGGCGACCGCGAAAAAGACCATCATCACCAGCGCCCAGCCGTGGTGATTACCGCGCTGCAGCGCCTTGTCCACGGCCTGCTCCAGCTGCTGCTTGACGTTGCGTGAGACATTGCGCATCCAGAAGACCATCCACGTCAGGATCACCACCGCAATGACCGCGACGATCCCTTCGAACAGCTCCTGTTCACGCTGAGGAAATTCACCGGTGGTTTCGTTGATAAAAATGCCTAAGCCAAGACACAGCGCCGCCGCGAGGATCACGCCAATCCACATCACGCCAATCCAGTTGCCGCGCTGGGTGCGTTTCAGATAGCTGGCGATCAGGCTGACAATCAGCGCCGCCTCCAGGCCTTCGCGTAACATAATGAGAAATGGGACAAACATGCCAATACCCTTAAATGTAAAGCACCGTCAACGAATGCAAAAACAGGTAATATTTATGATAGTGATTATCATTACAATGCTCAGAAACACAAGCGAAATGTGCAGAGAATGATGATCAGTTGTAAATAAATCGCTGACAAATAATGACTTATGAAAATATTCGCCTGTTATGAAGGGAAAGAATAAGCAAAGGATTTTTTACGCCAGATATTTACCCGCCGTAGCGGCTATGGCTAAATGGCGGCCTTATTGACTTGCGAAAAGAACAACATGACTGCATTTTTTCATTTCCTGCTGGCGCTGGCGGTGATCCTCGCCCTGGCCTGGCTTGTCAGCTACGACAGACAAAAAATTCGTATTCGTTATATTCTCCAGTTGATTATTATCGAAATAGCGCTCGCTTTCTTTTTCCTGCACGCCGAAAGCGGCCTGTGGCTGGTAAAAAATATTTCCGGCTTTTTTGCTTCGCTGTTAGGCTTTGCCGCCGAAGGGACCAATTTCGTCTTTGGCGGCATGAGCGAAAAAGGCTTAGCCTTTATTTTCCTGGGCGTCCTGTGTCCGATTGTGTTTATTTCCGCGCTGATTGGTATTCTCCAGCACTGGCGGATCCTGCCGATTTTTATTCGCGTGATTGGCACCCTGCTGTCGAAAGTAAACGGCATGGGTAAGCTGGAATCTTTCAACGCCGTCAGCTCGCTGATCCTCGGTCAATCGGAGAACTTCATTGCCTACAAGGGCGTACTGGGCGACCTCTCCTCACGGCGACTGTTCACTATGGCGGCGACGGCCATGTCGACCGTATCGCTGTCGATTGTCGGCGCCTATATGACCATGCTGGACGCCAAATATGTCGTCGCAGCGCTGATCCTCAATATGTTCAGCACCTTTATCGTGCTGTCGGTAATTAACCCGACGCGGCCAGGCAGCGAGCAGGAAATAAAACTCGAGAAGCTGCATGAATCGCAGAGTTTCTTTGAAATGCTCGGGGAATATATTCTGGCCGGCTTTAAAGTGGCGATGATTATTCTGGCGATGCTGATCGGTTTTATCGCCCTGATCAGCGCCATTAACGCGCTATTCGCCACCCTGTTTGGTCTCAGCTTCCAGCAGATCCTCGGCTACGTCTTTTATCCGCTGGCGTGGCTTATCGGCATCCCGCTGAGCGATGCGCTAAACGCCGGCAGCATCATGGCCACCAAACTGGTCGCTAACGAATTTGTGGCGATGATTGAGCTGCAAAAGATTGCCGCCAGCATGACCCCTCGCGGGCTCGGCATTCTCTCGGTATTCCTGGTGTCGTTTGCCAACTTTGCCTCGATCGGCATTATCGCCGGGGCGATCAAAGGCCTGAATGAACCGCAGGGCAATATCGTCTCCCGCTTCGGCCTGCGGCTGGTGTATAGCGCCACGCTGGTGAGCCTGCTTTCCGCCAGCTTCGCCGGGCTGGTGCTGTAAAACAAACGGCGGGGCTGCCCCCGCCGTTTACTCAGAACTGCACGCAGACCGGCTGGTCGACACGCATCACCGACTCCTGCGCGAAGCGTGATTTATAGCCCTGGCGCAGAGCCTCAATACCCGCCTCGCTCTGCGCGTCATGCCCATGGATCACCATCAGCGCCTTGCTCTGCTCCCGCACCACCTGACCATTCTGGCCAAGCCACTGGCCGTGGGCATCAAACACCGTCAGCCCGTCGCGAAAGCGCGGCGTGACGTCACGGTCGACAAACTGTTGCCACTCTTCAGCGGTGATGTCTTTCCCCGCCGGGCGGCTCAGACCGAAGTAAAGCGTGGTTTGCACCATGGACTTATCCGCCGGGCAGACGCCGGGCTTCGGCGCGCTGGTCGATGAACTTCCACCCGCCACGCAGCCGCTGAGTAACCCTGCCAGCACCAGCGCCATTGCACCCTGTCTGAACGTCATCTTTGCTATCCTCATTGTTATTAGTCAGGAAATATCAGCGGATTTTCAGATAATTAGCAAGGGTTATAATATTCCGGCACGGCACCAGGCAATAAAAAGCCCGCCAGCGGCGGGCTCGTGAGCATTAGATGATCTTACTCAGCCGTGGCGCGTACCGGCGGCGGCGTATGGTAGTGGGCATCCGCTTCGGCAAAGCGCTGCTGCATGCTGGCCGACGGCGCTTTATCCAGCAGGCTAAAGACCACAATCCCGATGCTGCCGAAGACAAAGCCCGGAATGATTTCATACAGGCCCAGCCAGCCAAACTGCTTCCAGACGATCACGGTCAGGGCGCCAATCACCATCCCGGCCAGCGCGCCGTTACGGGTCATGCGCGACCACATTACCGAGAACAGGACCACCGGGCCAAAGGCGGCGCCGAAGCCAGCCCAGGCGTAGCTCACCAGACCCAGCACGCGGTTTTCCGGATTGGCCGCCAGGGCAATGGCCACCAGGGCAACCACCAGCACCATCATACGGCCCACCCACACCAGCTCTTTCTGACCGGCGTTTTTACGCAGGAAGGCTTTATACAGGTCTTCGGTAATTGCGCTCGAGCAGACCAGCAGCTGACAGCTCAGGGTGGACATCACCGCCGCCAGAATCGCCGACAGCAGGATCCCGGCAATCCACGGGTTAAACAGGATTTGCGCCAGTTCGATAAACACGCGCTCGGCGTTCTGGTTAACCGCGCCCGCCAGGCTCGGGTTGTTATTGAAGTAGGCGATGCCAAAGAAGCCGACGGCCACCGCCCCGCCGAGGCAGAGGATCATCCAGGTCATACTAATGCGACGTGCGTGAACGATGCTGTGGTGCGAATCCGCCGCCATAAAGCGCGCCAGAATATGCGGCTGACCGAAATAACCCAGCCCCCAGCCCATCAGCGAGATAATCGCCACGAAGTTCAGCCCTTTCAGCATGTCGATATTTTCGATGCTCTTCTGCTTAATCACTTCCAGCGAATCGCCAAAGCCGCCGACGGAAATAATCACGATCACCGGGGTGAGGATCAGCGCGAAAATCATCAGGCTGGCCTGCACGGTATCGGTCCAGCTAACCGCGAGGAAGCCGCCGACGAAGGTATAGATAATCGTCGCCGCCGCCCCGGCCCACAGTGCGGTTTCATAACTCATGCCGAAGGTGCTTTCAAACAGACGCGCCCCCGCGACAATTCCTGAAGCGCAATAGATGGTAAAGAACAGCAGAATAACCAGCGCCGAAATAATTCTCAGCACCCGGCTTTTATCTTCAAAACGGCCGGTAAAATAATCGGGCAGCGTCAGGGCGTTATTATTCACCTCGGTATGCACGCGCAGGCGACCGGCCACCAGCTTCCAGTTAATCCACGCCCCCAGCGTTAAGCCAATGGCGATCCAGCTTTCGGAAATCCCGGAGAGGAAAATCGCCCCTGGCAGGCCCATCAGCAGCCAGCCGCTCATATCCGACGCCCCTGCGGAAAGCGCGGTCACAAATGGCCCCAGACTCCTTCCCCCGAGAATATAATCATCGAAGTTTTTGGTCGAACGCCAGGCAATAAACCCTATCAATACCATACCAAAAATATAAACAATAAATGTCACCAGCATCGGTGTGCTAATAGCCATGCAAAGTCTCCAGAATTTTTATCGACAGCGTCCAACTTCGTCGTTTTTTTCCACTACCGGAACGGGGTAATGGCGCATTGTTTAATTGGGCGACCGTATCCTGACGGAAGCTTCGGTTTTTCACAAACGATTTAACACAGCATTTACACGAAAAACCGACGGCGCAAAACGTCAATTTGTTAGAGGTTGCACTCTCTCACGTTTTTAAAGGTTGCACCAAACAAAAGTGTTAACTCACGCATACAAATACCCTATGAGCCCGGGGTTAAATTTCTGCTATTTTAGGGGTTATTTTTAACAAATTAGCCATTTCACGGCTTCCGTCACAAGCCACAATTAACAAGGTTGCACAAAGTTGCAACATAGTGGATATTTCCATGCAACCGCATAAGCCTAACGATAAATGACAGGAGTTTTGAGCATGGGCACCACCACCATGGGTGTTAAGCTTGACGACGCAACCCGCGAGCGCATTAAATCCGCCGCGAGCCGTATTGACCGCACGCCGCACTGGCTGATTAAGCAGGCCATCTTTAATTATCTGGAAAAACTGGAGAACGACGAGACGCTGCCTGAGCTGCCGGCCCTGCTCTCCGGGGCCGCCAACGAAAGCGATGACGCCAGCGAACCAACGGAAGAGCCCTATCAGCCGTTCCTCGAATTCGCCGAGCAGATCCTGCCGCAGTCGGTGAGCCGCGCGGCGATCACCGCCGCCTGGCGACGTCCGGAAACCGACGCGGTACCGATGCTGCTGGAGCAGGCCCGTCTGCCGCAGCCGCTGGGCGAACAGGCGCACAAGCTGGCGTATCAGCTGGCGGAAAAACTGCGCAACCAGAAAACCGCCAGCGGCCGCGCCGGCATGGTGCAGAGCCTGCTGCAGGAGTTCTCCCTCTCTTCACAGGAAGGGGTGGCGCTGATGTGCCTGGCGGAAGCCCTGCTGCGTATTCCGGATAAAGCCACCCGCGATGCGCTGATCCGCGACAAAATCAGCAACGGCAACTGGCAGTCGCACATCGGCCGCAGCCCGTCGCTGTTCGTCAACGCCGCCACCTGGGGGCTGCTGTTCACCGGAAAACTGGTGTCGACCCATAACGAGACCAGCCTCTCCCGCTCCCTGAACCGCATCATCGGCAAGAGCGGCGAACCGCTGATCCGCAAAGGCGTGGATATGGCGATGCGCCTGATGGGCGAGCAGTTCGTCACCGGGGAAACCATCGCCGAAGCGCTGGCCAACGCCCGCAAGCTGGAAGAAAAAGGGTTCCGCTACTCCTACGATATGCTCGGCGAAGCCGCCCTGACCGCCGCTGACGCCCAGGCCTATATGGTTTCTTATCAGCAGGCGATCCATGCCATCGGCAAAGCCTCCAACGGCCGCGGCATTTATGAAGGTCCGGGTATCTCCATTAAGCTCTCCGCGCTGCACCCGCGCTACAGCCGCGCGCAGTATGACCGGGTGATGGAAGAGCTTTACCCGCGGCTGAAATCGCTGACCCTGCTGGCGCGCCAGTATGACATCGGCATCAATATTGACGCCGAAGAGGCCGACCGTCTGGAGATCTCCCTCGACCTGCTGGAAAAACTGTGCTTCGAGCCGGAACTGGCCGGCTGGAACGGGATTGGCTTCGTGATTCAGGCCTACCAGAAGCGCTGTCCGTTTGTCATTGATTACCTGATTGACCTCGCCACCCGCAGCCGCCGTCGCCTGATGATCCGTCTGGTGAAAGGCGCCTACTGGGATAGCGAAATTAAACGCGCGCAGATGGAAGGTCTCGAAGGCTATCCGGTATACACCCGCAAGGTTTACACCGACGTCTCCTACCTCGCCTGCGCGAAGAAGCTGCTGGCGGTGCCGAACCTGATTTACCCGCAGTTTGCCACCCATAACGCCCATACTCTGGCGGCTATCTACCAGCTGGCAGGCCAGAACTACTACCCGGGCCAGTATGAGTTCCAGTGCCTGCACGGCATGGGCGAACCGCTGTACGAGCAGGTAGTGGGCAAGGTCGCTGACGGCAAGCTGAACCGTCCGTGCCGGATCTACGCCCCGGTGGGCACCCACGAGACGCTGCTGGCGTATCTGGTGCGCCGTCTGCTGGAAAACGGCGCCAATACCTCTTTCGTCAACCGTATCGCGGACAATACCCTGCCGCTGGACGAGCTGGTGGCCGACCCGGTCAGCGCGGTAGAAAAACTGGCGCAGCAGGAAGGCCAGGCCGGCCTGCCGCATCCGAAAATCCCGCTGCCGCGCGATCTCTACGGCAGCGGCCGGAGCAACTCCGCCGGTCTCGATCTGGCGAACGAGCACCGTCTGGCCTCCCTCTCCTCTTCCCTGCTCAACAGCGCGCTGCATAAATGGCAGGCATTGCCGATGCTGGAGCAGCCGGTGGCCGAAGGCGAAATGCAGCCGGTGGTTAACCCGGCAGAGCCGAAAGATATTGTCGGCTACGTCCGCGAAGCCAGCGACGCTGAAGTGCAGCAGGCGCTGACCAGCGCTATCAACAATGCGCCGATCTGGTTCGCCACTCCGCCGCAGGAGCGCGCCGCCATTCTTGAGCGCGCCGCGGTGCTGATGGAAAGCCAGATGCCGACCCTGATGGGGATCCTGGTGCGCGAGGCGGGTAAAACCTTCAGCAACGCCATCGCTGAAGTGCGCGAAGCCGTTGACTTCCTGCACTATTACGCAGGCCAGGTGCGCGACGATTTCGATAATGAAACTCACCGCCCGCTGGGTCCGGTGGTCTGTATCAGCCCGTGGAACTTCCCGCTGGCGATCTTCACCGGCCAGATTGCCGCCGCGCTGGCGGCCGGCAACAGCGTGCTGGCGAAACCTGCCGAGCAGACGCCGCTTATCGCCGCCCAGGGCGTGGCGATTCTGCTGGAAGCCGGCGTGCCGCCGGGCGTTATTCAACTGCTGCCGGGTCGCGGGGAGACCGTGGGCGCCGCGCTAACCTCCGATGAGCGCGTACGCGGCTTGATGTTCACAGGCTCCACCGAAGTGGCCACCCTGCTGCAGCGCAATATCGCCAGCCGCCTCGATCCCCAGGGCCGCCCGACGCCGCTGATCGCCGAAACCGGCGGGATGAACGCGATGATCGTCGATTCGTCGGCGCTCACCGAGCAGGTAGTGATCGACGTGCTGGCTTCCGCGTTCGACAGCGCTGGCCAGCGCTGCTCCGCCCTGCGCGTGCTTTGCCTGCAGGAAGAGGTCGCCGATCACACCTTAACCATGCTGCGCGGCGCCATGAGCGAGTGCCGGATGGGCAATCCGGGGCGCCTGACCACCGATATCGGTCCGGTTATCGATGCGGAAGCGAAAGAGAATATCGAACGCCATATTCAGGCGATGCGCGCCAAAGGCCGCACCGTCTACCAGGCGGTGCGTGAGAATAGCGAAGACGCCCGCGAATGGCGTCACGGGACCTTCGTGCCGCCGACGCTTATCGAGCTCGACAGCTTCGACGAGCTGAAAAAAGAGGTCTTCGGCCCGGTACTGCACGTGGTGCGCTATAACCGTAACGAGCTGGACAAACTGGTCGAGCAGATTAACGCCTCTGGCTACGGCCTGACCCTCGGCGTGCATACCCGTATCGACGAAACCATCGCCCAGGTCACCGGCAGCGCCAAGGTGGGCAACCTGTACGTCAACCGCAATATGGTTGGCGCGGTGGTCGGCGTTCAGCCGTTCGGCGGCGAAGGGTTGTCCGGTACCGGTCCGAAAGCCGGCGGTCCTCTGTATCTGTACCGTCTGCTCTCCAGCCGTCCGCAGGACGCGGTTGGCGTGACCTTCGCCCGCCAGGATGCGGAGCGTCCGCTGGACGCCCAGCTGAAAACGCTGCTGGAAAAACCGCTGCAGGCGCTGCAGCAGTGGGCCGCGGGCCGTCCTGAGCTGCAGGCGCTGTGCCAGCAGTACAGCGAGCAGGCGCAAAGCGGCACCCAACGCCTGCTGCCGGGGCCAACCGGCGAGCGCAACACCCTGACGCTGATGCCGCGCGAGCGCGTGCTGTGCGTAGCGGATAACGAACAGGATGCGCTGATCCAGCTGGCGGCTGTGCTGGCGGTGGGTTGTGAAGTACTGTGGCCGGACAGCGCCCTGCAGCGCGATCTGGCGAAGAAACTGCCGCGGGAGGTCAGTGAGCGCATTCGCTTTGCCAAAGCGGAGCAGTTGCCTGGCCAGGCCTTCGACGCGGTTATCTACCACGGCGATTCCGACCAGCTGCGCGAGCTGTGCGAGCAGGTGGCGGCGCGCGACGGGGCGATTGTCTCCGTGCAGGGCTTCGCCCGCGGCGAAACCAATCTGCTGCTGGAGCGGCTGTATATCGAGCGTTCGCTGAGCGTTAACACCGCGGCGGCAGGCGGTAACGCCAGCCTGATGACCATCGGCTAAAACGGGCTCCCCGGTGGCGCTGCGCTTACCGGGGCTA
>NZ_KV792647.1:85751-109264 GCF_001808265.1 Klebsiella sp. HMSC16A12
CTCCCCGGTGGCGCTGCGCTTACCGGGGCTACCTACCACCGCCAAAGGGTAGCCCGGATAAGGCGCGGTGCGCCGCCATCCGGGCAATCAATCTGCGCTGCGATCAGCTAATGACAGCCGACGTCAGCTGTGTTTAATTAAGGCTCCCGGACGGGAGCCTTAATTATGGGAGCAGAACAATGAAACGCACGTTATTTGCCGTGATGGCCCTGCTGGCCAGCGGCGCGGCGCTGGCGGACGAGTGCAGCAGCGCCAACACCCAAACCGAAATGAATCAGTGCGCGGCTGCGCAGTATCAGGCGGCCGATAAAAAACTGAACGACACCTGGCAGCAGGCCCTGCAGCGGGCGGTGGGTAAACAACAAACATTACTGAAGCAGGCGCAGCAGGCATGGATCGCCTTACGCGACGCCGACTGCGCCTTTCTCGCGTCCGGCGCCGAAGGCGGCAGCATGCAGCCAATGCTGGTCAGCCAGTGCATGACCGATAAGAGCGTGGAGCGGGAGTCTTTCCTCGCCTCGCTGCTACAGTGCGAGGATGGCGATCAAAGCTGCCCGCTGCCGCCCGCCAATTAACGGACGCGAATGCCTTCGATAATCATCCGCTGGACATTATCGACCGTTTGTTCAAAAAAGGCCGCATCCTGCAGCGTGGCGCCGGTGACCGCCTCCACCTGGGTGGCGAAGTCGGCGTAATGCTGGGTGGTAGCCCAGATCATAAAGATTAAATGCTGTGGATCGACCGGCGCCAGCTTGCCGCGGTCGATCCAGCCGGAGACTATCGCCGATTTTTCGTCGACCAGCGCTTTCAGATCCCCGGTCAGTTCGCCCATCAGCAGCGGCGCCCCCTGCAGCATCTCGAGGCAGAAGAGCTTCGAGGCCTGGGGATGATCGCGGGACACCTCCAGCTTCAGGCGAATATATTCGCGGATCGCCACCAGCGGGCTGATATCCTCACGAAAGGCCTTCAGCGGCGCCAGCCAGATGGCGAGGATCTGCTGCAGGACTGCCACATACAGCGCCTCTTTCGAAGGGTAGTAATAGAGCAGATTGGTTTTCGATACCCCGGCGCGTTCAGCCACCTGCTCCAGCCGCGTACCGTGAATACCAAATTGCGAAAATGCCTCCAGCGCGGCGGCCAGGATGGCCTCCTTTTTGGCGCTGACCGCTTGTGAACGTTTGCCGCTTTTCTTCACCGCGCCCTGTGCCATACATCCTCTCCTTCAGTTGACGCCACCAGCATAGCAAAAGCCCTGCGCCGACACGACCCCATGCCCCCTGATTGCGCATGACTGCCGTTTTTTCGTGCACTGATTTTGACCATCCAGTCCACTTTTTTATCGTCCTTTTTAGCAACTCAAAAGTAACACATTAATAACATTAGCATTTATAAAACTGGCATCGCCTTTGCTTTACCTTTTCTGCGAGGTGGTCCAGGGAGAGGCAGGATGCCGCACCATCGCAACCCATCTTCCATGACTGCAGAGAGGTAGGTATGAAAATTGGTGTTTTCGTTCCCATTGGCAACAACGGCTGGCTGATCTCCACCCATGCCCCGCAGTATATGCCGACCTTTGAACTGAATAAGGCCATCGTGCAGAAGGCCGAGCACTACCATTTCGACTTCGCGCTCTCCATGATCAAACTGCGCGGCTTCGGCGGGAAAACTGAATTCTGGGATCACAACCTGGAGTCCTTCACCCTGATGGCCGGCCTGGCCGCGGTGACCTCGAAGATCCAGATCTACGCCACCGCCGCCACCCTGACGCTGCCGCCGGCGATTGTCGCCCGGATGGCCTCCACTATCGACTCCATCTCCGGCGGCCGGTTTGGCGTCAATCTGGTGACCGGCTGGCAAAAACCGGAATATGACCAGATGGGCATGTGGCCGGGAGATGACTATTTCGCCAGCCGCTATGACTATCTCACCGAATACGTCCAGGTGCTCCGTGACCTGTGGGGCACCGGGCGCAGCGATTTCAAAGGTGACTACTTCACCATGAACGACTGCCGGGTCAGCCCGCGCCCGTCGCAGCCGATGAAGGTGATCTGCGCCGGGCAGAGCGATGCCGGGATGGCCTTCTCCGCCCAGCATGCGGACTACAACTTTTGCTTTGGCAAAGGGGTCAACACGCCAACGGCCTTTGCCCCGACCGCCGCACGCATGATGCAGGCGGCGGAAAAAACCGGCCGCGACGTGGGGTCCTATGTGCTGTTCATGGTGATCGCCGACGAAACCGACGAGGCGGCGCGCGCCAAATGGGAACATTACAAAGCGGGCGCCGATGAAGAAGCGCTGGCGTGGCTCACCGAGCAGAGTCAGAAAGATACCCGCTCCGGCAGCGATACCAACGTGCGCCAGATGGCCGACCCCACCTCGGCGGTCAACATTAACATGGGCACCCTGGTCGGATCGTATGCCAGCGTCGCCCGTATGCTTGATGAAGTAGCGAGCGTGCCCGGCACCGACGGCGTGCTGCTGACTTTTGATGATTTTCTTGCCGGCATTGACGCCTTTGGCGAACGCATTCAGCCGCTGATGCGCTGCCGGAACCACATTGCTTCTGTTACCCGTGAGGTGGCCTGATGATTACCCTTCCCGCTCGCCCGGAATCCCTGACCTTCGCGCCGCAGCAGAGCGCGCTGATTGTGGTCGATATGCAGAACGCCTACGCCAGCCAGGGCGGTTATCTGGATCTCGCCGGCTTTGACGTCTCCGCTACCCGGCCGGTTATCGACAATATTAATACCGCCGTCGCCGCCGCTCGCGCCGCGGGTATGTTGATTATCTGGTTCCAGAATGGCTGGGATGATCAGTATGTTGAAGCCGGCGGCCCGGGCTCGCCGAACTATCACAAATCCAACGCGCTGAAAACGATGCGTCAGCGTCCGGAGCTGCAGGGCAAGCTGCTGGCGAAAGGCGGCTGGGATTATCAGCTGGTGGACGAGCTGACGCCGCAGGAAGGCGATATCGTGTTGCCGAAACCGCGCTACAGCGGCTTCTTTAACACCCCGCTCGACAGCATTTTGCGCAGCCGCGGCATACGCCACCTGGTGTTCACCGGGATCGCCACCAACGTCTGCGTCGAATCGACGCTGCGCGATGGCTTCTTTCTCGAATACTTCGGCATCGTGCTGGAGGATGCCACCCATCAGGCCGGCCCGGCCTTCGCCCAGCAGGCGGCGCTGTTCAATATTGAAACCTTTTTCGGCTGGGTCAGCGACGTCGAGAGCTTCTGCCACGCGCTGTCCCCCGCCGCCCCGCTGGCTTTAGCCAAGGAGAAACGTTATGCCTAAACAGGTGATTATTCCGCCAGGCACCACCGCGCCGATTGCCCCCTTTGTTCCGGGGACGCTCGCCGACGGGGTGGTCTACGTCTCGGGCACCCTGCCGTTTGATAAGCAAAACAATGTGGTGCACATCGGCGACCCAAAGGCGCAAACCCGCCACGTGCTGGAGACCATCAGGAGCGTTATCGAAACGGCGGGCGGGAGTATGGCGGATGTGACTTTCAACAGCATCTTTATCACCGACTGGACAAATTACGCCGCGATTAACGAGGTCTACGCCGAGTTCTTCCCCGGCGATAAACCGGCGCGCTTCTGCATTCAGTGCGGACTGGTGAAGCCCGATGCGCTGGTGGAAATCGCCAGCGTCGCCCATATCGGTACCCCGACATGATGAGGCTCAATATTGCTCCGGCTCCGTGGCCCGGCGCGCCGGTGGTGGTCCTCAGCGCCGGTCTGGGCGGGGGCGGCGGCTACTGGCTGGCGCAGCGCGCGGCGCTGGAGGAACAGTATCAGCTGGTGAGTTATGACCATAACGGGACCGGGGAGAACGCCGGTCCGCTGCCCGCCGACTACAGCCTGGCGACGATGGCCGGGGAGCTGTTCAGCGCTCTGCAAGCGGCGGGGATCGCCCGCTTCGCGCTGGTGGGCCACGCCCTGGGGGCGCTGATTGGCCTGCAGCTGGCGCTCGATCGCCCCGAGGCGGTGAGCGCCCTGGCGCTGGTCAACGGCTGGCTGTCGCTGTCGCCGCATACCCGCCGCTGCTTCCAGGTGCGCGAGCGTCTGCTGCATGCCGGCGGCGCGCAGGCGTGGGTCGAAGCGCAGCCGCTATTTCTCTACCCGGCGGAATGGATGGCCGCGCGCCTGCCGCGCCTCGAAGCGGAAGATGCGCTTGCCATCAGCCATTTTCAGGGCAAAGAGAATCTGCTGAAGCGGCTACAGGCCCTGAAGCAGGCTGATTTTTCACGCCGTGCGTCGGCCATCGCCTGCCCGACGCTGATTATCAGCGCCGCTGACGACCTGCTGGTCCCCGCCTCCTGCTCCCGCGTGCTGCAGACGGCGATCCCCGGCAGCCAGCTCGTGGAAATGCCGTGGGGCGGACATGCCTGTAACGTCACCGACGCCGATACCTTTAATACCATTTTACGCGACGGGCTGTCCGCTATGCTGCCGGTCGCCAGGGAGACCCGATGAACGACGCGATAAACCACACGGCCTGCGAGACGCTGTTTACCCAGGCCCGGACCCACAACGGCTGGCTGGATAAGCCGGTGAGCGATGCGCAGCTGCAGGCCGTCTGGGACCTGATGAAAATGGGGCCGACTTCCGCCAACTGTTCGCCAGCGCGCATCGTGTTCGTGCGCAGCGCGGAAGGCAAAGAGAAACTTCGCCCGACGCTCTCCAGCGGCAATCTGCAGAAAACCATGCAGGCGCCGGTGACCGCCATCGTGGCGTGGGATAGCGCCTTCTACGACCGGCTGCCGAACCTGTTTCCCCACGGTGACGCCCGCAGCTGGTTTACCTCCAGCCCGCAGCTGGCGGAAGAGACCGCGTTTCGCAACAGCTCCCTGCAGGCGGCGTATCTGATTTTTGCCTGCCGGGCGCGGGGCCTCGACACCGGGCCAATGTCCGGTTTTGACCGGGAAAAAGTCGACGCGGCATTTTTTGCCGACAACGGCTGGAAAAGCAATCTACTGGTGAATATCGGCTATGGCGACCCCGGCAAGCTGTACGGCCGCCTGCCGCGCCTGTCCTTTGATGAAGCCTGCCTGCTGGCATAAGGAGTTTACGATGGAGTTAACGGACAAAGCGAGTTTCCGTGACGCCATGGCCCACGTCGGCGCCGCGGTTAACATTATTACCACCGATGGCCCGGCGGGCCGGGCGGGATTCACCGCCAGCGCGGTCTGCAGCGTTACCGACACGCCGCCGACCCTGCTGGTCTGCCTGAACCGCTCGGCTTCGGTGTGGCCGGTGTTCAGCGAACACCACACGCTGTGCGTCAATACCCTGGCGGCCGGACAGGAGGCCCTGTCGACGCTGTTTGGCGGTAAAACGGCAATGGACGAGCGTTTTGCCGCCGCCGACTGGCAGACCGGCGCCACCGGCTGTCCGCGGCTGGAGGCGGCTCTGGTCAGCTTTGACTGCCGCATCGACCAGCGCGTCAGCGTCGGGACGCACGACATTCTGTTTTGTCACGTCGTGGCCATTACCCGTCACCCGGAGCCCCGGGGACTGATGTGGTTTGACCGCGGCTATCACACGCTTATGCGACCCGCTTGTTAACCTTTAACCCGGGATATCATCATGGCACTCTTCGATTTTCCTCGCTGGAAGCTGACCTCTCCTGCCGCCGAATCCGGCGTTGTCGCCCCCGATGAACGCTTGTCGGCCGGGCAAACGCTGGTGATGGGCGTGCAGCACGCCGTTGCGATGTTCGGCGCGACGGTGCTGATGCCGTTGTTGATGGGGCTCGACCCGAACCTGTCTATTCTGATGTCGGGCGTCGGCACCCTGCTGTTCTTTGTCGTCACCGGCGGACGGGTGCCGAGCTATCTCGGCTCCAGCGCCGCTTTTGTCGGGGTGGTGATCGCCATTACCGGCTTTAACGGCCAGGGGCTGAACCCTCATCTGAGCGTCGCCCTTGGCGGGATCATCGCCTGCGGGCTGGTCTACACCCTGATTGGTCTGGTGGTGATGAAGATCGGCACCCGCTGGATCGAGCGCCTGATGCCGCCGGTGGTGACCGGCGCGGTGGTGATGGCTATCGGCCTGAACCTGGCGCCGATTGCCGTGCGCAGCGTCTCCGCCAGCGCCTTCGACAGCTGGATGGCGGTGTTAACTGTGCTCTGCATCGGCATAGTGGCGGTATTTACCCGCGGGATGCTGCAGCGACTGCTGATCCTGGTCGGCCTGATCGTCGCCTGCGCGCTGTACGCCCTGCTGGCTAACGGCCTGGGCCTTGGCAAACCGCTGGACTTCTCCCCCCTCGCCCAGGCGGCGTGGTTCGGGCTGCCGCACTTTACCACCCCATCCTTTAACGGCCAGGCGATGATGTTGATTGCGCCGGTCGCGGTGATCCTGGTGGCCGAGAACCTCGGGCACCTGAAGGCCGTCGCCGGGATGACCGGGCGCAATATGGACCCGTACATGGGGCGCGCCTTCGTCGGCGACGGGCTGGCGACCATGCTCTCCGGTTCGGTGGGCGGCAGCGGGGTCACCACCTATGCGGAGAACATCGGCGTCATGGCGGTGACCAAGGTCTACTCAACGCTGGTGTTTGTCGCCGCGGCGCTGATTGCCATGCTGTTGGGTTTCTCGCCGAAGTTCGGCGCATTAATCCACACCATTCCCGGGCCGGTAATCGGCGGCGCCTCGATCGTGGTCTTTGGCTTAATTGCCGTCGCCGGGGCGCGGATCTGGGTGCAAAACCGGGTGGATCTGAGTCAAAACAGCAATTTGATCATGGTGTCGGTGACCCTGGTGCTGGGCGCCGGCGATTTCGCGCTGTCGCTGGGCGGCTTTACGCTGGGCGGGATTGGCACGGCCACCTTCGGGGCGATCCTGCTGCACGCGCTGCTTCATCGCGGGACGCGCGAGGCGAAGGAGGCCAGGGTAACGCCGGTGTAAGCCACATTAGCGCGGCGTTGGCGCAGGGAGCGGTGTGGGCCTGGGTGGTGTGATCCTGTAGGCCGGATAAGGGATTTATGCCGCCATCCGGCACCACCACGGGCACGGAACCTGACCGCCCGGCGGCGCTGCGCTTGCCGGGCCTGGAGACTGCCACGGCCTTCCGGGAATGTCTCAGCGATTTTGAGGCCGTAAGCACCGGCAGTTTCAGCAAGAAAGGTGAATAAATTAACGGCAGGTCGTACGAACGTAGGCCGGGTAAGGCGCAGCCGCCACCCGGCATAAACGCGACGCCGTGCCTAGAGCCATCGCCCGGCGGCGCTGCGCTGGCACGGGCCTGGAGACAATCAGAGCCGGACGAGTACCAGCCAGGATAAGCGCCGCTGTCGGGTCAGAAGGAAAATATTATGGCTCGCGGCGATCGGCCAGGTCAGCGAGCGGCTGCGCATCGTCGTTTGTGGAAACCTGCGGCGGCGACTTGCGCTTCCACTTCAGCTCGCTCACCAGCACTCCCGCGAGGATCAAAACGCAGCCGAGCAGGGCCAGCAGCGGCAGACGCTCACCGGCCAGCCGGCCAAAAATACCGGCCCATACCGGTTCACCGGTATAAATAAGGGTGGCCCGCGTCGGCGAGACGCTGCGCTGCGCCCAGTTCATGGTCACCTGAATGATCGCGCTGAAAATCCCCAGCCCCAGCGCGACGCCGAGCAGGGCCGGCGTCAACGACGGCACCGATTCACCCGCCGGCTTCATGGCGGCGAAAGCCACCAGCGACGCGGTCGCCAGCTGCACCACCGTCACCCGGCGGACATCGACTTTCCCGGCCCAGGCGCTGATAAGGATAATCTCCGCCGCGATCGCCACCGCGCTTGCCAGAGTGATCATCTCCCCCACGCCAAGCGCCAGCAGATTATTTTCCGGCCCGGCCAGCAGAATTAAACCAATAAAGGCCAGCACAATCCCCACGCAGGACATCACCCCCGGCATACGTCCCAGGCACAGCCACTGCAGCAGCGGCACCAGCGGCACATACATCGCGGTGATAAAGGCAGATTTACTGCTGGAGATGGTCTGTAGTCCCCAGGTCTGCAGGCCATACCCCAGCGCAATCGCCACGCCAATCGCTACCCCGGCCTTCACCTCCAGCCACGTCAGACCGCGCAGAGTGCGCAGCGAAAGCAGGCCCACCGCCAGCGCGGCGGTCGCGAAACGCAAACCGACAAAAAACAGCGGCCCGCTGAGGCTCACCGCGTACTGTACGGCAAGGAACGTCCCTCCCCAGAACATGGTGATCATGATAAGGAGCGCTTCCTGGCGGCTAACGGAGAATTTTAACGAAGACATAAGACAGCCATGACGATTAACGGGCGACCAGTGTGCAATCCGCCCGGCGGGAGCGCAACCACTGACAGATAAAAAAACCGCCGGCAGATGCCGGCGGCGAGGGCGATGCGGTTGGGTCGGGGAGATTAACGCCGCATCAAAGAGAACAGTGCGAGTCGCGCGTTAACTTTCACGACTACCATGACTGTTTTTACCCCCTTTTTTGCCAGCCTCTGAGGCGCGCTGAGGGTCATTTTTAAAATTCCCCCCGCTATGCTGGCCACCTTTACGTCCTGCTTCTGATGCTCTTTCACGGTCTTCGGCAAAGTTGCCGGAACCGCCACGATGGTTTGCCATTACTGACCTCCATTAGGTTAGACATCATAGTGCATTACGCGGGAGCGGCGACGCCGCTGTCCTGCCGCGTATCTATAAGGTTAGTGAATGACTGCGGCTGACGGCGGCGAATGTAATATCCAGAAACAAAGCCGGGCGAAAAAAGCTTCCTCGCGCCGCGAACCGCTCCTAACCGACTCTGCTGGCGAAGAAAAAATAGTCAGCAAAAATGTATCCTGATGCTACATCCTCGCCGCAGCGGCCAAAATAGCAGGCGCAACGCTTCCTCCTTCACTTCCTTTCAGGCCGCGCGGTGCAAGGAAAAGTAAATAACGCTTTGTCATTTTGTTATAAATCAAACAAATGCCCGTTGGATTTGCACTCTCCGGCGGAGGCTTTATCTTTAAAGGTACCAGCTATTTTGCTGGCTTATAATGCAACCGAGGAGTGATGGAAATGGCTAAAATTCTGGTGCTTTATTATTCCATGTATGGACACATTGAAACCATGGCTCACGCCGTCGCCGATGGGGCGAACCGGGTGGACGGCGTTGAGGTGGTTGTGAAGCGCGTGCCGGAAACCATGCAGGCTGAAGCATTCGCCAAAGCAGGCGGGAAAACGCAAAACGCGCCCGTCGCCACGCCGCAGGAGCTGGCAGAGTATGACGCCATCATCTTTGGTACCCCGACGCGCTTCGGCAACATGTCCGGTCAGATGCGTACTTTCCTCGATCAAACCGGCGGTCTGTGGGCGTCCGGCGCTCTGTATGGCAAAATCGCCAGCGTATTTAGCTCAACCGGTACCGGCGGCGGCCAGGAACAAACCATTACCTCGACCTGGACGACGCTGGCCCACCACGGCATGATCATCGTCCCGATCGGCTATGGCGCCCAGGAGCTATTCGATATCTCCCAGGTACGCGGCGGTACCCCTTATGGCGCAACCACCATCGCCGGCGGCGACGGCTCGCGGCAGCCGAGCGAGGAAGAGTTAGCCATCGCCCGCTATCAGGGTGAACATGTCGCCAAACTGGCCGTTAAACTGCACGGCTAATCTTCTGCAGGAGGAGCACTATGCCAACTCAAGAAGCAAAAGCACATCGCGTCGGCGAATGGGCAAGTTTACGTAACACCTCACCGGAAATTGCCGAGGCGATTTTCGAAGTCGCCCACTACGATGAGAAACTGGCGGAGCAAATCTGGGAGGAAGGCAGCGACGAAGTGCTGGCGCTGGCCTTTGCCAAAACCGATAAAGACAGCCTGTTCTGGGGCGAACAGACGATTGAGCGTAAAAACGTCTAGGAGGTTTATCCCCACCTGGGCTCACCCTAACCTGCTAAAAAACCCGGAGTGCTCCGGGTTTTTTTCGTTATTTCGCCGCCTCGTTGATCACCTTTTTAAAGGTCTCCAGCGGGCAGAATCCCTGGTCATCAACCGGACAGCCGTTAAGCGCCAGAGTGACCCGCTGCGGCGGGGCCTGCAGGGTTAACGCGTCGGCGTTACGCAGTTGCTCGGTACTTTGATAGACATACTCAATCTTCATCAGATCGCGATTGCCGGCGCTGTCATGCCAGCGCTGAAACAGCAGTTTGCCGCCGATAGGAGTGCGCTCATACTGGCCGGGCAGTTGATAGGGCTTAAAGTCCAGGGCGGTGAGCAGCGAAGCGATATTCGAGTCGTGTCCCACCAGCAGCGTGACTTTCGCCTTGCTGGCTCCCTCGCCCACCAGCGCGTTATCGATATATTTAACCAGCGGTTTGGCGACGTTTTGCGCCACCGCCACCGAGGTAAACAGACTATCCTGATAGCCATTTTTCAGCTTCGACAGCACTCGCCACTGCTTATCGCTGGCGATCTCCCCCCACGCCACCTGATCTTTCGGGAAGCCTTCATAATATTGCAGGGTGAAGGCGTCTACCAGCGAGTTGCCCACCTTCAACGGTCCGGACACTCCCGGCTCCTGCTGATAACCGGCGCTAAAGGTATCTTTACCCTCGCTCAGGGAACAGACCTTCTTCTCTTTGCAGGAGGGCGAGTTGCGGTAATCGATCATCGTCTCCAGCAGCTTGTAGCTCTCGGTCAACTGCATTCCCTGGCGCTCTTTTTCCATCGCCTGCAGCGCTTTCTCGCGAAACGCCGGGGAGTCGTCGGTAATAACCGGGTTGAAGGTCGGGTCCATGGTGCCCATCTGAGGCTGGTGATGCACCGGGATGCCGCAGCCCGGGAACGCGCCGGTGATAAAGAACTGCGCGGTGGCGACGGTGCGCTGCAGGCTGTTAGCGTAGGCATAAACCGCGTTTTCCGGCGGGCACTCGCCGCTGGTCACCAGCTTCTGCTGCGCCAGCCATTCGCGCATATAGTGGCCCATATACACCTCCAGCACACCGCCTTTGGTGGTCAACTGGCCGCCCGGCACATCCCACTGCGGCCAGGCCTTGGCGGTGGACTGCTCCAGCACGCTGCCGTTATTGGCCAACGGCGCACGCAGGTTGTGACGACTCATGATCAGCACCTGCTGCAGCTGATACCCCTCCGGAGCGGCCGTGTCCTGCGCCTGAGCGCCAGCGGATAACATCACCGCGCCGGCAACGGCGGCGGCAAGTAGACGTTTTTTCATCCCTTCATCCTTAGTCATTTATTATCATCGCGTTAATTGTGCCGGATTTATGACATTTTTCCTGGTAATCGCTCGCAAACTTAGACCGTAGCCGAAAATTTCCCCTGCCAGGCAAAGAGTTTTATAATGAAACAATTAACCTGGAGGCTTTCGTGAAACGTACCCGTCTGGAAAACAGCTGTTGCCCTATCGCCCGCTCCCTCGACGTTATCGGCGACTGGTGGTCGCTGCTGATCGTCCGCGATGCTCTGCGCGGGGTGCGCCGTTTTAGCGAATTCCAGAAAAACCTCGGTATCGCCAAAAACATGCTCGCCGGGCGGCTGAAAATGCTGGTGGATGAAGGCATCCTGCGCCTGCAGCCGGCCTCCGACGGCAGCGCCTGGCAGGAGTATGTCCTGACCGATAAGGGCCGTGCCCTGCAAACGGTGCTGGTCGCCCTCTCCCAGTGGGCAGACGACTATCTGTTCGATCCTGACGAACCGGCGACCCGGCTCATTGACCGCCAGCAGCGCCAGCCCCTGCGTAAGCTGGTCCTGCAGGCGGCAGATGGCCGTGAGCTGGCCCCGGCGGACATCACCATCGCTATCCCGCTGAACGACTAAACGCTGCCCGCGACAGGCAAAAATGAAAAAGTCCTGGCAAAATGGTTGCATTATTAAACCTAATATCTCATGCTGAATTTGGTTTAATAATGCAACCTTTTACGAGGTATTTCTCATGACCCAACCATCGCACACAGCTTTTATCACCGGCGCGTCCTCAGGTATCGGCGCGATCTATGCCGAACGACTCGCCGCCCGCGGCTACAACCTGATCCTCGCCGCCCGTCGTGAAGACCGTCTGCAGGCGCTCGCCGACCAGCTGCAGGCGCGCTACGCCATCCAGGCAAGCATCCTCAAATCCGATCTTAGCGAAGAGCACGGGATTGCCGCCGTAGAGCAGCGTCTGCAGCAGGATCCCGCCATCGACCTGTTCATTAACAACGCCGGCACCGCTAAATTGGCGGGTTTTCTCGCCAGTACGCCACGCGAGCACCAGGCGATTCATACGCTCAACACCACCGCGCTGCTGCGTCTGAGCTATGCCGCGCTGGCCGCTTTCACCCCACGACGCCGGGGGACGCTGATCAATATTGCCTCTATCCTCGCGCTGCATACGCTGCCGGGCAGCGCAGTCTACAGCGCCAGCAAAGCCTGGGTGTTGAGCTTCACCCGCGGCCTGCAGGAGGAGTTTGCCGACAGCGGCGTGCGTATTCAGGCGGTATTACCGGCGGCGACCGCTACCGATCTGTGGCCGACCTCCGGCGTGGCGCTGGACGCTCTGCCCAGCGGCACGGTAATGACCACCGAGGATCTGGTTGACGCCGCTCTCAGGGGGCTGGAGATGGGGGAACAGGTCACCTTACCACCGGTTCATGACCTGGGACTGTGGGAGACTTTTGAGCAGTCCAGACTGGCGCTGTTTACCAGCGCGCGAACCGGACAGCCTGCGCCGCGGTATCGATAAGCGGCACCGTGCGGCGGGCGCTACTCCGGTAGCGGAACCGCCGTCAGGGTACAGATCGCCTCGTGCTCGCCGCCGCGGCGATCGGTAATCACCACCTTATCGCCCGCCTTTTTGCCTTCACACGGCTTGAGGACCTGCTCCACGATCCGCTCGCGGCTCGCCTGACGTTCACTTTCAGCCTGACTGGCGAAGGCAGACAGCGCCAACGCTACGCCCAGCAGGCTGAGGGTTTTCTTATACATGACTGACTCTCAGATCGTTCTTATTCGCGGTCAGCGTAACTCGCTATAGGCCGCACTTCTGTAAAATCACTTAACGGAGTGTTACGCCATTTCAGGTGAAACCCAGGCGGTCACATCCCTGCGGGAAATATTTTATCACAACCCCGCCGCCGGATATTCTCGCGATGAGGCGTCATCTTTCAGACATATCCCGATGTTATCTTCACACAGAGCCCTGTATCTTTTTCCCTTTCCAAACAGAATATTAGGTTGGTCTATGTCGGGTCTTATTCTCTTTATCGTCGCGGTGGCGCTGCTGGGCGTCGCCATCTACAGCCTGGTGTCGTACCTCAAAGAGCGGCGCGCCAGTCAGTTACCTGTCCATAAAAAGAAGAAATAATACCTTCCGTTCCCCACCGTTTTCTGCTGATTTCTTTACCGTCCTGTACTGTCCCTTACCGAAGCCAAAACGAAAGCAGGCCTGCGGGCCTGCCTTCGTTCAGTTTATGCCTCAGAACCTATGACTCCCAGGCCTGCTCCGCTTTAGCGGCATCAAACTGCGGCGGCGGTTTGCGGAAGCGTCGGGTCAGATAAGTCAGGTACAGCAGACCAAGCGCCGCCCACACCAGGCCGAGCGTCAGGGAGGTGGCCTCGAGATTGATCCACAATACCCCGACCGTCAACGCCCCGACCATCGGCAGCAGCAGATAATGCAGTCGATCCTTCCAGGTTTTGTTGTACCCCTTGCGCCGCCAGAAGTGGTTGAACACCGACAGGTTAACGAAGGTGAAGGCCACCAGCGCGCCGAAATTAATCAACGCGGTGGCGGTCACCAGGTCGAAGAACAGCGCCGACAGCGCAACGATGCCCACCATAATCACGTTCAGCGCTGGGGTACGCCATTTCGGATGCACATAGCCAAAAATGCGCTCCGGGAAGACGTTGTCGCGGCCCATCACGTACAGCAGACGGGAGACGCTGGCATGGGAGGCCAGGCCGGACGCCAGGGTGTTAACAAAGGTGGTGCACAGGAAAATCGACTGGAACAGCTTGCCGCCCACGTACAGCGCAATCTCCGGCAGCGCGGCATCGGGGTCTTTAAAGCGATGAATATCCGGGAAGAACAGCTGCATAAAGAACGACGCGACGATAAAGATAATGCCGCCGTACATCGCGGTGAGAAAAATTGCCTTCGGGATCACCCGCGCGGCGTCAGGGGTCTCTTCCGACAGGGTGGTCACCGCGTCGAAGCCGAGAAACGAGAAGCAGACAATGGTCGCGCCGGTAATAATCGGGATCAGATGCGCATTCTGGCTGATAAACGGCTGCAGCGACCAGACGGTACCCACCCCCTCGCCTTTATGCAGCCCCTGCACCACCAGAATGACAAACACCACCATGATCGAAATCTGCACCAGCACGAACAGGGTATTGAAGTTGGCCACCAGGTTAACGCTTTTCAGGTTCGCGGCGGTCAGAATAGCGACAAAGGTCACTACCCACACCCACGGCGGCACTTCGGGGAACAAGGCCGAGAGATAGATCTTCGCCAGCAGGACGTTGATCATCGGCAGAAACAGATAATCCAGCAGCGACGACCAGCCAACCATAAAGCCGACGTGCGGACTGATGGATTTTTGCGCGTAGGTATAGGCGGAACCGGCTTCCGGAAACTGACGCACCAGTTTGCCGTAGCTGATGGCGGTGAACAGCACGCCAGCCAGCGCCAGCAGATAAGACGCCGGAACGTGGCCATTGCTGATGCCGGAGACGATGCCGAAGGTATCAAACACCGTCATTGGCGTCAGATAGGCCAGCCCCATCATCACCACTTGCCAGAGTTTGAGGGATTTACGCAGACGCGGTCTGCCCGCCTGAGCGGCGTTATGCGCCGGAGGATTAATAGCCATCGCCCATCCCCCCCTTGCTGTTAACAGTTTGCGGGCCCAACGTCCGCGTGACAAACCTGCTTAGCAAAGGGGTAAGGCGTAGATAAAAGGGTAAGACGGACCGGTAAGCGGTAGCTGGCTGGCATCCAATGCGGCCTGAGCGGCCTCCCTCTCCCTGCGGATATTTGAACATCTGCATCATCTCATTTCCTCGTCACACACTGTGTCGTTAACTGAAGCCCCGTTGCCGCCTGCGCTCCTTAACGCGACATCCGGGAAATGGCTGGGCTCCCAGCAAAAACGTCGGCCAGGCTCCGCTCAGGCCGTATGATGCTACTGATTACCAAACTTATGGGCCCCTCGCGGGGCAACCATCAGGCGTTTTTCAACATCCACTCAATTTCGGTTTCTGTGATAAGACGCTCAAACTGCAGTAATTCATCATGCTTACAGGCATGGAAAACATGGCAGAAACGCTCGCCGAGGCGCTCACGCAAGTGATCGTTCTGCATAAACTCCCACAGCGCATCGCTCTGGCGGATCGGGAACGGCAGGCCCTCTTGTTCCAGACCGTTACCTTCCACTTCTTCCTGTAAAGGCAGCTGGGGGTTATCCAGCCCGTGCAGAATGCCGGCGAAAATCGCCGCCATCACCAGATACGGGTTGGCGTCCGCCCCCGCGACGCGATACTCCACGCGGTGGTTCTGCCGCTCGCCGCACGGAATACGCAGCGCGACGGTGCGGTTGTTATGCCCCCACGAAGCCTGCGTCGGGACGTACATCCCCGGCTGGAAGCGGCGATACGAGTTCACGTTCGGCGCCAGCAGCGCCATCGAAGCCGGCATCAGATCGATCATCCCGGCCAGCGCGCGTTTGAGCAGCGCAGAGTCTTCCCCATCGCCGTCCACCAGCACGTTTTCCCCTTTATTGTTCAGCATGCTGATGTGGATATGCATCCCACTGCCGGCATGCTCTTCATAAGGCTTCGCCATAAAAGTGGCGTGCATCTTATGCTTCTCCGCCATCAAACGCACGAGACGTTTTAACGCCAGCGCATCATCGCAGGCGTCCAGCACGTTATCGGTATGGTGAAGGTTGATTTCAAACTGGCCCGGCGAGGCTTCCGCCACCGCGCCATCGGCGGGGATCAGCTGCAGTTTGGCCAGCTCGTCGATGTCGTTGAGCACGTCGGCGAAGTGGTTAAGGTTATCGACCGAGTAGACCTGGCTTTGGGTGTTGCGATCGTCGGTGCCCGGCGCACACGGCGGCTGCAGGTAGCCTTCGGCATCGCGTTTGCGGTCCAGTAAATAGAACTCCAGCTCTACCGCTACCACGGGGAACAGCCCGCGCTGGCGCAACTGCTGCCAGAGGCGGTTGAGTACGTTCCGCGGCTCAACGTCAAAGGGAGCGCCATCTTCATCAACCATGGTTAGCTGTACCTGGGCTATCGATTGTGGGTCAGCCGCCGAAGGGGTTAAGGTGCCGGGTACCGGGATGCAGCTGCGATCCGGCTCGCCCATCTCCTGGCCCAGACCGGCCTCTTCCACCACATTGCCGAGAATATCCATCGCAAACACCGAGGCCGGGAAATAACAGCCTTTCTCCAGTTTGCTCAGGCCGGCAACCGGGATGCGCTTGCCGCGGAAGCAGCCGTTCAGGTCAGTGAGGAGGACATCGACATACTGGGTATCAGGGTAGGTTTCGAGGTAGCGCTTCACTTCTTTCGCGAACGCGCTAACCCGTCTCTCTTCCGTTTGCTGAACAAAATTCTCAACTTCTACGATATTGGTTTCCATGATTCACCGCCGTTGGTTGGGTTTCGGTCCTGCACTCAGGCCGTTAAATATAATGTCCACCCCATCGACTGTGTATGCAAATAAATTGTTTGTCAAATGTTAAATTAAGTTTGCAAAGGGCTATTTCCACTGCTAGATTGAGAAAATATTGAACGATATGGCCGTTAAACCCGCTATAGCGGTCATAATTTAGTCCACTTTGTGAGGGCGATCATGGAAAATATAATGTACAAGCCAGTTATTGGCGTCGTGATGTGTAGAAACAGGCTTAAGGGTCACCAGACCCAGACCTTGCAAGAAAAGTACCTGAATGCAATTGTTAACGCCGGCGGACTGCCGATTGCCCTGCCGCATGCGCTGGCGGAGCCGGAGCTACTGAACGCGGTCGTTGATAAACTGGACGGGATCTACCTGCCAGGCAGCCCCAGCAATGTGCAGCCGCACCTTTATGGTGAAAACGGCGATGAGCCTGACGCCGACCCCGGGCGTGATCTTCTGAGCATGGCGCTGATTAACGCCGCGCTCGAAAGGCGCATCCCCATTTTCGCCATCTGTCGTGGACTGCAGGAACTGGTTGTCGCCACCGGCGGGACTCTGTATCGTCGTCTGTTCGAGCAGCCTGAGCTCCTTGAACATCGCGAAGATCCTGAACTGCCCGTCGAGCAGCAGTATGCGCCGTCCCATCAGGTTGAGGTTCAGGAAGGAGGATTGCTGTCGCAATTGATACCGGGCTGCAACACGTTTTGGGTAAACTCGCTACATGGGCAAGGGGCAAAAACCCTCAGTCCGCAGCTGCGTGTGGAGGCGCGAGCGCCGGATGGACTGGTGGAAGCGGTCAGCGTGAACGATCATCCTTTCGCGCTGGGCGTACAGTGGCATCCAGAATGGAACAGTAGCGAATACGCCCTGTCGCGTATGTTGTTTGATGGTTTTATCACCGCCTGTCAGGGCCATCATGCTGAAAAGCGGCGGCGCTGACCACTACCGTTAAGGAAATGCAAATATGAGCGATGACGGACTGGCGCCAGGGAAACGTCTGTCAGAGATCCGCCAACAGCTGGGTCTCTCACAGCGTCGTGCCGCCGAACTGTCTGGGTTAACACATAGTGCCATCAGCACCATAGAGCAGGATAAAGTCAGTCCTGCCATCAGTACGCTGCAAAAGCTGCTGAAAGTCTATGGGCTGTCGCTCTCGGAATTCTTTTCTGAACCCGAAAAGCCGGACGAACCCCAGGTGGTCATTAATCAGGATGACCTGATTGAGATGGGAAGTCAGGGCGTTTCCATGAAGCTGGTTCATAACGGAAATCCGAACCGTACGCTGGCGATGATTTTTGAAACTTACCAGCCTGGAACTACGACCGGGGAGAGGATTAAGCATCAGGGTGAGGAGATAGGCACCATACTGGAAGGTGAGATCGTGCTGACCATTAACGGTCAGTCGTACCACCTGGTGGCTGGACAAAGCTATGCCATTAATACCGGCATTCCGCACAGCTTCAGCAACACCTCGGCAGGCATCTGCCGCATCATCAGTGCCCACACCCCCACCACATTCTGATTATTTCGCCTGAACGAGGTTCAGGCTTACTTCAGGCCTGTCGCGACGGAAAATCTATTTTCGTCGCGGCGAAGAACTCGTAGTAATAACGTCTGCGCCGTACGGAATATTATTTCCTGTTGGCCCTGAAATTATTAACGCCAGTGAATGGCGACTCGCTCCTGAATAATTCGGGTTGCAAACAACCCGTCAAAACTCAGGAGAATAAAACGGTATTCAACTCCGGGGATACGCTATGCCCTGCGCCCGACGCAGTGCCCCCGTGCAGCCTGAAAACGCCGCACTGATTAATTTGCCGATAATGTTTTTAAGGAGTCATGATGAATTTTCAGCACCTGGCTTACTGGCAGGAAAAAGCGAAAAACCTGGCCATTGAAACGCGCTTATTTATTAACGGCGAATATTGCGCCGCGGCCGATAATACCACCTTTGAGACTATCGACCCTGCCGCGCAGCAGACATTAGCCCAGGTCGCCCGCGGTAAAAAAGCCGACGTCGAACGGGCGGTGAAAGCCGCGCGCCAGGCTTTTGATAACGGCGACTGGTCGCAGGCCTCCCCCGCACAGCGTAAAGCGATCCTCACTCGCTTTGCTGATCTGATGGAGGCCCATCGTGAAGAGCTGGCGCTGCTGGAAACGCTGGATACCGGCAAACCGATTCGCCACAGCCTGCGCGACGATATTCCCGGCGCCGCCCGCGCCATTCGCTGGTATGCCGAAGCGCTGGATAAAGTCTATGGCGAAGTGGCCCCCACCGGCAGCAACGAGCTGGCGATGATCGTTCGCGAACCAATTGGCGTGATCGCCGCGGTGGTGCCGTGGAACTTCCCGCTGCTGCTGGCCTGCTGGAAACTCGGCCCGGCGCTGGCGGCGGGCAATAGCGTAATCCTCAAACCCTCGGAAAAATCGCCGCTTACCGCCCTGCGTCTGGCCGGGCTGGCGAAAGAGGCCGGCCTGCCGGACGGCGTGTTGAACGTGGTCAGCGGCTTTGGCCACGAGGCCGGGCAGGCGCTGGCTCTGCATCCTGATGTTGAAGTCATCACCTTCACCGGCTCCACCCGCACCGGCAAGCAGCTGCTGAAAGACGCCGGCGACAGCAATATGAAGCGCGTGTGGCTGGAAGCGGGCGGCAAGAGCGCCAACATAGTCTTCGCCGACTGCCCGGATCTGCAACAAGCGGTTAGCGCCACCGCCGGCGGCATCTTCTACAACCAGGGACAGGTGTGCATCGCCGGGACCCGTCTGCTGCTCGAGGAGAGCATCGCTGACGAGTTCCTGGCGCGGCTGAAAGCTGAGGCGCAACACTGGCAGCCGGGCAACCCGCTCGATCCGGACACCACCATGGGCATGCTGATTGACAATACCCATGCCGACAACGTGCATAGCTTTATTCGCGGCGGCGAAAGTAAAAACACGCTGTTCCTCGACGGACGGAAAAACCCGTGGCCTGCCGCCGTTGGCCCGACCATTTTCGTTGACGTCGACCCGGCATCAACCCTCAGCCGGGAAGAGATCTTCGGCCCGGTGCTGGTGGTGACCCGCTTCAAAAGCGAAGAAGAGGCGCTAAAGCTCGCCAATGACAGCGACTACGGCTTGGGCGCCGCGGTGTGGACCCGCGATCTCTCCCGCGCCCACCGCATGAGCCGCCGCCTGAAGGCCGGCTCGGTCTTCGTCAACAACTATAACGATGGTGATATGACCGTTCCGTTCGGCGGCTACAAGCAGAGCGGCAACGGGCGCGATAAATCGCTGCATGCACTGGAAAAATTCACCGAACTGAAAACCATCTGGATTGCCCTGGAGTCTTGATCATGACTGAACATACCACTAGCTACTATGCCGCCAGCGCCAACAAGTATGAACCGTTCCCGACGCTGGAGGGATCCATCAACTGTGACGTCTGCGTCGTCGGCGGCGGCTACACCGGCCTCTCGTCTGCCCTGCATCTGGCCGAAATGGGCTACGACGTGGTGGTGCTGGAAGGAGCGCGCATCGGCTTCGGCGCCAGCGGCCGCAACGGCGGGCAGCTGGTCAACTCCTATAGCCGCGATATCGACGTCATTGAAAAGAACTACGGCCCGGATGCGGCAAAAATGCTCGGCAGCATGATGTTCGAAGGCGGCGATATCATCCGCGAACGCATCCAGCGGTATCAGATCCAGTGCGATTACCGCCCGGGCGGCCTGTTCGTGGCGATGAACCATAAACAGCTGGAAACCCTGGAAGAGCAGAAAGCCAACTGGGAGCGCTACGGCAACACCCAGCTGGAGCTGCTGGACAGAGAGGCCATTCGTCGCGAAGTGGACAGCGACCGCTACGTCGGCGCCCTGCTCGACCACAGCGGCGGCCATATTCACCCGCTGAACCTTGCCATCGGCGAAGCGGATGCCATTCGCCTGAACGGCGGCCGGGTGTATGAGCAGTCGCCGGTCACCCGCATCCAGCACACCAGCCCGGCGGTGGTCAGCACCGCGCGCGGCCAGGTCACCGCGCGCTACGTGATCGTCGCCGGCAACGCCTATCTCGGCGATAAACTGGAGCCGGAGCTGGCGAAACGCAGCATGCCGTGCGGCACCCAGGTGGTCACTACCGCTCCGCTGTCGGAAGAGGTCGCCCGCTCGCTGATCCCGAAAAACTACTGTGTGGAAGACTGTAACTACCTGCTGGACTACTACCGTCTGACCGGCGACAACCGTCTGCTGTACGGCGGCGGCGTGGTCTACGGCGCGCGCGATCCGGACGACGTGGAGCGGCTGATTATGCCGAAACTGCTGAAAACCTTCCCGCAGCTGCAGGGGGTGAAGATTGACTACCGCTGGACGGGCAACTTCCTGCTAACCCTGTCGCGGATGCCGCAGTTCGGGCGTCTCGATAACAATATTTACTACATGCAGGGCTACAGCGGCCACGGCGTGACCTGTACCCACCTTGCCGGACGCTTGATTTCAGAGCTGCTGCGCGGCGACGCCGAGCGTTTCGACGCCTTCGCCAAACTGCCGCACTACCCGTTCCCGGGCGGCCGCAGCCTGCGCATTCCTTTTACCGCCATGGGCGCCGCCTACTACAGCCTGCGCGACCGCCTTGGGGTTTAATCGCCTCTGCCGACGGCGCTGGCCGTCGGCTCATGCTGCGGATAGTGCAGCTGAAAGTAGTGGCGCAGAAACTCCACGGTGGTGCGGATTTTGGCCGACGTCGCCAGCCGGGAGACGTAAACCGCCCAGACGTTGGCCGGCTGCCAGTAGTCCGGCAGCACCTGCACCAGATGTCCGCTGGCGATATTCTCCCGGACGTCCCACCACGAACGGAGCGCAATCCCCTGCCCGTCCAGACACCACTGATGCACAATTTCACCATGGTTGGAGGAGAGCGGCCCGGTTACCTTGATGGCGTGCTGGCCCTCTTTGCTATGCAATTGCCAGACGCCGAACGGATGATCGCGCTCTTTAATCACCAGGCAGGGTAACGCGGCCAGATCGCTCAGCTGTTTCGGCGGCGCATGGCGGGCAAGGAACTGCGGCGAGGCGCAGAGTACGCGGTGATTGGCCGCCAGCTGGCGGGCAATCAGATTCGGTGCGATATCGTCGCCGACGCGAATATCGAGATCCAACCCTTCATTGACTAAATCCACCAGCCGGTCCTGGACATCGAAACGCAGCTCCAGCTGCGGGTACTGGAGAGCCAGCGCCGACAGCGCCGGGGCGACAACCCGACGGCCAAAGCCGAAGCTACTGATAATACGCAGCGTTCCCTGCGGCACCTGGCGCACGTCGGAAAGCTCATCCATCATCTCATCGACATCCTGCAAAATGCGCTGCGCCCATTCATAGATCCGCTCCCCCTCTTCGGTAATGGTGACCCGGCGGGTGGTCCGGTGCAGCAACATCACATTCAGGGTTTGCTCCAGCAGCGAAACCCGCTTGCTGACGAACGCCGGCGATACGCCAAGCTCCTCGGCGGCGGCGGCGAACCCGGCCCGGCGAGCGACCAGCATAAAGACGCGTAAATCATTTAGCAGCGGCAGATTATTCATGATCTGTGTTTTATGTTTCACCAGTTAGCGTGATTAATTATGAACCAGTCAATTATAGGATAGGTAGGTGGTCAAACATCATCGTTAAAAAGTGAGAACCGGAATGAAAAAAACCTGTCGTATTGCCGCCATCCCGGGTGACGGAATTGGCAAAGAAGTGCTGCCTGAAGGGATTCGCGTGCTGCAAGCCGCCGCACAGCGTTGGGATCTGTCATTGAGCTTCGAGCAGATGGAGTGGGCAAGCTGCGAATATTATGCCCATCACGGCAAGATGATGCCGGACGACTGGCGCGAGCAGCTGCAGGGCTTCGATGCCATCTACTTCGGCGCCGTCGGCTGGCCGGATACCGTTCCCGACCACATTTCGCTATGGGGGTCGCTGCTGAAGTTCCGCCGCGAGTTCGATCAATACGTCAACCTGCGCCCGGTGCGCCTGTTCCCCGGCGTCCCCTGCCCGCTGGCGGGTAAAAAGGCCGGCGATATTGATTTTTACGTGGTGCGCGAAAATACCGAAGGCGAATATTCCGCCCTCGGCGGCCGCGCCAATGAAGGCACCGAGCATGAAGTGGTGATTCAGGAGTCGGTCTTTACCCGCCGCGGCGTTGACCGGGTCCTGCGCTACGCCTTCGAACTGGCGCAAAGCCGCCCACGCAAAACGCTGACCTCCGCAACCAAATCCAATGGCCTGGCCATCAGCATGCCCTATTGGGATGAGCGGGTGGAAGAGATGGCCAAAAACTATCCCGAAATTCGCTGGGACAAGCAGCATATCGATATCCTGTGCGCCCGTTTCGTGCTGCAGCCGGAGCGTTTCGACGTGGTAGTGGGTTCTAACCTGTTCGGCGATATTCTCTCCGATCTCGGCCCGGCCTGTACCGGCACTATCGGTATTGCGCCATCGGCCAATCTCAATCCGGAGCGCAATTTCCCGTCGCTGTTCGAACCGGTTCACGGGTCGGCGCCGGATATTTACGGTAAAAATATCGCCAACCCGATCGCCACCGTTTGGGCCGGGGCGATGATGCTCGATTTCCTCGGCAACGGCGATGAGCGCTACCACGCCGCTCACGATGGCATTCTGGCGGCGATTGAGCAGACGATCGCCTGCGGACCGAAAACTCCGGACATGAAAGGCAGTGCCTCAACGCAGCAGGTTGGCGAGGCTATCTGCAAGGCCATTTTGGCGTAATTACCCCGCCGCTCCCCGGTGGCGCTGCGCTTACCGGGGCTACAATCGCGCGATAATGTAGTGTGTAGGCCGGGTAAGGCACAGCCGCCACCCGGCAAAAAAAACGGCACAGCAAGTAGCCCGGGTAAGG
>NZ_KV792647.1:109284-200629 GCF_001808265.1 Klebsiella sp. HMSC16A12
AGTAGCCCGGGTAAGGCGCAGCCGCTACCCGGGAAAACCCGCGCGCCTGGTCCGCCAACGCCCCTCTCTTTTCGCTATGCAGAATCCCCCACGATTGACAAGTGAACCGCATCACAGCGGTGAACTTTATTAATTCCTGAAAGGACAGAACCTGCGCCAATTCACCTTTTATTATTTCCGTTTCGTGTTTTATTGCTTCACGAAACGGCCAATTGTTTAATTCATGTAACGAAGAAATAATCCAATTGTTAATAGCATCTTGCTACGAACCCTGACCCTACAGCGTGATAACAACGACAGGCTAAAGCCACCGACGGGCAATCATGCCCAGGAGATCACTCATGTTGAGCAACGTAAAGAAAAAAGATGTGCCGCTGATTGCCATCAGCCTGGCGGCCATTGTTTTCATCGCCGCTACATTAAGTCTCTTCCCCCAGCAAACCGCGCAGGCAGCTGATTCGATTTTTAACGGCGTGACCCGCCTGCTGGGTTCCACGGTACAGGTACTGGTGCTGCTGGCGCTGGGACTGGTGTTGTATCTGGCCACCAGCAAATACGGCAATATCCGTCTCGGCGAAGGTAAAGTCGAATACAGTACCCTCTCATGGCTGTTTATGTTTATCTGCGCCGGTCTCGGCTCCTCCACGCTGTACTGGGGCGTTGCCGAATGGGCTTATTACTACCAGACCCCGGGCCTGAACATTGCCCCGCAATCGCCGAAAGCGCTGGAATACAGCATCCCTTACTCTTTCTTCCACTGGGGGGTAAGCGCCTGGGCAACCTATACCCTCGCCTCGCTGATCATGGCCTATCACTTCCACGTGCGGAAAAATAAAGGCCTCAGCCTCTCCGGGATCGTTTCGGCGATCACCGGCGTTAATCCGCAAGGTTTCTGGGGCCGTCTGGTCGATCTGATGTTCCTGATCGCTACCGTCGGCGCGTTAACCATTTCGCTGGTAGTCACCGCCGCCACCTTCACCCGCGGCCTGTCAGCGCTGACAGGACTGCCGGATAACTTCACCGTGCAGGCATTTGTGATCCTGCTCTCCGGCGGTATTTTCTGCATGAGTTCGTGGATTGGCATCAACAACGGCCTGCAGCGCCTGAGCAAAATGGTCGGCTGGGGGGCGTTTCTGCTGCCGTTGGTGGTATTACTGGTTGGCCCGACCGAATTCATCACCAATAACGTCATTAACGCCGTCGGCCTGACGACCCAAAACTTCCTGCAGATGAACCTGTTTACCGACCCGCTCGGCGACGGCGCCTTTACCCGCAACTGGACCGTCTTCTACTGGCTGTGGTGGATCTCCTACACCCCAGGCGTGGCGATGTTCGTCACCCGCGTCTCCCGCGGGCGCAAAATCAAAGAGGTGATCTGGGGACTGCTCCTCGGTAGCACCGCCGGCTGCTGGTTTTTCTTCGGGGTGATGGAAAGCTACGCCATGCACCAGTTCGTTAACGGCGTGATTAACGTACCACAGGTGATGCAGACTCTCGGCGGCGAAACCGCCGTCCAGCAGGTCCTGATGTCGCTGCCGGCAGGTAAGCTGTTCCTCGCCGCCTATCTGTTCGTGATGATTGTATTCCTCGCCTCGCACATGGATGCGGTGGCCTACACCATGGCGGCGACCAGTACCCGCAACCTGCGCGAAGGCGAGGATCCGGATCGCGGCATGCGCCTGTTCTGGTGCGTGGTGATCACCCTCATCCCGCTGTCGATTCTGTTTACCGGCGCTTCGCTTGAGACCATGAAAACCACCGTGGTGCTGACCGCCCTACCGTTCCTGGCCATTTTACTGATTAAAACCGGCGGCTTCGTGCGCTGGTTAAAACAGGACTACGCCCACGTTCCGGTCCATCAGATAGAAACCCATACCCCCGAGCCCATTATTAAAGCCGAGACGCTGCCGGTTGGCGCGGTACTCAAAGGCGACGGCCAGTCGCTGTAAAACCTCTTACTGACAATAATCACAAGTAGACCCTACATGAGCAATTTGAGCCCTGACTTCACCCTGCCGATTAACTTTTGCGCTAATCCGCAGGATGCCTGGACCATTCCGGCCCGTTTTTATACCGACAGCCAGGCGTTTGAGCACGAGAAAGAGCGCATCTTCGCCAATAGCTGGATTTGCGTCGCCCACGGCAGCGAGGTCGCCCGGCCGAACGATTACATTACCCGGGAGATCATCGGCGAAAATATCGTTATCGTCCGCGGCCGCGACAACATTCTGCGCGCCTTCTATAACGTCTGCCCGCACCGCGGCCACCAGCTACTGAGCGGCGAGGGCAAAGCCAAAAACGTGATTACCTGCCCCTATCACGCCTGGGCCTTCAAGCTGGACGGCAATCTCGCCCACGCCCGCAACTGCGAAAACGTGGCGAATTTCGATAGCGAAAAGGCAACGCTGGTGCCGGTTCGCCTGGAAGAGTATGCCGGCTTTGTGTTTATCAATATGAATCCGGAAGCGGAGAGTGTGGAAACGCAGCTACCGGGGCTGCAGGACAAAGTGCTGGAAGCCTGTCCGGACGTGCATGATCTGAAACTGGCGGCGCGCTTTACCACCCTCACCCCGGCGAACTGGAAAAATATCGTCGATAACTATCTGGAATGTTACCACTGCGGTCCGGCGCACCCGGGCTTCTCGGATTCCGTCCAGGTTGACCGCTACTGGCACACCATGCACGGCAAATGGACGCTGCAGTATGGCTTCGCCAAACCGTCCGAGCAGTCGTTTAAATTCGAAGAGGGTACCGACGCCGCGTTTCACGGTTTCTGGCTGTGGCCGTGCACCATGTTCAACGTCACGCCGATCAAGGGCATGATGACCGTTATCTATGAATTCCCGGTGGATGAAGAGACCACTCTGCAGAATTACGACATCTATTTCACCAACGAAGAGCTGACTGACGATCAGAAAGCGCTGATTGAGTGGTATCGCGACGTGTTCCGCCCGGAAGATTTACGCCTGGTGGAAAGCGTGCAGAAGGGGCTGAAGTCCCGCGGCTATCGCGGCCAGGGGCGCATTATGGCGGATAACAGCGGCAGCGGTATCTCCGAGCACGGGATCGCGCATTTCCACAATCTGGTCGCCCAGGTGTTCCAGCCGTAATTGTTGAAGGAGTTAGCCATGTCCGTATTTCACTCAAATCTGTTTCGCCAGCAGGCGCTGATTGCCGGAAGCTGGCGCGACGCCGCCGACGGCACGACGCTTGCCGTCAGCAATCCCTCCACCGGCGCGATGCTCGGCCAGATCCCCAATATGGGGCGTGCGGAAGCGCAGCAGGCGGTGGATGCCGCCGCGGCCGCGCTGCCGAACTGGCGCGCATTAACCGCCGCTCAGCGCGCCGCGCTATTGAAAAACTGGCACCGCCTGATCCTCGAAAACAAAACCGCGCTGGCGCAGATCATGACCGCCGAGCAGGGCAAGCCGCTGGCGGAAGCGGAAGGCGAAATCGCCTATGCCGCCTCGTTTATCGAGTGGTTTGCCGAACAAGGGAAACGCGCCAACGGCGAGATAATCCCCTCCCCCGGCGCCGATAAACGCCTGATGGTGATCCGCCAGGGGGTAGGCGTCTGCGCGGCGATCACCCCGTGGAACTTCCCGGCGGCGATGATCACCCGGAAGGCCGGCCCGGCGCTGGCCGCGGGTTGTACGATGGTGATTAAGCCGGCTAACGAAACGCCGTTTACCGCGCTGGCGATGGCGGAGCTGGCGAATCAGGCCGGGATCCCGCAGGGCGTCATTAACGTCGTTACCGGCCAGTCGCGAGAGATTGGCGCGGTGTTCACCGGCGATGAGCGGGTGCGTAAGCTCTCCTTTACCGGTTCGACCGAAGTTGGCCGCGTGCTGATGCGCCAGTGCGCGGAATCCATCAAAAAGCTCTCTTTAGAGCTCGGCGGTAACGCGCCGTTTATCGTCTTTGACGACGCCGATATCGATAAAGCGGTCGAGGGCGCGCTGATCGCCAAGTTCCGCAACGCCGGGCAAACCTGCGTCTGCGTCAACCGCTTCTATATTCATCGCGCCGTCTACGACCAATTCTGCGATAAGTTCGTCGCCCGTGTCGCCGCCCTGAAAGTGGGCGATGGCAGCGAGTCCGATGTCCAGATTGGCCCGCTGATCAACGCCGACGCCGGGCGCAAAGTGCAGTCCCTGCTCGACGACGCCCTGAGCCGCGGCGCCACGCTGTTAACCGGCGGTAAAGCGCATCCGCTGGGCGGTAATTTCTTCACCCCTACGGTGATCGGCGACGTACAGCCGGGGTCACTGCTGCTGCAGGAAGAGATTTTCGGCCCGGTGGCGGCGCTGGTGAAATTTGACGATGAGCAGCAGGTCATCGAGCAGGCGAATAACACCATCTACGGTCTCGCCTCCTATTTTTACAGCAACGATGCCGCCCGTATCTGGCGCGTCTCCGAGCAGCTGGAATACGGCATGGTCGGTATCAATACCGGGCTAATTTCCAACGAAGTCGCACCGTTTGGCGGGGTAAAGCAGTCCGGTCTTGGCCGCGAAGGGTCGGAACACGGAATCGAAGATTACCTGGAGATGAAGTATCTCTGCCAGGGGTTGTAAATGTGCTCTCCCGGCGATGGCGCTAGCCACGCCGGGATTTTTTGATGGAGTTCAGCGATGTCTGATTATCAAATGTTTGAGGCGGTCGTTCGCGATGTTGAACAGATCACCCCTCTTGTGAAGCGTTTTACGCTGGTGTCGCCGACCGGCGCCCCGCTGCCGGCATTCAGCGGCGGCAGCCATATTATCGTCCAGATGCAGGATGGCGAGCAGCGCTACAGTAACGCCTATTCGCTGATGAGCTCGCCGCTGGATACCACCAGCTGGCAGATTGCGGTGCGTCTTGAGTCGCCTTCCAAAGGCGGCTCGCGTTTTATGCACCAGCGGGTGCGCCCGGGCGATACCCTGACGGTGTCCACGCCCAACAATCTGTTCGCCATCGAACCACAGGCGCGAAAACATCTGCTGATCGCCGGCGGCATCGGCATTACGCCATTCTTATCGCATATTCCGGAACTGGAACAGCGGCAGGCCGACTGGCAGCTGCATTACTGTTTTCACGACGCCGACAGTAATGCTTTCGTCGATACGCTACGCGCTGCGCCATGGCGCGATCGGGTCAATGTTCATGTATCAGCGCTCGGCAGCCGTCTCGACCTACCGCGCCTGTTCGCCGACCTCGAGCCAGGAACCCACGTGTATACCTGCGGCCCAGCGGCGCTTAACGAGGCGGTGAAAGCCGCCGCCGAACGCCATCAGGTGCCCGCCAGACAGTTGCACTTTGAGCAGTTTATCCTTGAGGATAAAAGCGGAGAGGCATTTACCCTGGTGCTGGCGCGTTCCGGACGCGAATTTACCGTGCCGCAGGATATGACCATTTTGCAGGTGATCGAGAATAACAAAGCGGCAAAGGTCGAATGCCTGTGCCGAGAAGGGGTGTGCGGCACCTGCGAAACGATGATTCTGGAGGGGGAAGCCGACCACCGCGATCAGTATTACAGCGAGGAAGAGAAAGCCAGCCAGCAGAGTATGCTGATCTGCTGCTCACGCGCTAAAGGCGGCCGGTTAGTGCTGGATTTGTAAAGCGCACACCGGCAAAACGGCGGTGAGATGGACTGACCCCGCGGAATTGTTCCAACGTACTACCACTCCATGGCGACGAGGTCAGTGGCGCGGATACTATCGGCTTCATCCTCCGCCTGATTAGCTTTCTGTGCGGCACCGGCGATAGCCGGCGCCGCCTGCTCAGGGATTAGCCGCTAAATACCCGCGCCTTGCCGCTGACCGTCAGTCGCACCATCGCGCCGGGCTGCCACGCCGGCTGGCTGACGGTGCGATCGCCAAGAAACAACGCCGTCTCTTCATCCACCGGCTGCGAGTGATTGCCTTTTCCCTGGCGCTGATGGTATTTCTTGCGGGCGTGTTCGTCATTAACTGGCAACCGGGTCCTGACACTTAGCCCTGAGTCTTTGCCTGATGACCCTCTGTTACTGCTCCCGGCCAGAATGATGGTCAATAAGCGGCCGGTGCTGATCTATCAGACGCGCTTAGCGCCGATCAGGGTGATTGTCACGATCAGCGACATCCATCTGCGCGATGCGCTATATAGCGATACCGATGACAACGGGCTGGCACTCTGGGTGCAGAACCAAATGATTGCCAGATATGGCGATGTTAAGCCGCTGGCTGCGGACCCACACCAGGAGGTATTTACCTCGCCCGCTGGCAAAACAGCACGACGCCAGCGCGCTCGCCCGCGGAATTTATTCCGCTGGCCGAACGTACCGGCTTAATTATTCCCCTAACCCGCAGCCTGATGGCGCAGGTCAACGCGCAGATGAGACCACTCTTTAGTAAACTACCGGATGGGTTTCATATTGGCCTGAATATCAGCGTGTCACATATTAACGCGCCGACGTTTATCGATGACTGCCTGCACTATCAGCGCGGCTTTGAGGGTAAAGCGGTGAAGCTGATGCTGGAGATCACGGAGCAGGAGCCGCTGTTGCTCAACGGGGCGGTTGTGGACAAGCTCAATACGTTACACTCCCGCGGGTTTTCCATCGCGCTGGACGACTTTGGCACCGGCTATTCCGGGCTTTCCTGTCTCCACGAGCTGATTTTCGACTATATCAAAATCGATCAGAGTTTTGTCGGCCGGGTAACTGGGGAGGCGCCGGCAAGCAAGCTGCTGGACTGCGTGATAGAGATGGCGCGGACGCTGTCACTGCGCATCATTGCCGAGGGCGTCGAAACCGAGGCCCAACGGGATTATCTTAATCGCCAGAATATTCATCTGCTGCAGGGCTACTATTTCTGGAAGCCGATGCCCTACGTCGCGCTGGTCATGCTCCTGCTGAGCAAACCGAAGGCGCGGATTGTCGAAGAATAAGCGGGCGTTGTGAAAAGTCCTGCCATGCGACGGGCTATATATCCGTCAGCGCTGTGGGAATGAAAACGTCGTCGGTCGCTGTCCGGGTCATGCACGACCGACCGGACAAAGCAAGAAGGGGTTACCTTTCGGTAACCCCTTCTTTTATATGGCGGAAGCGCAGAGATTCGAACTCTGGAACCCTTTCGGGTCGCCGGTTTTCAAGACCGGTGCCTTCAACCGCTCGGCCACACTTCCGGTGTGAGGCGCACTATAAACACCTCGGCGGATGCTGTAAAGCATCATTTTGATCAACTGCCTTAAAAACAAACAATTTTGTGTTATTCGTCTGAATTTCAGGCAGTTTGCACAGAAAATCAACGCCCATCGCCGCTGGCGGATGGGTGTTTTTTAATGTACATGTCTTTGGTGTAGTAATACCCCAGCTTATCCGGCGTGAAGCCCCCTACCCAAGGTTTCACCAGATGAGTACGTACATAGTGATAGACCGGAATGGCGGGAACATCCTGCGCCAGCAGATCTTCCGCCTGCTGATAGTATTTGCCCCGGGTCGCCACGTCGGAGGCTTTCGCCGCATTGCGCAGGGCCTCATCGTAAGCAGGGTTGCTGTACTGACTGGTGTTCTCGCTATCACCGGTACGGAAAGTATTGAGGAAGGTGGCGGCATCGTCGTAGTCGGCAATCCACGCGTAGCGGACGGCGTCGAAGTTATGCGTATGCATGGTATCCAGCATCGTCTTCCACTCCTGGTTCTGTAGCTTCGCCTCGACGCCGAGGTTTTTCTTCCACATAGAGCTGGCGGCAATGGCGATACGCTGGTGCGACTCAGAGGTGTTATAGAGCAGGGTAAAGACCAGCGGATGGCTTTCATCATACCCCGCCTGCGCCAGCAGTTTTTTCGCCTCGGCAATCCGTTTCTCACGCGGCCAGCTGGCGTAGTCCGGGTTATGCAGCGTCACGCCGCCGATATCCGGCTGACCGATCAGCCAGGCCGGGCGCTGGCCCTGGCCAAGCACTTTTCCGGCAATGATATCTTTATCAAGCGCCATATTCAGCGCGCGACGCACACGGGCGTCGTTAAACGGCGGCCGGGTAGTATTGAATTCGTAGTAATAGGTCGCCAGCTGCGGCGAAACGTCCAGCTGGTCGCCCATGGTTTTCTGCAACTGCGCAAACTGATTGATCGGCACCGTATAGACAATATCAATCTCCCCTGCTTTGTAGCGGTTGACATCGGCGGCCTCCGAAGAGATTGGCAGGTAAGTCACTTTATTAATAACGGTATGCGCATTATCCCAGTACTTTGCATTACGTTCAGCCACCAGCCGCTCATTCACCACCCATTGGGACAGCTTATACGGGCCGCTGGTGACGATATGCTCTGGTCGGGTCCATTTATCGGCATACCGCTCCACCAGCACTTTGTCGATCGGTACCAGCGAAGGGTGCGCCAGCATCGCCAGGAAGGCGGCATTCGGCTGGGTCAGAGTGACCTGCAGCGTGGTGTCGTTCAGCGCTTTCACCCCCAACGTCTCGGGTCCCTTTTGCCCGAGGGCAATCTCGCGGGCGTTGGCGATATGCATATTGCCAGGGTAGCTCGCGTAGGGGGAGGCTGTTGCCGGCGAGACCAGCCGTTGCCAGCTCCAGACGATATCCTGCGCTGTAATGGCAGTGCCGTCGGACCAGGTCAGACCGGGGCGTAAATGAAAGGTCCATAACAGGTTGTCTTTGTTTTCCCAGCGTTCCGCCAGTCGCGGCTGGATCGCCCCCGCTGGCGACACGTTAACCAGCCCTTCAAAGAGATCGCTAATGATATTGAATTCAACATCGCTCTCGACTTTATGCGGATCGAGTGACGCCGGTTCACTGCCGTTATTTCTGACCAGCTCCTGCTTTTCCGCCAGCTGGGTGCCCGGCGGCACCTGCGCCGCCAGCGCCCCGCCGCTCATAGCCAGCATACTGACAGCCAGGAGTGTTCGGGTGATGTGATTTTTTTTGTGTAATGTCATTTCCCTTTGCCTTTGACGTACGGGGTAATCCCCCTCTTCCACACTTAGTCGCAGAACTGCCATAAGGCAATATTTTTCAGTGACCTATAAGATTTCGATCGGCTCAGCGACGCGAAAAGCGAAAATATATCGCTTTTCCCTATCTATATAGAATTTTATGCCAGGCAAAAGCGGTAAAAACTAAGTAAAGATGGGTAAAAGCATTAGGGCTTCACGCTTGTTTTTCTTATTCTTTATCCCTAATTACATCTGTCATAAGAGAGTGACTCATGGATCGCATAATTACATCATCGCGTGACCGTTCCTCGCTGCTCAGCACGCACAAGGTTCTGCGTAACACCTACTTCCTGCTCAGCCTGACGCTGGCGTTTTCCGCTATCACCGCCACCGCCAGCACAGTGCTGATGCTCCCTTCGCCGGGTCTCATTTTGACCCTCGTGGGGATGTACGGTCTGATGTTCCTGACCTACAAAACGGCGAATAAACCCACCGGGATTATTTCCGCCTTCGCCTTCACCGGGTTCCTCGGCTATATCCTTGGGCCGATGCTGAACGCGTATCTTTCTGCCGGCATGGGCGATTTAATCGGCCTGGCGCTGGGCGGCACGGCGCTGGTCTTCTTCTGCTGCTCGGCCTATGTGCTGACGACGCGTAAAGACATGTCATTCCTTGGCGGGATGCTGATGGCCGGCGTGGTGGTCGTCCTGATTGGTATGGTCGCTAACCTGTTCCTGCAGCTGCCGGCGCTGCACCTGGCGATTAGCGCGGTGTTCATCCTGATCTCTTCGGGCGCCATCCTGTTCGAGACCAGCAACATTATCCGCGGCGGTGAAACCAACTATATCCGCGCGACGGTCAGTCTGTATGTCTCGCTGTACAACATCTTTGTCAGCCTGCTGAGCATCCTGGGCTTCGCCAGCCGGGACTAACCGCTCCCCTGCTTAACAGAGGCCTCGCTTATGCGGGGCCTTTTTTTTTGCTACACTGCGGCCAGTTTCAGGCGGTATGTGAAAAATCATGTTTATTTTTGAAGGCAACGAAATTGAAACGGATAGCGAAGGCTATCTGAAAGATACCACCCAGTGGAGCGAGGCGATGGCGGAAGTCATTGCCGCGCAGGAAGGGATAACGCTCGCCGTTGAACACTGGGAAGTAGTGCGCTTTGTGCGCGAGTTTTACCTTGAATTTAACACCTCTCCGGCGATCCGTATGCTGGTCAAGGCGATGGCCAACAAGTTTGGCGAAGAGAAAGGCAACAGCCGCTATCTCTATCGCCTGTTCCCGAAAGGACCCGCCAAACAGGCGACCAAAATCGCCGGCTTGCCGAAGCCGGTGAAGTGCATCTAATAGAGGATCGCGAATTTGTCCCAGCTGCGGGTGGGTTGATGGGGCTCGGTTAACACTCGGTCAACCCGCGCGCTGCGCGGCCCCCCGGCTTTCAGCCAGGCGATGAGTTTTTCCACCTGCTCCGCCTCGCCGCAGGCAAGCACTTCCACCCCGCCGTCATCCAGATTACGGGCATAACCGGTCACCCCCAGCTGCAGCGCTTCCCGCTGCGTGGAATAGCGAAATCCCACGCCCTGAACCGAACCGTAAACCCATGCCATTGTGCAGATACTGGCCATAATCATCTCCTTTTCGCTCACGCTATACGCTGAGGATAGCAAATTCGCTCAGCGTACATGCTTCGGCAGTAAACCATAATGCTGACGGAAGCGCGCGGTAAAGCGCGATCCCGACTGATATCCGCTGTTCTGCGCAATTTCGCCTATTGGCCGCGAGGTGGTCTGCAGCTGCCCCAGGGCGTGGGCCATCCGCACCTCCTCGACGATCTGGCGAAAACTCTGCGATTCCTGCTGCAGCCGACGGCGCAGCGTGGACTCGCCGAGAAAGAGCATTTTCGCCACCCGCGACACGCTCCATGCCTGCGCCGGCGACAGCATAATCAGCTGCCGCACCTGCGCCGACAGATCCTGCTGCCGCTCGACGAGCAGCGGGCCCGCATAGCCAGCCTCATACAGGGCCAGCAGCAGTCCCATGGTCTGGTGCTGCTGCAGCGCGACGGACAATCCCTCCCGCACCGCCTGCAGAACGCTTTGCCACATAAACGCCAGCTCTGTCGTCACCGGTGCGCAGAGCGAGGTCAGGCGCCCTGGCGGTGGTTCGCTGAGATAACGAGTCTTAAACCTCGTCAGCAGCTCGGGCGTCAGCGATAGCAGATCGGAGCAAAAGAGGCCATTCTCCGGCTGGTTAATCACCTCCAGTTCCACGTCAGCTGGCAAAACAATCAGCTGTTGCGGAGTCGCCAGCACCCGGCTCTCCCCTTGCACAATCACTTTGCTGCCGCGTTTCACCCGACAGAGCGCCGGGGAGAACAGCCGCACGCGATGCAGTCTGCATAGCCGTCGGGTGGTGATCTCCGCCGCGGTTAAGGCGTTATGCTGAAAGTGGATACTCTCCATCAGACCAACTTTTTATTTTAACGCCCGGCCATCGCCGTCAACTGTGCGCTGGCGAGAGCATGGCTATGTAACAGATAGCCGACCAGCGCCCCGCTGGCCCCGGCATCCACCGGCAGCGTGGGGACATCCAGCGCCCATACCGTAAAGCGATAGCGGTGCGGTTTATCTCCCGCCGGCGGACAGGCGCCGCCGAAGCCGGCATAGCCAAAATCGTTGCGGCCCTGGACCGCTCCGCCCGGCAGTGTAGCGCTGTTTTTATCTCCCGCGCCAGCGGGCAGCGAAAAGACGCTGCTGGCGATATTGACCACTGTCCAGTGCCACCAGCCGCTGCCGGTAGGCGCATCGGGATCCCGGACGGTGACCGCGAAGCTGCGCGTACCCGCCGGGGCGTTTTTCCATGCCAGCTGCGGAGAGACATTGCCTCCGGTACAGCCGAAACCGGCAAACCAGTGCTGCTGGGCCAGCGGCTGCCCGTCACGCATATCATTGCTGCTTACGCTAAACGGCGCGGCCATCGCGCCGCTGCTCACAGCCGCTACCATCGCCACAGCCATGCGGATACCTGTTTTCATCGTCTGCTCCTCGTTGGGGTGAGAAAACAGGGTATGAGAGTCCGCACCAGCTGAATGTGCCGAAGCGCCTGCATTTTGTGCCGAAACGCTCACCTGTGCCTGCCGGGCGAAAGATGCTTGCGTGCGCCAGGTGTGCTAATCTACGCGCCATTTTTCGGTGCCGACATTCCCGTTGCTTAAAGGTAGCCCCATGACAGATTCCCTATTCCCCCGCTTAGTGTTAGCCAAAGGACGCGAGAAATCCCTGCTGCGTCGCCATCCGTGGATATTCTCCGGCGGCGTCGCCCGCATGGAAGGTAAAGCCCGCAGCGGTGAAACCATCGATATCGTTGACCATCAGGGAAAATGGCTGGCCCGCGGCGCTTACTCGCCGTCGTCGCAGATCCGCGCCCGCGTGTGGACCTTCGACCGCAATGAAGCCATCGATAGCGCCTTCTTTGAACGCCGTCTGCAGCAGGCGCAAACCTGGCGTGCCTGGCTGGCCGAGCGCGATGGCCTCGACAGCTACCGCCTGATCGCCGGCGAGTCCGATGGCCTGCCGGGCGTCACTATCGACCGCTTTGGCAACTTTTTCGTGCTGCAACTGCTCAGCGCAGGCGCCGAATACCAGCGCGCCGCCATCATCAGCGCCCTGCAGAACCTGTTCCCGGACTGCGCCATTTACGATCGCAGCGATGTCGCCGTGCGTAAAAAAGAGGGACTGGAGCTGGCCCAGGGGCCAGTGGTGGGCGAACTGCCCCCGGCGCTGCTGCCGATCACCGAGCACGGCATGAAGCTGTTAGTCGATATCCAGGGCGGGCACAAGACCGGCTACTACCTCGACCAGCGCGACAGCCGCCTGGCCACCCGCCGCTATGTCGCGGATAAACGGGTGCTGAACTGCTTCTCCTACACCGGCGGCTTTGCGGTGTCGGCGCTGATGGGCGGCTGCCGCCAGGTCACCAGCGTGGATACCTCTCAGGAGGCGCTCGACGTTGCCCGCCAGAACGTGGAGATCAACGGACTGGATCTGTCCAAAGCGGAGTTTGTGCGCGACGACGTGTTCAAACTGCTGCGTAAATACCGCGATCAGGGAGAGAAATTCGACGTGATCGTGATGGATCCGCCGAAGTTCGTGGAAAATAAAAGCCAGCTGATGGGCGCCTGCCGCGGCTATAAAGATATCAATATGCTGGCGATCCAGCTGCTGAACCCCGGCGGCGTGCTGCTGACATTCTCCTGCTCCGGGCTGATGACCACCGATTTATTTCAGAAAATCATCGCCGATGCCGCAATTGATGCCGGGCGTGATGTACAATTTATAGAACAGTTCCGTCAGGCTGCCGACCACCCGGTGATCGCAACCTACCCGGAAGGGCTGTATCTGAAGGGGTTTGCCTGTCGCGTCATGTAACTTGAAAAACGAAACATGAGCCTCATATAGGGAGTATTCATGTTTCCCAGGAGGTGCCTATGATAGCCAGCAAATTCGGTATCGGCCAACAGGTCCGCCATACGCTCTTGGGCTACCTGGGCGTCATCGTCGATGTCGATCCCGAGTATTCGCTCGCGGAGCCGGAAGAGGATGAAATTGCCGCCAATGACGAACTGCGCGCGGCGCCCTGGTACCATGTGGTGATGGAAGATGATGATGGCCAGCCGATTCACACCTATCTGGCAGAAGCGCAGCTGAGCAGCGAAACCCGCGACGAACACCCGGAACAGCCGTCCCTTGACGAACTGGCCAAAACGATTCGTCAGCAGCTGCAGGCGCCGCGCCTTCGCAACTAAAATAAAACCCCGCTAACGCGGGGTTTTATTTTATTTCGCCAACCCTAGTCGCGGTAGTTCAATGGCCGGGCAGCGATCCATCACTACGCTCAATCCGGCTTCCCTGGCCAGCACCGCAGCCTGCTCATTGATCACCCCCAGCTGCAGCCATAGCGTTTTCGCGCCGATGGCTATCGCCTCCTGCGCTACGCCCCACGCCGCTTCTGAATTACGGAAGACATCAACCATGTCGACCTTTTCCGGAACGTCGGCGAGCGTCGCATACCCCTGTTGTCCCAGCAGCGTCTTGCCCGCCACCTTCGGCGAAACCGGGATAACGTGATACCCCTGATCCAGCAGATACTTCATGACCCGGTAGCTCGGACGGTCAGGCTTGTCGCTGGCTCCGACCAGCGCAATCGTCCGTGTCGAGGTCAGGATGCCAGCAATATCATTCTCTTTCATGGTTTCCTCCTGCTATTTCACCTAAGTGTATGCTAATCCGCAGCAGGGGGCCATCCAGCCTAACCCACAGATTCAGCAAAATTTTCATCCCCGATGCTTGCAGCGACAGCCACATTCAGTAATCTGTTTGCAGGTCAAAATGTGGAATGAAAATATGGAACTGACAACACGTACCCTGCCTGCGCAAAAACATATCGCGCTGGTGGCTCACGATCACTGCAAAGATATGCTGATGAAATGGGTTGCTCGCCATCAGGCGCTGCTGGCGCAACATATTTTGTATGCTACCGGCACTACCGGTAATCTCGTCTCCCGGGCTACCGGCCTGGAGGTTAATGCCATGCTGAGCGGTCCGATGGGCGGCGACCAGCAGGTGGGTGCCCTCATTTCAGAAGGCAAAATCGACGTGCTGATCTTCTTCTGGGATCCGCTGAACGCCGTTCCCCACGACCCGGATGTCAAAGCGTTGCTGCGCCTGGCCACCGTCTGGAACATTCCGGTCGCCACTAACGTCTCCACCGCTGACTTTATTATCCAGTCGCCGCACTTCGGTCAACCGCTCGATATTCTGATCCCGGATTATCCACGCTATCTTGCCGAGCGCCTGAAATAATCGAGCCGCGATTACGGCTTCCTGGCCACGGGCACATCCAGCGCCTGCAGGATCTCGACAAACGGCGAAGGTTGCGCCTTGTTAAATAACAGCCATACCCGGTGACGAGCGCGGGTGAGCGCCACGTACAACAGTCTACGCTCCTCCGCATCCGGAAAATCTTCCGGCTGCGGCAGGAGCGCCTGCTCCATAATCGACTCGCGCGCCGGGGCCGGAAACGCATCCTCCCCCTCCTGCAGTCCCAACACAATGACAAAGTCAGCCTGCTGACCTTTGCTGGCATGAATCGTCATAAAATCAAGCTGCAGGTGCGGCCAGCGCGTCGCCGCTTTGTTGAGCGCCTCAGGCTTCAGATGGTGATAACGGGCAAGCAGCAGGATGCGCTGCTCGGGCTTAACGTAACCACTCAGCTTATCCAGAAGATCGTCCAGCTTGTCGTCGGCTAACAGCGTGACGGCCTTTTTATCACCTGCCATAAGGCTGTTCAGCGGTTTGCTTAACTGATGCGGATTTTGCTGGATAAAGCCATTGGCTATTTCGCCGATACGCCCGTTAAAGCGATAGGTGGTATCCAGCGCACAGCAATCCCCTTCGCCAAAATAGTGGTTGAATGCGGTGGTCAGAGAAAGCTGCGCCCCGCTGAACCGATAGATCGCCTGCCAGTCATCCCCGACGGCAAAGAGCGTGGTTTGGCTATTCTGCCGGCGTAACGCGGCCAACAGCGAGGCTCGCTGCGGCGAAATATCTTGAAATTCATCCACCAGAATGTGTTTCCATGGGCTGACGAAGCGGCCTTTATCGAGAATATTGACCGCCTGATGGATCAGGCCGGAAAAATCGACCGCATTCTCGGCCTTGAGCGCCGCTTTCCAGTCTTTCATCAGAGGCGACATCAGCTTCACCCGTTTACTGAACAGGTCGCGTACCGCTTCCGGCGCCCCGGCAATCATCTCCGCCTGGGAGCCGCCGTGCATGCGCATCAGGCTCACCCAGCGGTCAAGCCGGCTGGCCATCCGCCGCTGCACCTTTTTGTCCTGCCAGAAGTCCCCCTCCGGCAGTTGCCAGCCCATCTCTTCTTCCAGCCACAGGCGCCAACCTTTCGCCTGCGCTTTTTTCTCCTGGCACTGCTTTTGCCAGCTTTTCAGCAGCAATGCGTGGCGGGCCGCAGTATCGCTTTCCAGCTTACTGATAGTGGGCACTTTTTTGCTGCCCTGCTGAATAATATGCAACGCCAGCGAATGGAAAGTACGCGCGGTAATATCATCTGATGCCAGACGCTCGCGGATCCGTTCATCCATTTCCTGCGCCGCCTGGCGGCCGAATGCCAGCAGCAAAATTTGATCTGCCGCGGCTTCTCCTCGCGCCAGCAGCCAGCCCGCTCGCGCCACCAGCACCGAGGTTTTACCGCTGCCCGCTCCCGCCAGCACCAGCAGGGAGCGCTCGCCGTTCACTACCGCACGCGCTTGTGACGCATTGAGCGGGGACGACTCAACGCTATCAAAAAATTCGCGATATTGCTCCAGCATCGCCTCGGTAAAGGCCTGGTTATGGGCCAGACGCGTCGCTTCAATATCGCCTAACCAGCGCTGACACTCCCGCCACAGCTCCCGGCAGTTATCAAAGGCATCAAGCCGACTGGTGGGCATCGGCAAACCAGTCAACGCATGGCGTATATTATCCTGAACATCCGCCACCTGCTGACGGGTTAGCCACTTGCCTTCTGCGCGAGTGTGCTCGATCGTCGCCAGCTGCTGCTTCAGCACGCCGGCGGCGATATTGCTCATCTCCGTGCTCCACTGCTGCCAGAGTGTGTGTAAATGATGATAAAAGCGCTGCGTTTCACTCCACTCGGTACCGTGCAAACGCACGACTTTCCCGTCCGGTAGCACAAACTCCAGTTCGCCCCAGACCAGACCGCGCTTACAATGCACTGACAATAACTGATTGAAAGGGATAAGATACTCATGACGATCGCCGGAAACTTTTACCCCGGCGTTCAGTAGCTGCACCCGATCATAAGGGTGCTGAGCCATGCGTTTGCCCAATGTTGTCGCTTTAAGTTCCATATAATGTCGATTTTCAATCAGGGTGGATTGTTTTTCAGTTTAACCGCCCCGGACCAGGTGCTCCAGCGCAAAAAAACGTTACAATCATCAGGTCTTATTATCCACCGGGCAAAACCGAGGCTTTATGCGTACCATTCTGAATATTTTGAACTTTATCCTTGGCGGTTTCGCCACCACTCTAGGCTGGCTACTCGCCACCCTGGTCAGCATCATTCTGATTGTCACGCTGCCGCTGACTCGTTCCTGCTGGGAAATCACTCGCCTTTCGTTATTTCCCTACGGTAACGAGGCGATTCATGTTGACGAGCTCGAGCCGGGGCGCAAAAACGGTCTACTGAACGCCGGCGGTACCGTTCTGAACATTCTGTGGTTCATTTTTTTCGGCTGGTGGCTCTGCCTGATGCACATTTTCAGCGGTATAGCTCAGTGCCTGACTATCATAGGCATCCCGGTGGGGATCGCGAATTTCAAAATCGCCGCCATCGCCCTCTGGCCGGTGGGTCGCCGGGTCGTTTCTGTGGAAACCGCGCGTGCTGCGCGTGAAGCCAATGCGCGTCGTCGCTTTCAGTAACCGAACGGAACACGGACATGATTAGCCCCCTGCTACGCCGCTACACCTGGAACAGCGCCTGGCTTTATAACGTACGAATTTTTATCGCGCTCTGCGGCACAACGCTGTTTCCCTGGTGGATCGGCGAAGTCAAACTGACCATCCCCCTCACCCTCGGCGTCGTGGCTGCGGCTCTGACCGACCTTGACGACCGTCTGGCTGGCCGTCTGCGTAATCTTGCCATTACTTTGGTTTGCTTTTTTATCGCCTCCGCCTCCGTGGAGCTGCTGTTTCCGTGGCCGCCGCTGTTTGCCCTTGGTTTAACCGTGTCTACCATCGGCTTTATTTTGCTTGGCGGCCTCGGTCAGCGCTATGCGACCATTGCCTTCGGCGCCCTGCTTATCGCCATCTACACCATGCTCGGCGTCACGCTGTACGATCATTGGTATCTGCAGCCGTTGTTCCTGCTGGCGGGGGCAGTGTGGTACAACCTGCTGACGCTGTCCGGGCACCTGATCTTTCCGATTCGTCCATTGCAGGACAACCTGGCGCGTAGCTATGAGCAGCTGGCCCGCTATCTTGAGCTCAAATCCCGGCTGTTTGATCCTGACCTTGAGGATGAGAGCCAGGCGCCGCTGTACGATCTGGCGCTCGCTAATGGCCAGCTGGTAGCTACGCTTAACCAAACCAAGGTCTCGCTGCTAACCCGACTGCGAGGCGATCGGGGCCAGCGCGGCACCCGCCGCACCCTGCAGTACTACTTTGTGGCCCAGGATATTCATGAACGCGCCAGCTCATCGCATATTCAGTATCAAACCCTACGCGATCAATTTCGCTATAGCGATGTGATGTTCCGTTTCCAGCGTATGCTTTCGATGCAGGCGCAGGCCTGCCAGAAGCTGGCGCGGGCGATTCTGTTACGCGAACCCTATCAGCATGATGCCCATTTTGAACGGGCGTTCATGCATCTCGATGCGGCACTTGAGCGCGTGCGCGCCGGCGGCGCATCCGACGAGCAGCTCAACGCCCTCGGGTATTTACTGAATAACCTGCGCGCTATCGATGCTCAGCTGGCCACCATTGAATCGGTGCAAACCACCGCGCCTGCCGGGAGTAATACCGAGACGCTGCTGGCCGACGACAGACTCGGCGGTCTGAGCGATATCTGGCTGCGCCTGCAGCGCAATATGTCGCCAGAGTCGGCCCTTTTCCGCCACGCAGTACGTATGTCGTTGGTGCTCTGCGCCGGCTATGCCTTTATCCAGTTTACCGGGCTCCAGCATGGCTACTGGATCCTGCTAACCAGCCTGTTCGTCTGTCAGCCGAACTATAACGCCACCCGCCATCGCCTGGCGCTAAGGATTATCGGCACGCTGGTTGGGGTGGCGATCGGCCTGCCGGTCCTGCTGCTGGTTCCCTCTGTTGAAGGGCAACTGCTGTTGATCGTCCTGACCGGCGTGCTGTTTTTTGCCTTCCGTAACGTGCAGTACGCCCATGCCACGATGTTTATTACGCTGCTGGTGCTGCTGTGCTTTAACCTGCTTGGCGAGGGCTTTGAAGTCGCGCTGCCGCGTATCATTGATACGCTGATCGGCTGCGCCATCGCCTGGGCAGCGGTCAGCTTCATCTGGCCGGACTGGAAATTCCGCAACCTGCCGCGGGTGCTGGACCGGGCAATGAACGCGAACTGCCGCTATCTGGACGCGATTCTGGAGCAGTATCATCAGGGCCGCGACAACCGGCTGGCCTACCGTGTCGCGCGTCGTGACGCCTACAACCGTGATGCTGAGCTGGCCTCCGTCGTCTCGAACTTATCGACTGAACCACGCGCGGATGCCACCCAGCGAGAAACCGCCTTTCGTCTGCTATGCCTTAACCACACGTTCACCAGCTATATCTCCGCTCTTGGCGCGCATCGGGAAAAACTGTCCACGCCGGAAATCCTCGCCCTGCTGGATGATGCAGTCTGTTATGTGGATGACGCCTTGCATCATACCCCCGCGGATGAACAGCGGGTGCAACAGGCTTTGAACAGCCTGCAAAGCCGGATCCATCATCTGGAACCGCGCGCGGACAGTAAGGAACCCTTGGTCTTACAGCAGATTGGCCTGCTGCTGGCGCTGCTGCCTGAAATCTGCCGCCTGCAGCAACGGGTCCACGCCCAAACCGAATAACAAGGCTTTTCCGCTACCGGGTAGCCGCCCATTCGAGAAGCTCCTGACGCCGTGGCGTCGGGAGCGCGGCGGCATGTACCCCGGCAATCGCCCCCTCCAGCGCCAGCAATACGCTCAGCGATAAAGAAGCATTATTTACGCGTAGCCTCAGCCATGCCTCCTGCGCACCAACTTCCCGCAACGTCCTAACGTCCGGTATGCCCGCGTGAATCAGCTGCAATTCCATATGAAAGCTGATATTGGGTAAATCCTTCAGGCGGCCCGACGCCCGTCGGTAGTTCTTTTCGCGCTGCGCACTCTGCCACGACAGTAGCGATAGCCGAAAAAGCTGCTGCTCATCGCGCCATAAAGTGTCGTCAATTTGATAATACTTCAGCGGCACTATGCGGCCGTGTCGGCGCAGCGTTAACAGAGGATTACGATGTTCCACCCGATAAGCAGCGCTCTGCTCGCAGGCCTTCAGATAAATGTTTCCCTCGGCCACCATCGCAAACACCGTATCATCAATAGCCAGGCTGTAGCCGCCAAAGAGCGGACGAGTATGCAGTTGACCCAGCGGTGAGACGCAGGCCTGAAATTGCGGGAGCCGCGGACAAACTAGTTTTCTCATGATCATTCCTTTGTTAATCATGTAATTAAACTTAAGTTGTTAACGGATCCGCTAAGAGAAAACATAAGGGACTTCCCGGGCAGCAGCAAGATGATTTTCGCCGACTTTTTCACCAGAATGCGGTTTTGCGAGACGCTTTCAGAAAATCGCAAGCGTTGCAGCAATCGACAGGGAGAAATGAAATCATTAGCGCGCGTTAAGGATTGGATAATGCAGGGGCTTCTTTTGACAGATAAGGAACCACGAGAAGCGATTAAATTCCCGGCAGCAAAATGGCAAATTGCGGTTGATCTTTTCCCCTGGCGAAGATACTGTATATGCATACAGTAACTAAAGGCGGGATAGACTATGTTTACTTCAGCTCACGCAAACCGTTCAGCACAGGCTTCTGCTCCGGCAGGCCACTACGCTCATCGTTCTGGCGAACAGAACACCAATGGGCTGATCAGTGAAATTGTCTATCGTGAAGATCAACCCATGATGACGCAGTTATTGCTGCTACCTTTATTACAGCAGCTGGGTCAACAGTCGCGCTGGCAGCTGTGGCTCACGCCGCAACAAAAGCTCAGCCGCGAATGGGTTCAGTCCGCCGGTCTGCCGCTGTCCAAGGTCATGCAAATTAGCCAGCTCTCTCCCAGCCATACCATAGACTCAATGATCCGTGCCCTGCGCACGGGTAATTATAGTGTGGTTATCTGCTGGCTGGCGGAGGAGTTAACCGCTGACGAACACGAACGTCTCGTTAACGCTGCCCAGGTAGGGTCCGCGATGGGATTCATCATGCGCCCGGTGCGAAATCAGGGCACGCTCGGCAGACAACTCAGCGGGCTAAAAATTCACTCAAATTTGTATCATTGAGTGAAATTAGGATTATTCCTGGAATTTTTTTTACCGCTGGGAAAGGTACAGCGTTTTTTATGGTCTTTTTCGCGGAATGCCTGCCACACGGGGATTTCTGTCTTTTTTTCGTGTACGAAAATCAACCATATTTGTTAAATATTGTGTACACAACCCTTTTTTTTCATATGCCTGACAGAGTTCACACTTGTAAGTTTCGAACTAAGTTGTAGACTTTACATCGCCAGGGGTGATCGGCTTACGCTGCATGTATCAGCATAGTTAACAACAAGTCACGCCCCCGGTGAAGGATTTAACCGTAAGGTCTTTTGTAACTTCATGGCGAATTTTGGATGATAATGAGGCGCAAAAAATGAAAAAGACAGCTATCGCGATTGCAGTGGCACTGGCTGGCTTCGCTACCGTAGCGCAGGCCGCTCCGAAAGATAACACCTGGTATGCAGGTGGTAAACTGGGTTGGTCCCAGTATCACGACACCGGTTTCTACGGTAACGGTTTCCAGAACAACAACGGTCCGACCCGTAACGATCAGCTTGGTGCTGGTGCGTTCGGTGGTTACCAGGTTAACCCGTACCTCGGTTTCGAAATGGGTTATGACTGGCTGGGCCGTATGGCATATAAAGGCAGCGTTGACAACGGTGCTTTCAAAGCTCAGGGCGTTCAGCTGACCGCTAAACTGGGTTACCCGATCACTGACGATCTGGACATCTACACCCGTCTGGGCGGCATGGTTTGGCGCGCTGACTCCAAAGGCAACTACGCTTCTACCGGCGTTTCCCGTAGCGAACACGACACTGGCGTTTCCCCAGTATTTGCTGGCGGCGTAGAGTGGGCTGTTACTCGTGACATCGCTACCCGTCTGGAATACCAGTGGGTTAACAACATCGGCGACGCGGGCACTGTGGGTACCCGTCCTGATAACGGCATGCTGAGCCTGGGCGTTTCCTACCGCTTCGGTCAGGAAGATGCTGCACCGGTTGTTGCTCCGGCTCCGGCTCCGGCTCCGGAAGTGGCTACCAAGCACTTCACCCTGAAGTCTGACGTTCTGTTCAACTTCAACAAAGCTACCCTGAAACCGGAAGGTCAGCAGGCTCTGGATCAGCTGTACACTCAGCTGAGCAACATGGATCCGAAAGACGGTTCCGCTGTTGTTCTGGGCTACACCGACCGCATCGGTTCCGAAGCTTACAACCAGCAGCTGTCTGAGAAACGTGCTCAGTCCGTTGTTGACTACCTGGTTGCTAAAGGCATCCCGGCTGGCAAAATCTCCGCTCGCGGCATGGGTGAATCCAACCCGGTTACTGGCAACACCTGTGACAACGTGAAAGCTCGCGCTGCCCTGATCGATTGCCTGGCTCCGGATCGTCGTGTAGAGATCGAAGTTAAAGGCTACAAAGAAGTTGTAACTCAGCCGGCGGCTTAAGTTATAACCGATAAAAAAACCCGCTTCGGCGGGTTTTTTTTATGCCCTCTCGCCCACTTCAGCGGCTGAGAGCTGTGAAGCAGCCCCCGGCCAGGGCAACCACCAGCAGGCGGGTCGACGATCCTACCTGGCTATTCTTTCCCTAACAGTACCTGCAGATCGTGCTTCAGGCTCGACATTTTGCTGGCATATTTCTCTTTGTGCTCGGCATCTTCAATCAGCTGGACGATGGTTTCAGACAAGGTTTTGCCCCGCCGCTGCGCCAGGCCAGCAAGACGCTGCCAAACGACAAACTCAAGGTCGATAGACTTCTTACGCGTATGCTGATGCTCAGCGTTAAAATGGCGTTTCCGTCGCGCGCGGATAGTCTGCTTCATGCGGTTCATCAGCGCCGGATTCATATGCTGCTCAATCCAGGCATGCACCAGCACAGGTTCATTCTCGAGCGTCAGCAAGTCATCTACCGCAGCTTGCGCAGCGCTGGCCTCAATGTAGCGGGTAATCAGCTCACCTTCCCGGTGCTTCTTTACCAGATATTTCCATTTCCAGCCGCTTTCAAGATTTTCCAGTTGTTGATATTTCATTGCGATCTCAATGTGACCGTGTAACTCATTTCAGGATATCAGTTTTTTTCTGATGTGCTGAATATAAATCATTATTCGTGAAGTCTGCGACCGGGTAATCATCAGGGTAACCATAATCCTCCGTGTGCTCGGTCGCGGCATCAGGTATAATTGCGCGCTTTACATCTAACTAAAAAACAGCGACTTTGACCATTACGAAACTGACCCGAACCGACCTTGCGCCTGATCTGGAAGCTTACCAGGCGCTGTTTGCTCAAGCTGAACTTTCCCATCCGGCCCCCTCCCTCTCGGGCGATCTGCAGCCGCGTTTGTTCTATGGGCTTGAGCAGCTGCTGTACACGCCGGCAGTCTCCTCCTTCATGCTGGTGAAAGCCCCTGAAGAGCCGGAATATCTGCAATGGCTGGCGGCTGAAACCCGGACTCTGCACGAGCCTGCCGCACCGCTTTACGGCGTCCGCTATAAGGTAACCGACGCTCAGGTGACGCTCGCACCGGCGCAGGGCGCTGAGGATAATTTCGCCAGCACTGCCCCGGTCGTGATGGCCGATTGGGTAGAAGCGGAACAGCTGTTTGGCTGCGTACGCCAGTTTAACGGTGCAATCACCCTCCAGCCTGGGCTGGTCCATCAGGCCAACGGCGGCGTGCTTGTGCTTTCGCTACGTACACTGCTGGCGCAACCGCTGCTGTGGGTGCGTCTGAAAAATATGGTGACTCGTCAGCGCTTTGACTGGCTTTCTATGGATGAATCGCGTCCGCTGCCGGTCAGCATTCCCTCCATGCCGCTGAGTCTGAAAATCATCCTGGTGGGCGAACGCGAATCGCTGGCCGATTTCCAGGAAATGGAGCCGGAGCTGGCTGCGCAGGCGATCTATAGCGAGTATGAAGACACTCTGCAGTTTGCTGACGCCGACACGCTAAAGGCCTGGTGCCAGTGGGTATGGCAGAATGCGCAGCAGCTGGAGCTGCCGGGCCCGGCAGCCGATGCCTGGCCTCTGCTGATCGATGAGGGAACGCGCTATACCGGCGACCAGGAGACCCTGCCGCTCAGTCCGCTATGGATAACCCGCCAGCTGCGGGAGGCTGCCGCCTTCTGCGAAGGCGAGGAGATTACCGGCGAAGCGATGCAGACCATGCTGGCGCGCCGGGTATGGCGTGAAGGCTACCTGGCGGAGCGTATGCAGGATGAAATCCTGCAGGAACAGATCCTGATTGAAACCGAAGGCGAATGCGTCGGGCAGATCAACGCCCTGTCGGTGATCGAATTCCCCGGTCATCCACGCGCGTTCGGTGAACCTTCACGCATCAGCTGCGTCGTGCACATTGGCGATGGCGAATTTATCGACGTCGAACGTAAAGCCGAGCTGGGCGGTAACATTCATGCGAAAGGCATGATGATCATGCAGGCTTTTCTGATGTCCGAGCTGGAGCTGGAGCAGCAGCTTCCCTTCACTGCTTCGCTGACCTTTGAGCAGTCCTACAGTGAAGTGGATGGCGACAGTGCCTCCATGGCGGAACTCTGCGCCTTAATCAGCGCCCTGGCCAATGTACCGATAAATCAGAGCATCGCGATCACCGGCTCCGTCGACCAGTTTGGTCGCGTGCAGCCGGTCGGCGGCCTGAACGAGAAAATTGAAGGCTTCTTCACTATCTGTCAGCAGCGCGGTTTAACCGGCAAACAGGGAGTGATTATCCCTGCCGCCAACGTTCGTCATCTCAGCCTGAGCCACGAGCTACGTCAGGCCGTTGCCGACAACCAGTTTGCTATCTGGGCCATTGACGATATTACCGAAGCGCTGCCGATGTTGACCCAGCTGATGTGGGACGGTGAAGGACAGACGCTGCGACAAACCATTCAGGAGCGGATAGCGCAGGCGACCCAGCAAGAGACTCGCCATCGTTTTCCGTGGCCGCTACGCTGGTTAGGTGGGACAAGTTCTAACTGATCGGACTTGTTCAGCTTACACGTGTTAGCTATCCTGCGTCCCGAACTTAAAATAAGGCTTACTGAAAACATGGTAGATAAACGCGAATCCTATACAAAAGAAGATCTTCTTGCCTCTGGTCGTGGTGAACTGTTCGGCGCGAAAGGCCCGCAGTTACCGGCACCAAACATGCTGATGATGGACCGCGTCATCAAAATGACCGAAACCGGTGGTAACTACGATAAAGGTTATGTTGAGGCAGAACTCGACATCAATCCTGACCTGTGGTTCTTCGGTTGCCACTTTATCGGCGATCCGGTGATGCCGGGCTGCCTGGGCCTGGATGCTATGTGGCAGCTGGTCGGGTTCTATCTTGGCTGGCTGGGCGGCGAAGGCAAAGGCCGCGCGCTGGGCGTTGGCGAAGTGAAATTTACCGGTCAGGTTCTGCCGACCGCGAAAAAAGTCACCTACCGTATCCACTTCAAGCGCATTGTTAACCGTCGTCTAATTATGGGACTTGCGGATGGTGAAGTGCTGGTTGACGATCGTCTGATCTACACCGCGAACGATCTGAAAGTGGGTCTGTTCCAGGATACTTCCGCTTTCTGATAACATTCAGTAGCGATTAAAAGGCGAAGCCCCCGCTATGCGGAGGCTTCTTTTTTAAAGAGACAGTGTCAGGCCGTTAGTACCCTGTCCTCCATGGCTTCTCGCCAGCCTCCCAGCCACCATGAGCGTTGATTCAGGCTCTGGTATGGACACATTTCTTTCGATCTTCCCGCGATACCCGCCTGATATCCGCGTTGGTGTGCCCGTTCCAGGCGATCTCGTTTTTGTCTCTTCATGCCTCGTTTCCCTCATTCTTTGATCTGGTGGAAAAGAAAACAGTGGTCGCAAATTGTGCAGCCACGGGTTACGAATACCGCGAAAAGAAGGCAACGTCAATGCGCAAAATTCACGCCAGTGTCATATTTGTGACCTATATAAGAGTTCATTTTTTGTTCGCTCGGCGCAGCCGCCGGTAACGAACTGACCTGGCAAAAAAAATGCCGCGCGGCCCAGGTGAACCGCGCGGCAGGTCATTATGATGAATTTTACTTATGGCAGACGATTAAGCTCGCTGGCAATGGCAGCCGCCTCCTGGCTCCACGCCTGCGCCAGGGTCTTGACCATCGCGTCATAACCATCCTGTTCCTGCCTGAGGACGATGTTAAACGGGCGCTTAATCAGCTGTCCCTGATGCTTCAGCAGCCACTCACCGCTAACGATAACCCGCCCGTCATAGCGACCATGAAAGCCATTGACCGCAACGTTGAGGGTATCCTGCTCGCTCCCCAGCGGCTGGGACGACACTACCCAGCCGGGCAACTGCTGGCTGAGATTTGCCACCAGCGTAGTGCGCAGCTGCTGATCCAGCGGACTGGCCCACAGATTATTATTGGCGATCACATACTGCACGTCGGTGGTCTGATAGACCACCCCGTTACCCGCCAGATAATCCGGGATGCTGACCTGCTCTACCCACAGCAGACGTGCCCCCTGACTGGCGGCGCTCTGCGCGCCGCCCTGCACAACCGGTAGCTGATAGTATGTCTTGCTTTCCCCGCCGCTACTGCACGCCGTCAGTACGCATACGGCTGCCGCCAGTAACCATTTTTTCATTATTTCGCTCCCTTCGGCTGTGGATCTTTTTTATCCTTCGCCTCAAATACCAGCGCATTGCTCTTATCATTTAGCGTTTTCAGAACCGGCTGCAGCTCACGCAGCACCTGATCCAGACGCTGCATATCGGCCACCATCTTATTGTAGGCCGCAGAGCCCGGCTGGAAGCCCTGCATGCTACGGTTCAGCTCACGCAGCGTCGTCTGCATATCGGCGGGCAGCTGCTGCATTGACTGGCTGGAGGTGATCTTATTCAGATTATCCAGCGTGGTCTGCACGTGCTGCATCGTCTTCTCGCTCTGCGCCAGGGTGCTGGTCGCCTGCTCCAGCAGCGGATTAATCGGCAGGTTATTAATCTTATCCAGCGCATCCATCAGACGCTGCTGGATCTGTGCCAGTCCACCGCTGATGGTCGGGATAATCGGATAGCCGTTAAACTCCTGTATTTTCCCGCGCGGGGGCGCCTTCGGATAGAAGTCGAGATCGATATACAGCGCGCCGGTCACCAGGTTACCGGTTTTCAGCGAGCCGCGCAGTCCGCGGTTGATCAGATCGTCAATGTGGGCGCGAATATTCGGATCGCCGCCAAGCTGATTAATCAGCCGTTGCGGTTCAACCCGCACTTCCACTGGAATACGATAGTCATCGTTCAAACGCTGCTTCAGCCCCGGAATAAAGAACGGCACTTTGCCGACGGTGCCCAGACGGATACCGCGGAACTCCACCGGCGCGCCCGGCTGCAGGCCGCGAACCGAGTCTTTGAAGAACATGACGTAATCGATATGCTCGGTAAAGACTGAATCCTGGATGCTCTTCTGATCGTCAAACAGATGGTATTCCGTTTTATTCGCCACCGGCTCCCCGAGGTCCAGTCCTTCAGGAATATCGAAGCTCACCCCGCCGCCAAACAGCGTCGACAGCGAGCCCATCTCGACGCGCATCCCCGCCGAGGTCAAATCTACAGCGATCCCGCTGTCCTTCCAGAAACGAACGTTGGTGGTCACCAGGCGATCGTTCGGCGCATTGATGAACAGCTGGTAAGTAATACGACGTTTCTGCGTGTCGAAAGTGCTGGTTTCCACTGACCCCACGCGATAGCCGCGGAATAACACCGGATCGCCCGGCGACAGCTGGCCCGCCTTGCTGCTTTCCAGCAGAATACGGATCCCCTTGGCATCCGGCGAGGCCAGCGGCGGAGAATCCAGTAGCGGATACTGCGCTGGCACCGAACCTTTCGTTCCCGGCTGCAGTTCAATATAGGCCCCGGACAACAATGTCCCAAGACCGCTGATCCCCTCGCGCCCAACCTGCGGCTTTACCACCCAGAAGACGGAATCGTTGTGCAGCAGCTTCTGCATCCCGGAATTGAGGCGGGCTTTGATTTCCACGTGGGTGAGATCGTCGGTCAGCGTCGCGCTCTCCACCACCCCAACGTCTACGCTGCGGCTCTTGATCCGGGTTTTTCCCCCTTCAATCCCTTCCGCATTGGTGGTGATCAGCGTGACCTCAGGCCCCTGATGGCTGTAATGATAAAACAGGATCCATGCCCCGATCAGCGCAGTGACGATAGGGAAGATCCACACCGGTGACCAGTTCTTCACCTTCTGCACTTTCGCTTCTCCGCTCTTATTTTCCATGTTGTTGTATTTCCTCATGGCTTGAATCTGGCTCACGATCCCACAGTAAACGGGGATCAAATGTCATGGCTGAAAACATGGTCATCACCACCACCAGCGCAAACATGACCGCGCCGATGGCTGGATAGATATTCATTAACCCTCCCATGCGGACCAGCGCAGAGAGCACGGCGATGACAAAAACGTCAATCATTGACCAGCGGCCAACAAATTCCACCACCTCATAGATCAGATGCATGCGCTCCGAATCTCGCGCGCCGTTGCCGTTGGCGTTCCAGCACAACCAGGCGATAGCGATCATCTTCAGCGTCGGCACCATAATACTGGCGATAAAGATCACCAGCGCCACCGGATATGAACCTTCGCTCCACAGTAAAATCACCCCGGCCATAATGGTCGATGGCATTTTATCGCCCAGCAGATCGGTGATCATGATCGGCATAATGTTGGCAGGGAGATAAAGGATAAATGACGTCACCAGCAGCGCCAGCGTCCACTGCAGGCTATTTTTGCGCCGCGCCGTTCCTTTACTGTTACAGCGCGGGCAGACGGTCTGATCGACCGGCAACACCGCCGTACAGCAGGCACAGGAGCGCAGCCCCTGACGGATACCGGTCACCCCGACCTTCAGCGGCTGGGTAATGGCCGGCATGAGGGCAATATCATCCCATAGCCAGCGGCGGTCGACGCACTGAAAAGTACGTAACTGCAGCAGGCAAAACATACACCAGGGAACAAAGCTCAGACCGATGCCGATATCACCGTAGGCCATCAGCTTGACGAAGCTCACCAGCACGCCGGCAAGAAAGATCTCCGCCATGCCCCAGGTTTTCAGTTGAAAGAGAATTCGCGCAAGGAACGTCTTCAGGCCGGCAGGCATTCTGACCCGATTAACCAGCAGCAAAATGGTGACCAGGCAAAACGCCGGCACTAATTGAACAAAGAGTAAAAAGAAAGTCCCGAGACTGGCGTAATCCTCGGTAAACAGTACGTTGGGAATTTCCAGCAGCTCTATTTCGCTACTGATGCCGCCCACTTTCATATAGATAAAAGGGAACAGGTTGGCCAGCAGCAGCATAAACAGCGCGACCAGCGCATACGCCGTGGGACGCTGGCGAGGCGCGTCCCACGTGGTGGTTAACGTTGTACCGCAGCGCGGGCAGGCGGCTTTCTGGCGATGCTCAAGCTGCGGCAAAGCCACCAGCAAATCACATTGGGGACATAGAATATGTCGCGCAGCATGATGATGATCGCACATGACAACTCCTCGGCTCAGGCGCCGTTCTTTAATCCTTCGAGATATTCCCAGCGTTCAAAGGCCGCTTCCAGCGCCTGCTCCGCTTCGGCCAGCTGCGCCAGCACCTGCTGCGTGCGATCGTGCGGTTGCCCGAAGAAATCGGGATCGGCAACCTGATCCTGCAGCGTCTGCAGTTCGGCCTCGAGAGCCTCCAGCTTCTGCGGCAGTTGTTCCAGCTCGCGCTGCAGGTTATAGCTTAGTTTGTTCCCGCCGCGTTTGACAGTTTCTGCTTTTGGCTGAGCGACTTCCGTGTTTTTTTAACGACCGTCTGCTTTTGCGCCAAAGACTGGGCCTGCTGACCGCGGGCGTCGTGATAGCCGCCGACGTACTGGCCAATACGACCGCCGCCTTCGAAGATCCAGCACTCGGTCACGGTATTGTCGACAAACTGACGATCGTGGCTCACCAGCATCACGGTCCCCTGATAGCCATCGATCAGCTCTTCCAGCAGCTCCAGCGTTTCAACATCGAGGTCGTTAGTCGGTTCATCAAGGATCAGCAGATTGCTGGGTTTCAGGAACAGCCGGGCCAGCAGCAGGCGGTTACGTTCCCCTCCGGAAAGCGCACGTACCGGGGTCATCGCTCGTTTCGGATGGAACAGGAAGTCCTGTAGATAACCCAGCACATGACGTGGCTTACCGTTAACCATTACCTCCTGTTTGCCTTCCGCCAGGTTGTCCATCACCGTTTTATCCGGATCCAACTCCGCGCGGTGCTGGTCGAAGTAGGCGACCTCCAGCTTGGTGCCAACATGGATCCGCCCGCTGTCGGCCTGCAGCTGGCCGAGCATCAGCTTCAGCAACGTGGTTTTCCCGCAGCCGTTGGGGCCGATCAGGGCGATCTTGTCGCCGCGCTGGATCTGTGCGGAGAAATTCTTCACCAGCACTTTGCCGTCAACCTGATAGTTGACGTTTTCCATCTCAAAGACGATTTTGCCGGAACGGGAAGCCTCCTCAACCTGCATCTTCGCGCTGCCCATCACTTCCCGACGCTCACCGCGCTCGCGGCGCATCGCCTTCAGCGCGCGGACTCGGCCTTCGTTACGGGTCCGGCGCGCTTTGATACCCTGACGGATCCACACCTCTTCCTGGGCCAGCTTGCGGTCAAATTCTGCATTCTGCAGTTCTTCGACCCGCAGGGCTTCTTCTTTATCGAGGAGATACTGATCGTAATTTCCCGGATAGGTCACCAGCTTGCCACGATCGAGGTCGACAATGCGCGTCGCCATATTGCGGATAAAGGAACGGTCATGCGAAATAAAGATAATCGTGCCTTTAAAGGTTTTCAGGAAACCTTCCAGCCAGTCGATGGTTTCGATATCGAGGTGGTTAGTGGGCTCATCCAGCAGCAGCACGCGCGGCCCACTGACCAGGGCGCGGCCCAGCGCCGCTTTACGTAGCCAGCCGCCGGACAGCGACGCCAGCTGCGCATTGGCGTCAAGGCCCAGCTGCTCAATCACTTCGTTAATGCGGCTGTCCAGCTGCCATAGTCCCAGGTTATCGAGCTGCTCCTGCAGGCGCGCCAGTTCATTTAAATTTTTGTCGCTCGGATCGGTCATCACCTGATGCGACACGTCATGGTAGGCTTTCAGATAAGCCGCCTGCTCGGCGATCCCTTCGGCGACAAAATCATACACCGTACCAGCAACGTTCCGCGGCGGATCCTGCTGCAGACGCGCCACGATCAGGTCCTGTTCATAAATGATGCGTCCGTCATCCAGCCCCTGCTCGCGGTTGAGGATCTTCATCAGGGTAGATTTACCGGCGCCGTTGCGTCCGACGAGGCAGACGCGTTCGTTATCTTCAATATGCAGCTCGGCATTATCCAGCAGCGGCGCATCGCTGAAGGAAAGCCAGGCGCCGTGCATACTAATCAGTGACATTATTTATTCCTTTCAGGCTGCGGTAATCAGCCAGCAGTTGTGGATCTGACGGTTGCGGGCAAAATCCTGCGACAGCGTTTTTTGCGAAATCTCTTGCGCCTTCAGGCCAAGCGCCGCCAGCCCGTCATGATCCATACGGAAACCGCGTTTGTTATTCGAGAACATAATGGTGCCGCCTTTACGCAGCAGACGTTTTAGATCGGTCATCAGGCGAATGTGATCGCGCTGGACGTCAAACGCATCTTCCATTCGTTTGGAGTTGGAAAAGGTCGGCGGATCGATAAAGATCAGATCGAACTGCTCGGTGCTCTCCCGCAGCCAACCCAGCACGTCCGCCTGCATCAGGCGATGCGCGCGGCCGGTCAGGCCATTGAGACGCAGGTTGCGTTCCGCCCACTCCAGGTAGGTGCGTGACATATCCACCGTGGTGGTGGATCGCGCACCGCCGAGGCCTGCGTGGACGCTGGCGCTGCCGGTATAGGAGAACAGGTTCAGGAAGTCCTTACCTTTACTCATCTGGCCGAGCATGCGACGGGCGATACGGTGGTCGAGGAACAGACCGGTATCCAGGTAGTCGGTGAGGTTGACCCACAGGCGCGCGTTATACTCCTGTACCTCAATAAAGTCGCCCTTCTCCGCCATCTTCTGATACTGGTTTTTCCCCTTCTGCCGTTCACGGGTTTTCAGCACCAGCTTGTTAGGCGCCATGTCCAGTACGGCGATAATCGCAGCGATGATGTCGAACAGACGCTGGCGCGCCTTATGCGCGTCGACGGTTTTCGGCGGGGCATACTCCTGGACCACCACCCAGTCGGCATAGCGGTCAATGGCCACGTTGTATTCCGGTAGATCAGCATCGTACAGGCGATAGCATTCGATTCCTTCCTGGCGGGCCCATTTTTCAAACTTCTTCAGGTTTTTACGCAGACGGTTAGCAAAATCCTCCGCCAGCATCGCCGGCTTGCCGCCTTCGCTCTCCGCCAGGTGATAATTCTTCTGCACGCAGTCCAGCGGGCCGTTCTTGGCTTTAAACTGCTTGTCGGCACGCAGCTGCAGGCAACTCAGCAGCTCCGGCGAAGCGCTGAATACCGACAGGTTCCAGCCGCCGAACTGACTTTTCATTATCCGGCCAAGCAGGCTGTGCAGAGCGATCAGCGCTGGCTCGCTTTCCAGACGTTCGCCGTACGGCGGGTTACTGATCACCGTCCCGTACGGGCCTTTCGGCAGCGGGTTGTTCAGTTGGGCGACGTCTTTCACGTCAAAATCGATCAGCTCGCCAATGCCGGCGCGGCGGGCGTTGCGGCGCGCGCGCTCGATTACGCGCGCGTCGACGTCTGAGCCGTAGAAGCGTGACTCATACGCTGCCAATCCCTGACGAGCGCGGGTTTGCGCTTCCGCCTTCACCTCTTTCCAGATGGCGTCATCGTGCTGCGCCCAGCCGCCAAAGCCCCAGTGGCCGCGGTGCAGGCCCGGCGCGCGATCGGTCGCCAGCATCGCCGCTTCAATCAGCAGGGTACCGGAGCCGCACATCGGATCGAGCAGCGGCGTACCTGGTACCCAGCCAGAGCGCATGACGATCGCCGCCGCGAGGTTTTCTTTGATCGGCGCCATTCCGGTACCATCGCGATAGCCGCGCAGGTGCAGGCCTTCGCCGCTCAGATCCAGCGAGATGTGCGCCGTCTCTTTGTTCAGCCAGACGTTGATCCGCAGATCGGGCGACTCACGATCGACGTTCGGGCGCGGTAGATTCTTACGGGTGAAGCTGTCGACAATGGCGTCTTTAACCTTCAGCGCGCCGTACTGGCTGTTACGGATCTCGTCATTGAGGCCGCTAAAATGCACCGCGAAGGTGGCGCCAGGGTTGAACATCTCCGTCCACGGAATGGCCTGTACGCCGAGGTACAGATCCAGATCGCTGTATACGCGACATTCGCCCAGCGGCAGCATGATGCGCGAAGCCAGCCGGCTCCACATCAGGCTTTGATACAGCAGGCGCGTATCCCCCTGAAAATGGACCCCGCCCTGGACTACCTGGCAGTCCGTCGCGCCAAGCCCTTCCAGTTCAGTTTTTAACAGCTCTTCCAGCCCACGAGCCGTACTGGCAAACAGAGAATTCATATCGTCACTTTTACTTAAAGAAAATTGGTGCGCATTATAGCCAATATGTGCCCTATGTCATAAAGTTATAGGCTTATTTTTGGAACCCGGAGGCAGCGTATGGTAACGCTATCGCGACTTTTTATTCATCCTGTTAAATCCATGCGCGGCATGGGCCTGACCCACGCCTTTGCTGATATCAGCGGCCTAGCCTTCGATCGCCTGTTTATGGTCACCGAAACCGACGGGACCTTTATTACCGCTCGCCAGTTTCCGCAAATGGTGAAATTTATTCCGGCGCCGCTGCATGATGGCCTTCACCTGACCGCACCGGACGGCAGCAGCGCCGTGGTGCGTTTTAGCGATTTCGCCACGCAGGCCGAGCCGACCGAAGTCTGGGGCAACCATTTTACCGCCCTCATCGCGCCCGCCGCCGTTAACCAGTGGCTCAGCGGCTTTTTCAAGCGCGATGTCCAGCTGCGCTGGCTGGGGCCGCAGCTAACCCGCCGGGTAAAGCGCCATGATGCGGTGCCGCTCTCCTTCGCCGACGGCTACCCTTACCTGCTGGCTAACGAGGCCTCCCTGCGCGATCTGCAACAGCGCTGCCCGGCCAGCGTAAGCATAGAACAGTTTCGCCCTAACCTTGTGGTCACCGGCGCGGCGGCCTGGGATGAAGATAGCTGGAAAGTGATCCGCATCGGCGAGGTGGTGTTTGACGTCGCTAAGCCGTGCAGCCGCTGCATTTTTACCACCGTCAGCCCGGAGCGCGGTCAGAAGCATCCCGCCGGGGAGCCGCTGGAAACCTTAAAGCGTTTTCGTACCGCGCTGGACAATGGCGATGTCGATTTTGGCCAGAACCTGATTGCCCGCTACAGCGGGGTGATCCGGGTGGGAGATGAAGTGGAAATCCTTACCCGCGGCCCGGCGAAAGCCTACGGGGCAGGTGAAAGCGACGATACCCCGGCTCCCGAGGCGCAGCAGCAGGCTACGGTTGCCATCGAATGGCAGGGTCAACAGTTTACCGGCAATAACCAGCAGGTGCTGCTGGAGCAACTGGAACAACAGGGCATTCGCGTACCCTATTCGTGTCGGGCGGGGATCTGCGGCAGCTGCCGCATCCGGCTGGAAGAGGGAGAAGTGAGTCCGTTAAAGAAAAACGCGGTTGCCGGAGATGGCACTATTCTCTCCTGCAGCTGTGTACCGAAAACAGCGCTACGCCTGGCGCCTTAAACCGCCTGCCCCAGACTGTAGCTGACCGCGCTCTGCGCCGGCTGCAGTCTGTCATTCATAATTTTAATGACATCGCCCAGCTGCATGACGCGGCCGGCAAGGGTGAGACCCGGCTGAGCCAACAGACAGAGCGCGGCGTTATCGCCCGGCTCCACCACCAGTAAATTCACCTGCTCGCCGGTATCGCTCAGCCAAACGCAGGCGGCGTCGCCGCCGCTCGGCTGCCAGTGATGGGTATGGGCGATAAAGTGCCAGCTTTTCGGCATCTGCGGTTTGAGAAAACGGATGGCGGTGAGCGCGTTAAGGACTAATTCCGCCCGCTGCTCTTTCGATAGCTCGAGATCGCGACATTTTTCTTCAAAAGAGAAATAGAGCGCGGCGTCATCAACGTAAAATCCCGAAGGGGCAAAGGCATCCGGAGTCAGCATGCGCCGGGCGAAGCGCGAGCGAAATAACATGCCATTGGCCAGATCGAGCATCATGCGGTCGTGCTCTTCATCGTAATACCAACGCCAGTTATCGTCAGGTTTAATCCGCATTTTTCCCCCTGTCCCCTTTCATACGCCTCTGCAAAGTTGTTGCGACTTACCGCAGAATATTTTCTAAAATTAAGAAAAGTCTAAAATGTTTAAATAAGCAACAGTGAGGGAATATAAAACAACCAGGGCCGGAAATAAAGCCCTGGGTGGGATTCAGAGGAGGAAAAGATTAGATGTGGGTAACAATTTCTTTAATCAGCGGCGGACCTTTAAAAATAAATCCAGAATAGATCTGCACCAGCGATGCCCCGGCGGCGATCTTTTCCCGCGCGGCAATCACCGAATCAATGCCGCCCACGCCGATGATAGGCAAACGGCCATTCAGCTCAGCGGAGAGCATACGGATAATTTCAGTGCTTTTTAATTGTAATGGACGACCGCTAAGCCCGCCGGTCTCATCGCAATGTTTCATTCCCTGAACCAGGGAACGATCGAGGGTGGTATTGGTTGCAATCACGCCATCAATATTATGACGCACGAGGCTATCGGCAACCTGGATCAATTCCTCAGGCAAAAGATCCGGCGCGATCTTTACGGCGACCGGGACATATTTTTGATGCTTCTGCTGCAGCTCGAGCTGCTTATTTTTAATACCGGAGAGTAAATCATCCAGCGCTTCGCCGTATTGCAGCGTGCGCAGCCCTGGGGTATTCGGCGAGGAGATATTAATGGCGATATACCCGGCGTACGGATAGACTTTTTCCATACAAATCAGGTAATCATCTTTCCCGTGCTCAACCGGCGTATCTTTATTTTTGCCGATATTGATACCCAGCACGCCGTCAAAATGCGCCTTTTTCACATTCTCAACCAGGTTATCGACGCCATGGTTATTAAAGCCCATGCGGTTGATCAATCCCTCGGCATCAACCAGACGGAAGATCCTTGGCTTATCGTTGCCCGGCTGCGGACGCGGCGTCACGGTGCCGATCTCGATCGAACCAAACCCCATCGCGCCCAGCGCGTCAATGCATTCCCCATTTTTATCCAGCCCGGCCGCCAGACCCAGCGGGTTTTTAAAGGTTAGCCCCATGCAGGTGACAGGCCTGGCCGGTACCTTCTGGCGAACCAGCATTTCCAGCGGCGTCCCGGTGACACGGCGTAATTGTTGAAAGGTAACTTCATGAGCGCGCTCAGGATCGAGCTGAAAAAGGGCTTTACGAACGAAGGGGTAGTACATGAACTCTCCTGGATTCCCGGTGTGCAAACCGGGGGCGTATTATGTGCGATCTGTTGCGGAAAGGGAATTGACCTGCGACAAAAAATCCCCCATCAGCGCAAACGATTACCTACCCCGCGCGCCATTATGCGCTTTTCGGCTATCTAACCGCGGATAAATCATTTAGGGAAATAATGGCCCTCTGTCACACTCACTATAAATGTTATCAATTATAGATAAATGCAAACATTTAGTTATAAGGAGAGAGAGATGCGCGTCATTACGCTTGCGGGCAGCCCGCGTTACCCTTCCCGTTCCAGCGCCTTGCTGGAATACGCCAGAGAGACGCTCACCGCCGCCGATATCGAAGTCTGCCACTGGCATCTGCAGAACTTTGCCCCGGAAGACCTCCTGTACGCTCGTTTTGACAACCCGGCGCTGCAGACGCTCAATGAACAGCTGGCCGGGGCTGATGGCCTGATCATCGCCACGCCAGTGTATAAAGCCTCGTTCTCCGGCGCGCTGAAAACGCTGCTCGACCTGCTGCCTGAGCGAGCGCTGGAGGGCAAAATCGTGCTGCCGCTCGCCACCGGCGGGACCATCGCTCACATGCTGGCGGTGGACTACGCGCTGAAGCCAGTGCTGAATGCCCTCAAGGCCCAGGAGATCCTCCATGGCGTCTTCGCTGATGACAGCCAGGTGACCGATTACCAGCATAAGCCGCAGTTTACCGCGAATCTGCAGCGGCGCCTTGATGACGCCCTGGAGACCTTCTGGCAGGCGCTGCATCGCCCCAGCAGCCGTGCGCCGTCGTTAACATCTCTGCGTGGGGTGGAGCATGCTTAATCCTCTCCGCGCCCTGACTCTGGGCGGACTGCTGCTATTCTCTTCGCTGGGTCACGCCGCCCCGGCGGTACCTGACGCTCTGCGCATCGGCTACCAAAAAGGCAGCGTCAGCATGGTGCTGGCGAAGAGCCATCAGCTGCTGGAGCAGCGCTATCCGCAAACCCATATCTCGTGGATTGAGTTCCCGGCCGGTCCGCAGATGCTGGAGGCGCTGAACGTCGGCAGCATTGATATCGGCAGTACCGGCGATATTCCGCCTATCTTTGCCCAGGCGGCTGGCGCCGATTTGGTCTATATCGGCGCGGAGCCGCCCAAGCCCAAGGCGGAGGTGATCCTGGTGGCGCAGGACAGCCCGATTCATAACGTTGCTGAGTTAAAAGGGAAAAAGGTCGCTTTCCAGAAAGGCTCCAGCTCCCACAATCTGCTGCTGCGCGCCCTGCAGCTCGCAGGTCTGAAATTTAGCGATATTCAGCCGGTTTACCTTGCTCCCGCCGATGCGCGCGCCGCCTTCCAGCAGGGCAATGTCGACGCATGGGCCATCTGGGATCCGTACTACTCCGCCGCGCTGCTGCAGGGCGGCGCCCGGGTACTCACTGACGGAACCGATCTGAAACAGACGGGATCCTTCTATCTTGCTTCCCGGCCCTACGCTGAACGCAATGGCGCTTTCATTGAAGGCGTACTCGACACCTTTACTCAGGCCGATGCCCTGACCCACAGCCAACGCGCGCAAAGTATTACGCTGCTGGCGAAAACGATGGGCTTACCGGAGGCGGTGATCGCCAGCTATCTGGACCATCGTCCCCCCACCGCGGTTACCCCGGTGAGCGCCGAAACCGCCGCTCGCCAGCAGCAGACGGCAGACCTGTTCTACGAGAACAAGCTGGTGCCAAAAAAAGTTGATATCCGGGCCCGCATCTGGCAGCCCACCGCCACACAAGGAGCGAAATCATGAGTCTGAATATGTTTTGGTTTTTACCGACCCATGGTGATGGTCGTTATCTGGGTACCGAAGAGGGTGCCCGTCCGGTCGATTATGGCTATCTGCAGCAAATCGCGCAGACGGCGGATCGGCTGGGCTTCACCGGCGTGCTGATCCCGACCGGACGCTCTTGTGAGGATGCGTGGCTGGTCGCGGCCTCAATGATCCCGGTGACGCAGCGGCTGAAGTTCCTTGTCGCTCTCAGGCCAAGCGTGGTATCGCCGACGGTGGCCGCGCGTCAGGCGGCGACCCTGGACCGGCTGTCAAACGGCCGGGCGCTGTTCAATCTGGTCACCGGCAGCGATCCTGCCGAACTGGCAGGCGACGGCGTCTTCCTCGACCACACCGAGCGCTATGAGGCCTCGGCTGAATTTACCCACATCTGGCGCAAGCTGATGGAGGGAGAAACCGTCACCTTTAACGGCAAGCATCAGCGCGTTCGCGACGCCAAACTGCTGTTTCCGCCACTGCAGCAGCCGCGTCCACCCCTCTATTTCGGCGGCTCGTCTGAGGTAGCGCAGGAGCTGGCCGCTGAGCAGGTCGATCTTTATCTTACCTGGGGAGAACCGCCGGCCCAGGTGGCAGAGAAAATAGCTCAGGTGCGAGAGAAAGCCGCCCGGCATGGTCGCCAGGTGCGTTTTGGCATCCGTCTGCACGTGATCGTCAGGGAAACCAACGAGGAAGCGTGGCAGGCGGCGGACAGCCTTATCTCCCATCTTGACGACGAGACGATCGCCCGCGCCCAGGCGGCTTTCGCCAGAACCGACTCCGTTGGCCAGCAAAGGATGGCGGCCCTGCACAACGGGCGACGCGATAAGCTGGAAATCAGCCCCAACCTGTGGGCTGGCGTGGGTTTAGCGCGCGGCGGCGCCGGGACCGCGCTGGTGGGCGATGCCGCCACCGTTGCCGAAAGGATCAATGAATACGCCGCGCTGGGTATCGATAGCTTTATCTTTTCCGGCTATCCGCATCTGGAAGAGGCGTACCGGGTCGGAGAGCTGCTGTTCCCCCTGCTTGACGTCGCGGTGCCGTCCATCCCGCAGCCGCAAAACCTGCGTCTGCAGGGGGAAGCGGTCGCCAACGAGTTTATTCCGCGTAAAGTAGCGCAAAGCTGAGGAGACCGTGATGGCAAAATCAACCCATCCCCTGTTGTTACGCCTCGCCCCCTGGCTGCTGCCGGTAGGGACGGTCATTGTCTGGCAGCTGGCCTCGTCCGTCGGCTGGCTGTCGACGCGGGTGCTGCCCTCGCCGGAGGGGGTATTGAAAGCGTTCTGGACCCTCTCGGCCAGCGGTGAGCTGTGGCAGCATCTGGCCATCAGCTCATGGCGGGCGCTGGTCGGCTTCGCCATCGGCGGCTCGATCGGGCTAATACTCGGCCTGATCAGCGGCCTGTCTCGCTGGGGCGAGCGTCTGCTGGATACCTCGATCCAGATGCTGCGCAATGTCCCGCATCTGGCGCTGATCCCGCTGGTGATCTTGTGGTTCGGCATCGATGAGACCGCCAAGATCTTCCTTGTCTCGCTGGGCACCCTGTTCCCGATCTATATCAACACCTGGCACGGGATCCGCAATATTGACCGTGGGCTGGTTGAGATGGCGCGCAGCTATGGCTTATCCGGCTTCGCCCTGTTCCGTCACGTGATATTACCCGGCGCCCTGCCCTCAGTTATGGTCGGCGTGCGTTTTGCCCTTGGTCTGATGTGGCTGACGCTTATTGTCGCCGAAACTATCTCGGCGAATGCCGGCATCGGTTATCTGGCGATGAACGCGCGTGAATTTCTGCAAACCGACGTGGTGGTAGTGGCGATCATCCTTTACGCCATCCTTGGCAAACTGGCCGACGTCTGCGCCCAGCTGCTGGAACGGCTCTGGCTGCGCTGGAATCCGGCGTATCATCTTCAGGAGGCTAACGCATGAACACTGCCCGTCTCAACCCAGGTATCCCGCTGCTGCTGAACGGGGTGACGAAACGCTATGGCGACAACACCATTCTTAACGAGCTGGATCTGCATATTCCCAGCGGCCAGTTTGTGGCGGTGGTAGGCCGCAGCGGCGGCGGCAAAAGTACCCTGCTGCGCCTGCTGGCAGGTCTGGAAAAACCAAACGCCGGCGAACTGCTGGCTGGCGCGACGCCCCTGGCGGCGATCCAGGACGACACCCGGATGATGTTTCAGGATGCGCGCCTGCTGCCGTGGAAAACAGTGATTGATAACGTGGGGCTGGGGTTAAAAGGCGCCTGGCGCGACGCCGCCCTGCAGGCGTTGGCCAGCGTCGGACTTGAAAGCCGCGCACAGGAGTGGCCGGCCGCGCTGTCGGGTGGGCAGAAGCAGCGCGTTGCGCTGGCCCGCGCGCTGATCCATCGCCCGCGCCTGCTGCTGCTGGACGAACCGCTGGGGGCGCTGGATGCCCTCACCCGTCTGGAGATGCAGGAGCTGATCGTCTCCCTGTGGCAGGAGCATGGCTTTACGGTCCTGCTGGTCACGCACGACGTCAGTGAAGCGGTGGCCATGGCCGATCGGGTACTGTTAATTGAAGAGAAGAAGATTGGCCTCGATTTAAGCGTGGATATCCCGCGACCGCGGCGCACCGGTTCGGCGAAGCTGGCCGAGCTGGAGGCTGAAGTACTGGATCGGGTGATGAAACGCGGCGACAGCGAGCGTGCGCCGCGTTTGTTTAGTCATGGCTGACCGGCGTAACTGTCTGCTGTCTGAACGGGGGCATATCGTCATCCGACATGTCCCCGGCTCGCGCGTTGCACAGCCGTGCTACCAACGCCAAATCAGCCGTGTATTCCAGGTCGGGTAAACATCGCGCCGCCCGACAACATCACCGCGCTAACGGGTAACCCGGACAGGGCGCAAGGCGCGCCGCAGCCCGGGGTTATGCCACCGTTACGCCAGCGCCTTACTGATTTTCTCGAACAGGTCGCCAGAAAGATTTTCCAGCCCCTTCAGCTGCTCCAGCGCGGCGCGCATCAGCGCCTGTCGCTTCTCATCATAACGCTTCAGACGAATCAACGGCTCAATCAGGCGCGACGCCACCTGCGGGTTACGCTGGTTAAGCTCGGTCAGCATCTCCACCAGGAACTGATAGCCGCTGCCATCTTCAGCATGGAACGCCGCCGGGTTGCTGCTGGCGAAAGCGCCGATTAACGAGCGCACACGGTTCGGGTTGCTCATGCTGAACGAACGGTGGTTCAGCAGACCGCGCACGGTTTCCACCACGTTGGCTGCCGGGCTGGTGGACTGCAGGATAAACCACTTATCCATCACCAGACCGTCCTGATGCCATTTGTCATCGTACTCCTGCAGCAGCGCATCGCGGCACGGCAACTCAGCGGCAACCGCCGCCGACAGGGCGGCCAGCGCGTCGGTCATGTTATCTGCCTGGTGATACTGCGTCGCCACCAGCTTATCGCCCAGCGTCGGTTCCGCAAACGCCAGATAGCGCAGGCAGGTATTGCGCAGAGCACGTTTACCAATATCGGCGTGCTCCACCCGATAGCGTCGAGCTTATTGGCGTTATAAACCGCGAGGAATTCGTCCGCCAGTTCGTTCGCCAGGGTGCGGGTGAGCGCTTCGCGCACGGCGGCGATGGCGATCGGATCGATAATCGCGAACATCTCGGCGATTTCGTTGGCTGACGGCAGGGTTAAGATCTCAGCGGCCAGCGCCGGATCAATCTTCTCATCCAGCAGGATGGCGCGGAAGGCATCCGCTACGTGCACCGGCAGCGACAGCGGCTGTCCCTGCTGATGGCGGTTGACGTTCAGCTTGATGTAAGTCGCCAGCAGGCTCTGCGCCGCATCCCAGCGCGAGAAATCATTCCGCGCGTGACGCATCAGGAAGGTCAGCTGCTGATCGCTCCACTTGTATTCCAGTTTCACAGGCGCTGAAAATTCGCACAACAGCGCCGGCACCGGCTGGAAATAAACGTTATCGAAGACAAACGTCTGCTCGGCCTGGGTCACATTAAGCACCGGGTGTACCGGGTGACCGCCCTTCTGCAGGGGGATCACCTTGCCCTCGTTATCGTACAGCTCAATGGCAAACGGGATATGCAGCGGCTGCTTCTCGGCCTGCTCGGCGGTCGGCGGCGTACGCTGGCTGATGGTCAACGTATACTGCTCGGTCTCCGGATTATAGTCGTCATGCACGGTGACGATTGGCGTACCGGACTGGCTGTACCAGAGGCGAAAGTGCGACAGGTCGACGTTAGAGGCATCTTCCATCGCCTGCACGAAATCGTCGCAGGTGGCGGCGCTGCCGTCATGGCGTTCAAAGTACAGCTGCATCCCTTTCTGGAAGTTTTCTTCACCCAGCAGGGTGTGCAACATGCGGATCACTTCGGCACCCTTTTCATAGACCGTCAGGGTGTAGAAGTTGTTCATCTCGATAACCATATCCGGACGGATCGGGTGCGCCATCGGGCTGGCGTCTTCGGCAAACTGCAGCCCGCGCATGGTGCGCACGTTGTTGATGCGGTTCACCGCCCGTGAGCCGAGGTCGGAACTGAACTCCTGATCGCGGAACACGGTCAGCCCCTCTTTCAGGCTGAGCTGGAACCAGTCACGACAGGTGACGCGGTTGCCGGTCCAGTTATGGAAATATTCATGACCAATCACGCGCTCAATATCGAGGTAGTCTTTATCGGTGGCGGTATCGGTACGGGCCAGAACATATTTGGAGTTAAAGACGTTGAGTCCTTTGTTCTCCATGGCACCCATATTAAAGAAGTCGACGGCGACAATCATATAGATATCGAGGTCGTACTCGAGGCCAAAGCGCTCCTCATCCCACTTCATAGAGTTTTTCAGCGAGGTCATCGCCCAGGGCGCGCGATCGAGGTTGCCGCGATCGACGTACAGCTCCAGCGCCACTTCGCGGCCAGAGCGGGTGCGGAATGAATCGCGCAGGACGTCAAAATCACCGGCCACCAGCGCAAACAGGTAGCACGGCTTCGGGAACGGATCCTGCCACTGTACCCAGTGACGACCGTTCTCCAGCTCCCCTTCCGCCATACGGTTGCCGTTGGAAAGCAGGAACGGGTATTTCGCTTTATCGGCGATAATTTTGGTGGTAAAGCGCGCCAGCACATCCGGACGGTCCAGATACCAGGTGATATGGCGGAAACCTTCCGCTTCGCACTGGGTGCACAGCGCTTCGCCTGACTGATACAGGCCTTCCAGCGCGGTGTTCGCCGCCGGGCTGATCTCATTGACGATGGTCAGGGTGAAATGCTCCGGCAGGCCGCCGATCACCAGCTGATTGTTTTCTTCTTTATAGTCACTCCACGGCTGGCCGTTCACCTGCAGAGCGATCAGGGTCAGATCTTCGCCGTCCAGGCGCAATGGCACATCAGACGCAGCCGCGTGGCGGGAGACCTTGCTCTCGGCCGTAACAACGGTTTTTGCGGCATCCAGGTCAAAGGTCAAATCGATATCGCTAATCAGATACTCCGGCGCACGATAGTCGTGGCGGTATTTGGCTTGGGGCTGTTGTGTCATAAAAAACCTTTAGCATCTTCGGTAAAGTGTCGTCCCAGTCTATTCCTGTTGTGTCAATCGCGCTATGCAGAATCTTCATCTTTTCAACGTGAAACACGGAAATCGCTACATTTTGTTAACACTCGCGGCACGAAATTCCCTCGACCCGACGCAAAGCTTGTGGTGTGATCCATGTTCAATATATTAAACTAGGCCTCGCAAATGACCGTCAGCGTCACCATTGCTCGCCATCGCGGGACAGAGTCGGGTAATAAAGGTATACTCCGCCTCCATTTTCCGCGTTGGTTTCGATGGAACGCTCCAGTGAGAGGATGCTACTGCGCACCATGACACAATTCACTTCTCCTGTACTGCACTCGCTGCTTGATACGGATGCCTATAAGCTGCACATGCAGCAGGCTGTCTTCCACCGCTACGGCGATGTGCATGTGGCGGCGGAGTTTCGCTGCCGCGGAGACGACCTGCTCGGCATCTATGCCGACGCGATCCGCGAGCAGGTGGAGTCCATGCGCGACCTGAGGCTGCGGGATGATGAATATCGCTGGCTGTCCACCCTTCCCTTTTTTCGCCAGGATTACCTCAACTGGCTGCGCGATTTTCGCTATGACCCGAGCCAGGTCACGGTCAGCAATGACAATGGTAAGCTGAACATTCGCCTTACCGGCCCATGGCGGGAAGCCATCATGTGGGAAGTCCCGCTGCTGGCGGTGATAAGCGAGTTGGTCCATCGCTATCGTTCACCAGAGATGGGCGTCGATCAGGCGCTCAACACGCTGGAACATAAGCTAGGCGACTTCGCCACCATGACCGCTGACCTCGACATGAGCGCCTTCCGTCTGATGGACTTCGGCACCCGCCGTCGTTTTTCACGCGAGGTGCAGGAAGGTATTGTGCGGCGTCTGCAGCAGGAACCATGGTTTGTCGGCACCAGCAATTACGATCTGGCGCGCCGTCTGAATTTAACCCCGATGGGTACCCAGGCCCATGAGTGGTTCCAGGCCCACCAGCAGATCAGCCCCAGCCTTGCCAGCAGCCAGCGGGCGGCCCTTGCCGCCTGGCTGGAAGAGTATCCCGACCAGCTGGGGATCGCGCTGACCGACTGCATCACTATGGATGCGTTCCTGCGCGATTTCGGTCCGGAATTCGCCACCCGCTATCAGGGGTTGCGCCACGATTCCGGCGACCCGGTGGAATGGGGAGAAAAAGCTATCGCCCATTATCAGAAGCTGGGTATCGATCCGCTGAGCAAAGTGCTGGTCTTCTCCGATAATCTCGACCTGGCGAAAGCCGTCGATCTGTATCGCCACTTCGCCTCGCGGGTGAAGCTCAGCTTTGGGATCGGCACCCGTTTACCCTGCGATCTGCCGCAGGTTAAACCGCTCAATATCGTGATTAAGCTGGTGGAATGTAACGGCAAGCCGGTGGCGAAACTCTCCGACAGCCCGGGGAAAACCATCTGCCACGATAAGGCCTTCGTCCGCGCCCTGCGCGAGGCTTTCGACCTGCCGCCGATTAAAAAGGCAAGCTAAAAAACATGGCCCGACGGCATTCTGCTATCGGGCCAATCAATATCACTCCTGCGGCAGACGGGTTCTGACGACCTCGGCAAAATACTCCGCGCCAGTTAGCAATATCTCATCATTAAAGTCGTAGCAGGCATTATGCAACGGTGTATTGCCCTGAGCATCTGAACTATCGCCGTTGCCTAAAAAGATGAAACAGCCGGGGATTTTTTGCAGAAAAGCGCCAAAATCTTCCGAAATCATCATCTGTGCGACGTTGCCGTCCACCTTCTCAGCCCCTACCACGTTAATCGCAGCGGTGACCGCTACATCAACGCATTGCTGCCAGTTCACCGTTGGCGCAAATTCATGGGTATAGCTGAACTGGCACGTCGCACCGTGCATCGCGCAAATCGCTTCGCTAATGGTACGCATTCGTTCTTCGAGCAGCATCTGTACCTCCGGTGCAAAGCTGCGCGTATCCCCTTTGATTTCGACGTGCGTCGGAATCGCATTGCGAATGCCATCGGTGTGCAGTTCAGTACAGGAAATGACCGCTGGCACGTTCGGATCAACATTTCGCGAAACAATTGTCTGCAAAGCCAGGATGATTTCCGCCGCAATGACCAGCGGATCTTTCGCCATATGCGGCCGCGCCGCATGCGCTCCCTGCCCTTTAATACGAATAATAAAGTTATCTTCACTGGCCATAATGCCACCGACTCGCGTGGCGATAGTCCCGGCTTTCATACCCGGCATATTATGCAGACCGTAGATTTCCTCTATGCCAAAGCGTTCAATAACGCCATCGTCCATCATCGCTCTGGCGCCATAGCCAGGTTCCTCAGCAGGCTGAAAAACAAAGCAGACCGTGCCGTTAAAATTCTGCCGCTGCAATAGCAACTGCGCCGCGCCCAGCGCAATGCAGGTATGACCATCATGTCCGCAGCCGTGCATCCGCTCGGCGGTCATGGAGCGGTAAGACCAGTCTCCCTGTTCGGTCAATTGAATGGCATCGATATCGGCACGAATAGCGATAACGCCCTTCCCGTCGCCGCATTTCAATCTCCCCACCACCCCGGTTTTGCCAATATCGCGGTGCACCTCAATGCCCATAGCTTCGAGCTTTTCGGCAATAAACCGTGAAGTATTCTGCTCCTCGAAGGCGCTTTCCGGATGGGCATGCAAATAGTGACGCCAGGCGATAAGCTGCTGCTTTAGCTGTTGCTGATTCATTCTCTGCTCCTGTAAACATTAGTCCATACGCTGGGCGCGCTGTAAAACCACCTGCAGCAGCACATTGGCGCCAGCAATCAGATCTTTGGCTGCGCTATGTTCTTTGACGTTATGGCTAATGCCATCGACGCAGGGGACAAAAATCATCCCGGCGGGACATACCGACGCCATAAATTGTGCATCGTGTCCGGCGCCGCTTGGCAAACGTCGGTAACTGAGCGCCTGACGCTCCGCCTCGGCTTCCACCGCATTGACGATCTCATCGGCAAAAATGACCGGATTAAAGCGCACCAGTGAGCGGCTGGTTATCTCCACGCCCTCTTCCTGCGACGTTTTCGCGACAAATTCGGCCAATTGCTGCTCCGCCAGACATAAGATCGCATTATCGGTATTGCGGAGATCCACTGACATGACGACATGGTTGGGAATGACGTTGATTAGATTAGGCTTCACGCTGAAATGTCCAACGGTAGCTACCTGATTACCACCAAGGCTTAGCGCCAGCTCACGGGCAAAAACAGCGATTTTCGCAGCCGCCAGCCCGGCATCACGTCTCATGGACATTGGGGTAGTACCCGCATGATTCGATACGCCTCTCAGGGTAAATTCCTGCCACGAAATACCCTGTACGCCGGTAACCACGCCAATATCAATCTGCTCTTTATCAAGAATTGGTCCCTGTTCGATATGCAGCTCAACGTAGCTATCTACCGCCATATCTCCCGGCTGACGTTCGCCTTTATAACCAATGTTACGCAGCGCTTCATCGAGCGTGATACCGTCGAGATCTTTTGCCGCGAGCGCCTGCGCCAACGGATACTCGCCGGCAAACACCACGCTGCCCATCATATCGGGCTGAAATCGCACCCCCTCCTCGTTAGTGAAGAAGGTTACCGCCAACGGTCGTCGGGTGCGGATCCCGGCATCCTGGAGGGTGGCAATCACCTCAAGGCCGGCCATAACGCCGTAGTTGCCATCGTATAACCCACCGGTGGCGACGGTATCGATATGTGACCCCATCATCACCATCGGCAACGTCTCCTCGCCGTGATAAACGCCGGTGACATTGCCGATAGCATCAATTGACACGCTCAGGCCCAGCGCCTTCATGCGGGCTACAACAAAGTCCCTGCCGGCTTTATCTTCGGCAGTCGCTGCCAGGCGGCATACGCCGCCGCCTGGCAGCGCACCATGTTCGCCAAGTGCATACAGGGAATCGATAAGCCGTTGGCCGTTAATCTGCAGATAATGACTCATATAACATCTCGCTAATAATGGTGGTTATTGGAACATGCCGTAAAAAATGGCAGATACGGTGATAAGACCGATCAGGGTGACGAAAACGTTGCTCGCTTTACCGCGCCAGGGGGCAAGCACCGGTAATTTATGAATGGCGTACATAGGCAACAGCAGCAGAATTGCCGCCCCGGTGGGGCCGCTGATGCATTCGATAATACCGAGGATACTGGGGTTCTTGTACGCGGCGAACCAGCAGGTAAGCACCATAAACACCAGGATGACCGCGTCGACGAGGCGAATACCTGGTTTTTTACCGCGTGCGGCGGCGGCCTCCAGAATCAGGTCGCGCAGCGATTCATAGGCGCCGATGTAGTGGCCAAGAAATGATTTAGTAATAGCGACAAAGGCGATAATCGGCGATAGCCAGGCAATAATCGGTGTATCGTACTGATTGGCCAGATAGGACAAAATCGACAGATTCTGGGCTTTGGCTTCCGCCAGTTGCTGCGGCGACAGGCTTAACACGCAGCTGAGAACAAAAAACAGCACCACCACCGTCATGAGCAGGATACCGTAGCGCTGGATCTGCGCACATTTACCCTCAGCGAGCACCAGACCGTAACGCTGCTTCTGGCGCACCACCATCGGCGAAATGATGGGATAGTGGTTAAACGACATCACCAGTACCGGGAAGGTCATCCACAGGGATAACATGATCCCCTGCCCATCGCCCGTGGCGCTGAAGCTTACGGTTTGCAAAATTGCGCCGTTCCAGTGCGGAATCAGAAAAAGTGCCATAAAAATAAGCGAGATGATGAAGGGATAAACCAGGGTGCTCATCACCCGCATTATCAAACGCTGTCCGAAACGGACGATAAACATCAGCCCGAGGATCAGAACGATGGCCACCAGCGACCGGGGAGGCTCGGCCATCGCCAACTGGTGGGTGATAAAGCTCTGCGCGGTGTTGGTGATAGCCACCGCATACATAATCAGAATGGTATAGACGGCGAAGAAATAGATGACGGTAAATACTTTTCCCGCCAGCGCGCCAAAATGCTCGCCAATAACATCGGTAATACTGCTTTCCGGCGTATTGGAAGAGTAAATGAATCTCGCCAGACCGCGGTGAGCCAGATAAGTAATAGGAAAAGCGAGGACAAAAACAATCAGCAGCGGCCAGAAGCCGCCAATTCCGGCATTAATCGGCAGAAACAGCACCCCGGCGCCAATGGCGGTACCGAACAGGCCAAGGACCCAAACGGTATCTTCGCTATGCCACTTTGCGGGATCGGAACATCCTTTATTGATAATTATATTTTCAGTATTCATCAGTCAGGTTCTCTCTATGCATGACGCGAAAGCGCGTATGTTTTCGTTATGAGTCAGAACGCTTGTCATACCGAGGGCTTGTAGGGTAGGTAAGATGGCCCCCTTGTTATTGTCGATAGCGCTCAACCATTACGGCCAAACCAGACGATGTCTTCATAGACATCGGGTGATGTATCTCCTTCCGTGCTGATTAACAGAACCTGTGCATCGGCATTCAGGCGCAGCGATTCGGCAAGCTCGCGATACGCCGGTTGAGTCATCAGCGCATAAAGCACTCCTGTGCCAATAGCGCCGGATTCCCCGGAGACAAAAGGTTCGTCAGTACCTGGTCGCGGAGCGGCCAACAGGCGCATGCCGTTGGCCGCCAGACAATCGTCGGTGGAAATAAAACAGGTGGCATGGTCGCGGAGCATTGGCCAGCTGGTGATGTTAGGTTCACCACAGGCAAGCCCGGCCATCAGAGTTGACATATCCCCGCCGACGCTGTGCGGCAGTCCGTCATTAATGGTTGCCGAGCGATACAGGCAGTTCGCCTTGTGCGGCTCAACGATGATGATGGTGGGAGCCTGCTGCTGCATCTTTTCGATGAAATATCCCATGATGCTACCGGCAAACGACCCGACCCCGGCTTGTAAAAACAGATGCGTCGGCATCGGCGCTCCGCTTTCTGCCAGCTGCTGCCAGATTTCAACAGCGAGGGTCATATAGCCTTGCATGATCCATGTGGGGATCTGCTCGTAGCCCTGCCAGGCGGTATCCTGGAGTAGAACCCATCCCTGCTCGCGCGCGGTTTTGGCCGCCAGCCGAACTGTGTCGTCGTAGTTCAGTTCAGTAATCGTGCATTCGGCGCCATGCCGGCGAATATTCTGCGCGCGTACCGGCGACGAGCCCTTTGGCATATACACCACCGCACGCAGCCCAAGCTGCTCAGCCGCCCACGCCACGCCACGTCCGTGGTTACCGTCGGTAGCAGTCACAAATACGATGTCCTTGATACGCGCCTTAATCACTGGTGAATTAAGCTCGGCAAAGCTCAACGTATTAATATCTCGCTCAAGCAGAGCGGCGAGATATTTCCCCATCGCATAAGATCCGCCTAATCCTTTAAACGCATTCAAACCGAATCGCTGCGCTTCATCTTTTATATGGATCGATCCCAGCCCCAGCCGCTGGCTTAAAAATTCCAGCTTACGCAGCGGCGTGACCCGGTAATCAGGAAATTTTTGATGGAATGCCAGCACTTCGTTCCCCACGCTTTCATTCAGCAGACTCAAGTCTGCTCCCTGGCCATAGGGCTGCCGCCGGGCGTTAAGTTGATATTTAATTGTGTCCACTATTCAGGCACCTCTATTTTCATATCGTCCTGCGACGATAACGTTATTTGCGACCATTCCGCCTAAACGACGGGTGCACGGATCCGTGCGGCCTGGGACAGGACGGTCGCTTTAAATTGGTTAAGTCAGAATGTGAGAGGCTTTTTGTCGCGATATACCGCTTTCCCACTGCCTGTGATGGTACACTGCGCCCGGCGGTTAATTGGCGCAAAGTTGCCCATCGCGCCGCAATTTTCACTCTGTTTTATCATTCACACGCAACAACGTTGCATTAGTGAGGTTGATCACAGGCTTTCAGGACGAGATATATGATGAAACTTGACGCATGGGATAAAAAAATTCTTACGCTCTTGCAGCGTAATAATCGCTTGTCGCAACGGGAGATCGCCGATCGGATCAGCCTGTCTCCTTCGGCAGTCAATCGGCGTATCGCTGCACTGGAGGATGCAGGGGTGATTAAAGGCAGTGTTAGCTTAGTGGACGCCAGTAAAGTGGGAAGACCAATCACCATTATGGTGCAGGTGACCATTGAGAATGAACGTCTCGATCTGCTTGAGGAGGATAAACAGCGTTTCGTAACCTGTCCGCAAGTGCAGCAGGTCTACTATGTCACTGGCGACTTCGATTTCCTGCTCGTGATCAACGTCCGTGATATGGCGGAATACGAAGCGCTAACCCGTGAACTCTTTTTTGCCTCGGGAAATATCAAGTCTTTCCGGACCATCGTGTCGATGCAAAATGCGAAGCAGGAAATGACGGTCATTATCGAGTAAGTCGTGTAAAAGTCGAAATGGTGAGCCAAAGAACGCCCCGGAGGTGTATTTATTTCCGAAATCCACCCTTCCCTGTGCGAAATCTACTTGTCTGATGGAAGATGACAGGTAACATAGATATCCCCCCGCTGTTGGGGGAAGAGACTTTTTTATTGGACTACATAGAGAGATTATTATGAGCGTTGTGCCTGTAGCCGACGTACTCCAGGGCCGCGTTGCCGTTGACAGCGAAGTCACGGTCCGCGGATGGGTGCGTACCCGCCGAGATTCTAAAGCTGGCTTTTCTTTCCTCGCCGTCTATGACGGTTCCTGCTTTGATCCTGTACAGGCCGTTATTAATAATTCTCTGCCCAATTACAATCAGGAAGTGCTGCGTCTGACCACCGGCTGCTCGGTGATTGTCACCGGTAAAGTCGTAGCTTCTCAGGGTCAAGGTCAAAGCTTTGAGATCCAGGCGACCAGCGTGGAAGTGACCGGCTGGGTGGAAGACCCGGACACCTACCCGATGGCGGCCAAGCGCCACAGCATCGAGTATCTGCGTGAAGTAGCGCACCTGCGTCCGCGCACCAACCTGATTGGCGCGGTAGCCCGCGTGCGTCACACCCTGGCGCAGGCGCTGCACCGCTTCTTCAACGAACAGGGCTTCTTCTGGGTTTCCACCCCGCTGATCACCGCCTCCGATACCGAAGGCGCCGGCGAAATGTTCCGCGTGTCGACGCTGGATCTGGAAAACCTGCCGCGTAACGATCAGGGCAAAGTCGATTTCGACAAAGACTTCTTCGGTAAAGAGTCGTTCCTGACCGTTTCCGGCCAGCTGAACGGCGAGACCTACGCCTGTGCGCTGTCGAAGATTTATACCTTCGGCCCGACCTTCCGCGCCGAGAACTCCAACACCAGCCGCCACCTGGCGGAATTCTGGATGTTGGAGCCGGAAGTGGCCTTCGCCAACCTGAACGACGTTGCCGGCCTGGCGGAAGCGATGCTCAAGTACGTCTTCAAAGCGGTACTGGAAGAGCGTGCGGACGACATGCAGTTCTTCGCCGAGCGCGTGGATAAAGACGCTATCAACCGTCTGCAGCGCTTTATCACCGCTGATTTTGCCCAGGTGGATTACACCGACGCCGTCACCATTCTGGAAAACTGCGGCAAACAGTTCGAGAACCCGGTGTACTGGGGCGTGGATCTCTCCTCTGAGCACGAACGTTACCTGGCCGAAGAGCACTTCAAAGCGCCGGTGGTGGTGAAAAACTACCCGAAAGACATTAAAGCGTTCTATATGCGCCTTAACGAAGACGGTAAAACCGTCGCGGCAATGGACGTTCTGGCGCCGGGCATCGGCGAGATTATCGGCGGTTCCCAGCGTGAAGAGCGTCTCGACGTGCTTGACGCGCGTATGGCAGAGATGGGTCTTAACAAAGAAGACTACTGGTGGTATCGCGACCTGCGTCGCTACGGCACCGTGCCGCATTCCGGCTTCGGTCTGGGCTTCGAACGCCTCATCGCTTACGTGACCGGCGTGCAGAACGTCCGCGATGTTATTCCGTTCCCGCGGACGCCGCGCAACGCGACATTCTAAATTTTTCTGACATCAATCTGAAAGGCCAGCGCAAGCTGGCCTTTTTTTATGTCAATTACTGTTAGTAAAATTCAACAACCTTAAACATCAAGATCCGGAAATCACAATTATGTTACGCACTGTTTCGGTGCATCCTGGTGATGCAGATCGCACTTTATGTTCATAACTGAGCAAAACCGCTGATAAATTTGCTCATTTTTTGACCTTTACCCGCACATCTTGCAAAGACAGAGACTGAATAAAAAGAATACGAATTCAATACACAAAATGAACGAATTGCCGCTTAGCCAAATTAATCATAAATAATTCATATAGATAGATAAGTAATGGCGTTTGCCCTTATCCGGTGGAACGGAATTTTGATTAAGCTCACAAAGTTCCGTTAAATACACATTTAGTTACATGATTTTTCGTTTTGTTACTCATATGAGATATTCGTAGCATTTTCCGGCTAGCGAAACGTTGTCGCGGATGGAAAGATGCCTTCAGACACCAAACTCTCATCAATGGTTCTGTAAGTTTTTATTGACAGAACTTATTGACGGCAGTGGCACGTGTTCATATAAAAAATATTAATGAGGGTAATAAATAATGATGAAGCGCAATATTCTGGCAGTGGTGATCCCTGCCCTGCTGGTAGCCGGTGCAGCCAACGCTGCAGAAATCTATAACAAAAACGGCAACAAACTGGACTTCTATGGAAAAATGGTCGGCGAGCACGTCTGGACCACCAATGGCGACACCAGCAGCGACGATACCACCTATGCCCGTATCGGCCTGAAAGGCGAAACTCAGATCAACGATCAGCTGATCGGCTACGGCCAGTGGGAATACAACATGGACGCGTCCAATGTTGAAGGTTCCCAGACCACAAAAACCCGTCTGGCGTTCGCAGGCCTGAAAGCGGGCGAATACGGTTCATTCGACTATGGCCGTAACTACGGCGCGATCTACGACGTCGAAGCGGCAACCGATATGCTGGTTGAATGGGGCGGTGACGGCTGGAACTACACCGACAACTACATGACCGGTCGTACCAACGGCGTCGCAACCTACCGTAACTCCGACTTCTTCGGTCTGGTTGACGGTCTGAGCTTCGCGCTGCAGTACCAGGGTAAAAACGACCACGACCGTGCGATTCGCAAGCAGAATGGCGACGGCTTCAGCACCGCAGCCACCTACGCGTTCGACAACGGTATCGCACTGTCTGCAGGCTACTCCAGCTCTAACCGTAGCGTGGATCAGAAAGCTGACGGCAATGGCGACAAAGCCGAAGCCTGGGCGACCTCTGCAAAATATGACGCTAACAACATCTATGCGGCCGTCATGTACTCCCAGACTTACAACATGACTCCGGAAGAAGATAACCACTTCGCTGGTAAAACTCAGAACTTTGAAGCAGTTGTACAGTATCAGTTTGACTTCGGCCTGCGTCCGTCCATCGGCTACGTACAGACCAAAGGCAAGGACCTGCAGTCGCGTGCTGGCTTCTCCGGCGGCGATGCGGATCTGGTTAAATACATCGAAGTGGGTACCTGGTACTACTTTAACAAGAACATGAACGTCTACGCTGCGTATAAATTCAACCAGCTGGACGACAACGATTACACCAAAGCGGCTGGTGTCGCCACTGACGACCAGGCGGCCGTGGGTATCGTTTACCAGTTCTAATCTGCAGTACACCCCTTCGTGATATGCCTTCAAAGCAGGACTTCGGTCCTGCTTTTCTGTATTCGTGAGACAAAGATCGTCTCTTTCGAAAACCTTCGCGCTTTTTGTCGCAAACGGTTGGCAATTCGTTATTCTCCCGTTAACCTGATAGCGGATTTCCCTTCAGTAATCACAATGGAACCTCGTCATGTTTGAGAACATTACCGCCGCCCCAGCCGACCCGATTTTAGGTCTGGCCGATCTGTTTCGTGCCGATGACCGCCCTGAAAAAATTAACCTCGGAATTGGTGTTTACAAGGATGAAACCGGTAAAACGCCCGTTCTGACCAGCGTCAAAAAAGCAGAGCAGTATCTGCTGGAAAATGAAACGACTAAAAACTATCTGGGCATCGATGGTATTCCTGAATTTGGTCGCTGCACCCAGGAGCTGCTGTTCGGTAAAGGCAATGCGATTATCGCTGATAAACGCGCCCGCACCGCGCAGACACCGGGCGGTACCGGTGCGCTGCGTGTCGCCGCAGACTTCCTCGCCAAAAACACCGACGTGAAACGTGTGTGGGTAAGTAATCCGAGCTGGCCGAACCATAAAAGCGTATTCACCTCTGCCGGGCTGGAAGTGCGCGAATACGCTTACTACGACGCGGCTAACCACGCGCTGGACTTTGATGGTCTGCTGGCCAGCCTGAACGAAGCCCAGGCGGGCGACGTGGTACTGTTCCACGGCTGCTGCCACAACCCGACCGGTATCGATCCGACGCTCGATCAGTGGCAGCAGCTGGCGCAGCTGTCGGTGGAAAAAGGCTGGCTACCGCTGTTCGATTTCGCCTACCAGGGCTTCGCCCGCGGTCTGGAAGAAGATGCTGAAGGGCTACGCGCTTTTGCTGCTCTACATAAAGAGCTGCTGGTCGCCAGCTCCTACTCGAAAAACTTTGGCCTGTACAACGAGCGCGTCGGCGCCTGCACTCTGGTCGCCGCGGATCAGGAGACTGTAGACCGCGCTTTCAGTCAGATGAAGTCGGTGATCCGCGCCAACTACTCCAACCCGCCTGCGCACGGCGCCTCCGTGGTCGCCACCATTCTGAGCAACGATGCGCTGCGGGCAATCTGGGAGCAGGAACTGACCGATATGCGCCAGCGCATCCAGCGTATGCGTCTGCTGTTCGTCAATACCCTGCAGGAGAAAGGCGCGAGCCGCGACTTCAGCTTTATCAGCCAGCAGAACGGCATGTTCTCATTCAGCGGCCTGACTAAAGAGCAGGTGCTGCGCCTGCGTGAAGAGTTCGCCATCTATGCGGTAGCTTCCGGACGTATCAACGTGGCCGGGATGACGCCTGACAATATGGCGCCGCTGTGCGAAGCCATCGTCGCCGTACTGTAAGCGATAGTATTCGGTATAAAGAAAAAGGCCGCGAATGCGGCCTTTTTTATGTGTTCGCGTCATGTCTGTTACCAGACCGGCATCTCATCCTGCAGAAACGGATTATTACGGCGTTCCTCACCCAGCGTCGACAGCGGACCATGGCCGGGAATAAAGGTCACATCATCGCCCAGCGGCAACAGCTTTTCCTTGATAGCCGCAATCAGCTGCCCATGGTCGCCGCGCGGAAAATCGCTGCGTCCCACCCCGCCTTTGAAAATCACGTCTCCGGAGATCAGCAGTCGGGAGGCGTCATCAAAAAAGACCACATGGCCCGGCGTATGGCCCGGGCAGTGCAGCACCTGCAGCGCCACATTCCCCACATTGACCACATCGCCTTCATTGAGCCAGCGATCCGGACGCAGCGGTTGGCAATCCTCCAGGCCGAACATCCGGCTTTGCGCCGGTAATCCTTCCAGCCAGAACTCATCCTCTTTTTCCGGACCAATAACCGGTACGCCATAATGCTGCGCCAGTTCAGCCGCGGCGCCAACGTGATCGAGGTGGCCATGCGTCAGCAGGATCTGCATCAGCGTGACGCCAGCCTCCGCCACCACCGCTTTGATACGTTCAGCATCGCCGCCAGGATCGACCAGCGCCGCCAGCCGGGTTTGCCCGCACCAGATAAGAGAACAGTTCTGCGCGAACGCGGTAACCGGAATAATACGATAGTTCATGACGCTCCTTTCGTTACCAGTGCCTTACGGGACCGGTATCAATATGCACAAAGTTACTACGTGGGTAATATCCTACACCACCTGCGCGCATAGATAACGCCGCTTTGCGAATATTGCTTAACGAAATACCTTCAATATGGAAATCCATCGCCTGCCCCTTGGTGTGATAGCTGTGTTTCGCTACACCACGGCTTCGTGCGCGAAGCTCATCGTTGGTATCAAGGGAACGATAGCCAGAGATAAGCTGGACAGGTTTGTTGGTGCCAAGTAGTCCCTGCAACCGATAAAGATGATCGAACAGATTTGGATCGATGGACTTAATTTTATTCGCGCGATAGTCACGGAAAAAATGGTTAAGTCTTGCTAATTCATCCTGAATATAGCCTCTGCCATCGAAAAACTCCGCCCTGAGCGATTCACCGGTATGCAGGTTATTCAGCGTCAAAATACGCGGACGGGGGGTCGAGAGGGTGGCAAATGCCGGCGCAGGGAGAATGGCGGCAGCACCCAGCGCAGCGCCACCCAACGCCAGCAATCTGCGGCGATTAGCGTCAAATTTGTCCATGATAATCAGGTCTACAGTCAATGAATCGTTATATACTTTTTCCGCTTTGCGCGATGCCAGGATCAGCTCGCTATCGCTCGCCACGACCGAGATGTTGCCCGGCAAAGGAGAGCGTTCGCGCTAACCGCGCTACGCATTGAGCGGAATGATATGTATATGCACTTCTGGCGCACGAAAGGCACCTTACCGGGCATTATTGCCAACGTCAAGGCAGCCTCACCCCAGGAAAATCGGGCGCTGCAGAGGTGCAGCGCCCTTTTTTACCCAGTGCTAGGACAACAAAATCCATTGAACTACTTCATTTACCTGATTAATTGTTCCGCTTTCGTCAGAATTTGTGCGCTGGATCGCGCGGTGATATCGTAATTGTAAATATCTGTTCGATATTGTGTACGTCCATCAGCGTCCACAAACGCCGTTAAGTAATATAAATTCACCGGTATATTTTGCCGAATATTGACATAGCGCGTATCCCCCTGCTTCAGGGCGTCGGAAATGCGCGTGTCATTCCAGCCCGCGTCCTGCAGCAGCATATTGGCCAGCTCCGAGGCTTTATTGACCCTGACGCAGCCGGAACTGAGCGCACGGACATCCTTCTGAAACAGATTATGATTCGGCGTATCGTGCAGATAGATAGCATCCGAACTCGGCATATTAAACTTGTAACGCCCCAGTGAATTACGTGCCCCAGGCGCCTGCTGAAAACGGAACGGTAAATTGTTCTCGGTGATGGTTGACCAGTCAATCCGGTAAGGATCGATGGTCTCTTTACTGTTCCAGCCGCGCATCACGGTGTAGCCATGCTGCTCCAGATAGCCAGGATTATTACGCACCTTCGGCAGAATATCTTTGCGCGCCAGGGTGGGTGGTACGTTCCACGGCGGATTGACCACTACGTTGTTCAGCGCGCTGCTCATCATCGGCGTCTTGCGGTCCGGACGTCCGACGATCACCCGCGAGGCCAGCACCTGACTGCCGTCCTGGTAATAGACCAGCGAAAACGCGGGAATATTCACCATGATACCGGTCGATAGTTTGCCTGGCAGCAGACGTAGACGCTGAATGTTCAGCGCCAGCACGCCAGCGCGCTGCGCCGATGAGACATTGAGCCAGTCACGGGTGGATTGGCCGATGACCCCATCCGCCCCCAGCCCCTGCATGGCCTGAAAGCGCTTAACGCCCTCCACCAGCTGGCGATCGTACACACCGCGCGCCGCGGGCTTGCTCTTTTTCTTCGCCGAAGGACTCACCACGTCGCCGGGCAGAACGATATTGGCGGAATTTTCCAGCATCCCGGTACGCTGGAGGATCTCGCGCAGCGCGCCGATATCATTGCTCCATTCTCCCGGACGCAGCGAGCCGCTGCCGGTCATCTGCGGCCATGGACGTGAATCAGCCACCAGCGCCAGCAGCGACTGATGCATGGCCTCATACTGCGGATGACGCGGCGCCAGGCCGGCGATAAACGCCGGCAGGGAGCCATTATCCAGCGCCAGCTGCCACTGGTTAATCACCGACAGCGGCGGGGTCGCCATCTTGTACGGTGTCGAGCTATATAACCAGCGGGTCCCCTGGGTGGGGATGCCGCTGATAAAGTGCAGATAGCCCATCATGGCATCAGACAACACCACATCGCGCGCCATGCCGCTGACGGCAGGATCGGTCAGCAGACTGACCCAGGTGGTAAACTGCGGCTGAAAACCGGCGATGGCGATCTCCGCCAGCTGCTGCTGGAACGCCTGCACCGCCTCGCGGTTTTCCCACATCGGTTTCATATCCCTGGCGGCGTATAGCGAGACCAGCGGATTCATAAAGACGGGTTTGTAGCCAGCCGGCAATAGCGCTTCGATCTGGGCGCGACTGTTCGCCGCGGCTTCCATCGACAGCGGCTGCTCACCGGCCAGCTTCGCGACCGCCGGCGATTGCCCGTCGCTTTGCGACAGCGCGACGGAAAGCTCTCCAGGCGTAGCGGAGCTATCACCTGGTACGACTTCAGGCTCTGCGGCCTGGACATTGAACAGCGGAGCAAATGCCATTGCCAGGCTCAGACTGAGCGCTGACAATGGACGACCATACCGTTTCTTAAGCAACATCCCTTGCCCCCTGTTGTCACACATTGCCGCCCACAAATTCGTGGGCTTTAACACAGTATATAAAGACGAAAAGGCTTTTGCCTTACCTAATGTAAAGAAGCTTAAAGATTATACCACCCTGGCATAGCAAGCTAGATAGCAAAAAGGGCAACTTAACGTTGCCCTTTTCAGCGCTTACCCGCCAGTAGTGAGCTGCATCGTCAGGAGGCGTCGGCCGTTCCCGGCAGCGCTTCCGGCAGCGGCGCGGCAAACCCGCGCAGCCCCACGACGTGCACATGTTCGTGATTATTGAACACCTTACGCACCAGTTTATAGGTAGTGCCTTTTTCCGGACTGATGTTCTCCGGCGCTGCGATAATCAGCTGCATCTCCAGACGTTCGCACAGCTCGAAAAGGGTGGCGATGGAGCGGGCGTCGAGACGCGCCGCTTCATCGAGGAACAGCAGACGGCAAGGCGAGATATCCTTGCCGCGCAGGCGACGGGATTCATCTTCCCAACTCTGCACCACCATCACCAGAATCGACATCCCGGTACCGATAGCTTCCCCGGTAGACAGCGCGCCGGACTCCGCGCGCAGCCAGCCGTCGGAGCCGCGGTTAACTTCCACTTCCATCTCCAGATAGTTGCGGTAGTCGAGCAGCTCTTCACCGATGGTTTGCGGCGTGCGCTGCCCCATGTCGATCTGTGGGTTGAGACGCTGATAGAGCTTGGCCAGCGCCTCAGAGAAGGTCAGACGATTGCTGTTAAACAGATCCTGGTGCTGCTCATGCTGCTCGGAGAGCACGTCGAGCAGCATCGAGTGGGTCTCACGCACATTGACGTTCAAACGCACGCTGTTGACCTGGCCGAAGGAGACGCTCTGCAGACCCTGGTTGAGCATCCGGATACGGTTCTGCTCGCGCTGAATGGTTTTGCGAATAATGTTGGCCACGCTGCGGGAACTGATCGCCAGCTTCTGTTCACGGTTGGTCAGCTCTTCGGTCAGGCGGCTGAGCTCGATCTCCATCTGCTCGATCGCTTCCACCGGATCATCGGTGCGAATAATATCCTGACGAATACGCTCGCGCAGATGCTGGTATACGGCAACGAAGAACTGAATTTTGCGCTCCGGACGCTTCGGATCTTCCGAGATACGCAGCACGTCACGCAGATGTTCGTTATCGGCGACCGCCAGACGCAGCGCCCCCAGCGCCTTATCCGACATTGAACGCAGCTCATCGGCGGAGAGATAGGCCAGCTCGCGGCGATGCAGACGACGTTCGACGCCGTTGTCTTTCACCAGACGCATCACCGCGCACCAGCCCGCCTTGGCGGTCACCACCTGCTCGCGCATTTCGCAGTAATCGCGCTCCAGCTTGCGCAGTTTACGGGTCAAGTTGTCCATTTCCGCTTCGCAGAAGGTCAACGCTTTCTCCAGCTGATTGCGTCGGGAGCGGTTATTGCTCAGCTGCATGTGCAGCTCATCGCGACGCGCGCGAGCACGCTCTTCCGCGCCGGTGTCGGCGCGCACGCCAATGTCCTGCAACTCTTTATACAGATCGTTGAGCAGCTCTTTCTTGGTGTCATACGAGCTCTTCAGCGAGGCCAGCACCTGATTGTACTGACTAAGCTGCGCCGCATGGGCACGCATCGCGTCGCGCGCGCGGCTGCGTTCGGACTCCGCCTGCTCCAGACGCTGGCGCAGCTTCTCGTTGAGATCGCTGTTGCCGCTGAGCATTTCCGCCGAATCGGAGTAGCTGAAGTGGGCCCTGCGCTGCACAACTTCCGCCAGGGCAAAAGCCTGCTGACGCGCATCGCGCTGGGTTTGCTGCGCATAGGCGTAATCTTCTTTCAGCTGCTCAAACTGCTCCGGATCGCTCTGCAGCACCGAAACAATAGGCTCCAGCTTCGCCAGCTGGTTACCGTGCTGCTGAATAAAGCGCGCGGCCTCCTGCGCTTCGTCCAGACGTTCCTGGATCTCGTCCACGCGGTCGGCCAGCGTATCATCCGCCAGCAGGTTCAAGCGCGGCAGCAGGCGGTTGAGCGCCGACACGCCCTCTTTCGCCTGCTCGTACTGCACACGGTTCTGTTGGTTATCGCTTTCATGGGCGCTCAGCGCACGCTCCAGCTCGCCGCGGCGGCTGTTGAGTTTGCGGATCTCTTCTTCCGGATCGTCCTCGAAAGCCACCGCCAGATGGCTGCCGATAAAGCGGCTGAAGGCCTGGTGCAGGCGCTGGGTTTTCTGCACATCGAACGACAGGGTCGCAAAACGCTCTGACAGCGATTCACGCTCGGCATGCAGGGTTTCAATGCGGTTTTCACGTGCCGCGCGGCCAAACAGCGGCAGCGACGGGAAGCGCGAATAACGCCACTGGCGATCGGCAATCTTCACCACCACCGCTTTTTCCAGCTCGTCGACGCTGAATACGCTGTCATCGAAGGATTGCGGATCGCCTTCGATCAGATAGAGATCTTCCGGGCAATCTTCCAGTCCCTCAAGCTGCTCGGCTACCCGCGACAGATCCGGTACCACGATCGCATGGCGCGACGGACCGTACAGCGCGGAGAAGTACGGCGCATCGTCCAGGCTAACATCATCGTAGATCTCGGACAGCAGAACGCCGCCGAACCGTTCCGCCAGGGCGTTGAGGCGCGGATCTTCCGAACCGCCCGGCTGGCTAAGACGCTCGATTTCTTCGTCGATGGCGCGCTTGCGGGCGCCGACCTCGTCACGTTCAACGATAGCCTCTCGTTCACGCTCCAGCAGCTGCTGCAGGTATTCGGTGACCTCCTGGCCGGACGCAAACTGCTCGCCGCTTTGCTCGCACAGCTGGTTAAGGCTGTTCTGCGCCGCCAGCCAGACCGGCGCCCGACGCATCAGCGTCTGGGTACGCGACTGCAGTTGCTCCAGCTCCTGACGCAGCGCCATGCGCTGCTCCTGAGCATTGGAGACGCTGTCGGCCAGCGACGCGATGCGCGCTTCCAGCTCCTGATGCAGCGTTTCCAGATCGTCGATATCGTAGCGTTTACCCTGGCGTTTGCAGAACTCGGCCAGCTGACGCTCAGCGTCCTGCTGCTCGCGCAGGCGCTGTTCAAGCTCGTTGAGGCGGCTGCGCAGCCCCTGCGCCTGCTCGGCCTGGTGGCGCTGGTTCACGCCGTCGCGCAGCAATTCGCGCGCTACGTCCCAGGCTTCATTGCGCGCCAGCGGGCCGTTAATCGCCGCCACCAACTGGTAAGCCTGTTCAAACTGGCTGTGCGCGGTTTGCGCCACGCTCATTTTCTGTTCCAGCGACAGCATTTTCTCCGTCGCTTCCTGCTCTTTCGCCTGGAAGGTTTCCAGCCACTCGTCGGCGCTCTCCGGGGTCAGATCCGGCAGATGGCACAGCGCCTTCGCGCGCTCCAGCGCCTGCAGCGCCTGGTTATACTGAATGGCGCGGGTCTGCTGCACATCGAGCGCCTGCTGATAGTCGGCGAGCTGGCTTTTCAGCTCATCCACTTCCAGCTCGGCGGCCTCAGCGCGGGCTTCGTTCTCTTCCTGACGATCGACGGCTTCCGCCACCACTTCATTCTGCTCTTCCAGACGGATCTGCAGCTCGTCGAGATCCGCTTCGTAGCGCTCGATTTTTTCCTGCTGACGCAGCGCAGTCTGCACCAGGTTCAGGTGATCGCTGGCGGCCTGGTAATCGGCTTCCAGATCGCCCTCCGCGCCGTTATGCTCCTGCAGTTCGCGCGCCATGTCGACGTGCTTATACTGCTCAGCCGCCAGCTGCGAACGCGAGGTGAAGAGATCGCGGCGATACTCCAGCGCCTTATCCAGGTGAATGCGCCTCTCGTTGGCGTGACGCATATAGTCCGCCGCCACGTAGTTGGTGGCTTCGCTGATCAGGTGTTTAAACAGATCGCGGTCGGACTGGGTAACGCGAATGGCTTCCAGCGTCATGCGGTTTTCCCGCAGCGCCGCTTCCATATCCTGGAACGCTTTACGCACGCCGCTGTTTTCCGGCAGCAGGTAGTCGCGCAGCGAGCGGGTAATGGTGCTGGAGATCCCGCCGTACAGCGAGGCCTCAATCAGGCGGTAGTACTTGCTACGATCGGAGGCGGAACGCAGGCGACGCGCCACCACGCCCAGATCGAACATTAGCGAGTGATATTCGGTGATCGAGTTGAACTGTTTAAACTGGACCCCTTCCATCGCCTCGAGTTTATCTTTCAGCTCGTTGAGGCTCACGACGCGCGCCTGGCGATCGTTCAGCGTTTCGGTCAACAGCTGGGTCGGCAGGATAGAGGTCGGCAGTCCCTGAATGGCGAAAGGTTTAATATCGACTTTACGATCGCGCCCGGCGACCTGCTGCAGGCGCACGCCGACCACCACGCGCTGGTGGCGGGAGTTGATCACATCGAGTACCGAGTAACACACCCCGGCGCGCAGCTTACCGTGCAGGCCTTTATCGCGTGAGCCGCTGGTGGCCCCCGCTTCGGTGGTGTTACGGAAGTGCAGCAGGGTTAAATCCGGGATCAGCGCCGTGACGAAGGCCGCCATGGTCGTGGACTTACCCGCGCCGTTCCCCCCGGAGAGGGTGGTCACCAGTTCATCAAGATCAAAGGTCCGGGCAAAGAAGCCGTTCCAGTTAACCAGCGTTAGCGAGCGAAACTTACCGCGTTCAATCATTACTCTTCCTCCCCGCTATCCGGCTGGTTTTCTTCATTCTCATCATTGAGCTGCAGGTGATTTTCCAGGGCCATCGCTTCCCCGTCGCGGATCAGACGGCGCTGCGCTTCGCGCGGGTCGTCGCCGGCGCGCACATCGGCGCCAAAGCGGAATACCGATTCGGTAATGCGAAACTTGCTGCTATCGTGGCCCATAAACCACACCATCCCCAGACGGCGTAAGCGGTTAAGCGAGGCCCGCATTTTTTCCTGCAGCTTCTGGCGGTCCAGATCCGAACCGGTGGAACGGTTGTTCACCAGCTTCAGCAGCCTGGATTCATCGGCCAGGGTCAGCAGCTCGTCATAGAGCTCCTGCTGGGTAAAAATCCCTTCGTTCGCCAGGCGCTCCGGGCTGAGATAGAGATAGCAAAGAATTTTGCCTACCATCATATCCAGCTCGGACAGTACCGAGCGCGAAATCAGCGTGGTGGACCGCGGGCGCAGGTAGAAGAATCCCTCCGGCGCGCGGATCAGCTCGACGTTATAGCGAGCGTAAAACTCTTCCAGGTAATCCTGAAAATCCATCAAAAATGCGTGATTATCCAGCTCGTCGAGACCGATATGACGGCCCGCGCGCAGGGCGCTGTCCAGCGCCGGAAATAACGGATTGGCCAACGCCTGCGCCAGCTTAACCGGCATCACTTGTTCAATATTTGTCAATGACATGCGCCTGTACCTTGGCTCCGTAATCATTAATCGGCTGCCATTTTGCCGGCAGTCCGGTGAAATCTGCCTGGGCGACGCCCAGCTGTACCGCCTGATCCACGACGATCCGCGCCACGTCGAAGTGACGCCCGCGCGGATACTGCGCCAGGAACTCCCGTGCCACCAGGCCGAGATCCAGCGGTATTCCTTTCTCTTTATAGACCACCAGCTGCGCTTCGATCAGCGCCGCCAGCTGCTCGCGAATTTCGTTAAACTCTTCAAATTCGAGGTCCGCCGGCAGCTCGCCGGTGACCTCTTCATCGCGCAGGGCCATCTCTTCATCGCGCATATCCAGCAGGCGGTCGGCGTTGGCGTAAGTTAGCGCCCACGGTTCATCAAAATAGGTCTGTACCGACTGGCGCAGACGCTGGGCGAAGACGCGGTTCTTATCCATATCGATAGCGGTACGGATAAACTTGTGCACATGGCGGTCGTAGCCGATCCACAGGTCAATCGCCTGCTGACCCCAGCTGACGATGCGGTCGAGCTTGCTTTGCAGATCGAACACCAGCCGATCGACAAAATGGAGATCGTCGCGCGCCATGGTCGAGTCCTGAATGCGCAGCAGGTTCGCCTGCAGCTTATCCCCTGCCGCATCCAGCGTATCCTGCAGTTCGCGCAGGGTGCCGGAGGTTTCCGACAGCAGCAGTTCACAGCTGGAAATCGCCGCGCGCCAGTCTTTATTCAACAACTGCGCGATATCGTCTTTCACCAGCTGCTGCTGCTCATCCATAATGCGCTGCGTCAGGTCGATGCTGTCGAAAATTTCCGCTACGGAATACTTCAGCGGCGCAAAAACGTTGCGATGCCAGTGGAATTCATCACCGCCCTCTTCCGCGGCGTCCGCCGCGCGCTTCAGCTCGCCGGCGACGATCGACAGCTGCATCGAGAGACGCAGCGTCGAGAATTCGCGCTGACGGATATAATAATCGGTGATCCCAATCCCCAACGGCGTCAGGCGATAGATCGCATTGCCTTCGGTAATTTCGCTGGTAAAGCGGTTCAGCAGACGCTGGCGCACCAAATCGTTGATCGCGTTATTGGCGCGCTGGCTGATGGTTTCGCTGGTCTGCTCAAACGCATCACTGACGTGGCGGAACGCATCCACCAGTTCACCCTCGCTCATTTCCCCTTCCAGTCGTTCACCATTCAGAGTGGCGATCGCCAGCAGGAAAGAGAGTCTGTCGACCGGTAGCGAGATTGAAAAATCATTTTTTCTGGCCCAGGCAACCAGTTCGGGGACTGTCTGGGAAAATTCACTCATACTTTATCCTTGCATCTGCGGCTATGAGCCTGGCTCTTAAGCGCGGTGACATGAATATAACGGCCCAGGCTGAGATACGGCTCCTGACGACAGTAGCGCGTCTCCAGCGCCAGCAGCGCCGCATAGCTGTCATGCTGTTGGCGTTTTTCACGCAGATAATCATGAAACACCCGCACGCCGGTTTTGCTGACGATCTGCCAGCCAATCTCTTCCAGCCAGTGATAAACCTGCTGTGGTTCACGCGGATAATCCGGCGACAGCGTGCGTTTTTTCTTTTTTGGCATGCCCAGTTGAACGTAATCAAAATTACCGGCAACCATATTGTGCATCAACAGGCCGTTAGCATTGTAGAACATCAATGACAGTCCACCGCCAGCACGCAGCGTCGACCACAGGGTATGCAGTATTTCCTGGGGCTCCGCCACCCACTCCAGCACCGCATGAAACAGTACCAGATCGACCGGGCTTTCCAAATGCTGCGCAATATCCTGAGCCGCGCATTGTACAAAATGCATGTTGTCGATCACACCTTTATCGGCGGCCGCCTGGCGGGCGCGAGCCACCATCTCAGCGGAGAGATCGCACAGCGTCACGTGATGGCCCAGTTGCGCGACTTTGATGGCCGTTTGCCCTTCCCCGCCGCCGGCATCCAGCACCCTCAGCGGTCCCGGCCCCAGCTGCGCCAACAGCGGTTCCAGATCCTGCCAGAGGATCGCCTGACGCAACTGGCCTTTTGTGGTGCCGTAAATATTGCGCGAAAACTTTTCAGCAATGTCATCGAAATTGCGATCCTGCACGAGTGACTCCACAAGCCAACACAAAACCGCTATTTTGTCATACCCGCGCCGAGAATGAAGCGATCTGTTATAAGATCCGAACATAACTTTGGTTATATGGTTAAAAAAGGAACCATCTGGCATGCTTTTCACGCTAAAAAAGATCGTCGGCGGCCTGCTGTTGCCGCTACCCGCCTTACTGTTGCTGATCGGTATCGGGATCGCGCTGTTATGGTTCAGCCGCTTTCAGCGTACCGGAAAGCTATGCGTGAGCCTCGGCTGGCTGCTGCTGACGCTGCTGAGCCTGCAGCCCGTGGCCGACAGCCTGCTAAAACCGATTGAAGATACCTACCCCACCTGGCGCGGCGAGCAGCCGGTGAACTACGTGGTGGTGCTGGGCGGCGGCTATACCTGGAATCCGGAGTGGGCGCCAAGCTCTAATCTTATCAATAACAGCCTGCCGCGCCTGACGGAGGGCATCCGCCTGTGGCAGGCGAATCCCGGTTCGAAAATGATCTTTACCGGCGCGGCGGCGAAAACGAACCCCGTCAGCACGGCGGAAGCCGGGGCGAGAGTGGCGGAGAGCCTTGGCGTACCTCGCAGCGATATCATTGTGCTCGATCGGCCGAAAGATACAGAAGAGGAAGCGCTGGCGGTGAAGCGCGCCATCGGCGACGCGCCCTTCCTGCTGGTCACCTCGGCGTCACACCTTCCGCGGGCGATGATATTCTTTCGCCATGCCGGCCTGGATCCGCTTCCCGCGCCGGCCAATCAGCTGGCGGTGACCTCGCCGCTCAATCCGTGGGAGCGGGCCATTCCTTCTCCAGTGTGGCTGATGCACAGCGACCGGGTCGGCTATGAAACCCTTGGTCGCGTCTGGCAATGGCTGAAAGGCAGCTCAGGCGAGCCAGGGCAGGAGTGATTTTGCAGCGAGGTCAAAACGGGCGCGATCAAAGCGCCCGGTGTTGACCAGACTATCCACCTCATCCCACAGCAGATAAAGCCAGCGCCGCCAGACAAAGGCCTCGGAAACTGGCGCCTGCTGCAGGTAGCGCCACAGCAGCTGTTCCGCCTGGCCGCCTTCAGCAAGGCGGAACAGTTCATACTCGCGTGGCGCCCACAGCATCATCCCCGGCCCCACCATCGCCAGCAGCTGATCGCTGCGCGGATCTTTTAGCATGCTGCGCAGAGTGAAGTTGCCATGCACCAGCACAGCATTATCATTGAAATCGCGGAATAGCTCCGGAAGGCACTCGCGGGAGCGGAACAAAAGGCGCTTATCCTGCATGGTGAGACCGGTGTCCTGATACAGGTTCAGGGTGCTCCACAATATCTCTACCCGCTGGCGGTACCAGTTCGGCCATAGGTTTTCCTGGGTATTGTCGACCATTCCCACGCAGCCGCCACTGTCCTGCCGATGCCACGCCAGCAGCGCCTCGACGATTTGCTCCTGCAGTTGCTCCCAGCGCGCCGGGGTGCGCGTCGGCGCCTCCACCGGTACGCCGCGCAGGCGCTCAAGCAACAGCACATCTGGTCCGGGATGTTCTTCGTGCGTCATGACGCCATAAACCACCGGCATACGCACCGTACCATTACGCGCCAGGGTCGAGATCTTCCATGCCAGCTGCCGCGCCACGCCGGGCGTGGTGAAACTTCGCGCCAGCAGCGGCATCGGGTTTCCCTGCGCATCGTACAGGAACCACAGCGCCGTAGCGGCTTGTTCACTGACACACTCCACCCGGCTTAGCTTTTCGCCAAGAAGATGACTGAGTTCGGTTCGCAACTGTTCCATTGTCGATTACCCCTATGAACACTACTGGTTTCATAATGAGCGCCCGCACCTGGGTTGTCATCGGATAAGATCAAAAAGGGGTAAAAAAAGCAAAAAACCGACGGGGATATCCCCTCCAGCAAGGAGGGGACAGAGGGCTAACGCAGCTCAGCGCGGACGCGCTCCAGATCTTCCGGGGTATCCACGCCGGTGCCGGGCACTTCGGCCGCCACGGCGACATGGATTTTCTCGCCATACCACAGCACTCGCAGCTGCTCGAGCATTTCAATCTGCTCCAGCGGGCTCGGCGCCCAGCTGACATAGCGGCGGATAAAGCCGGCGCGATAGCCATAGATGCCGATGTGACGCAGCAGGGAGTCACCGATGGTCTCGCGGGATTGGGCAAAGCGATCGCGATCCCAGGGAATAGTCGCGCGGGAGAAATAGAGCGCGTAACCCTTGGCATCCATCACCACTTTGACCGCATTCGGGTTAAACGCCTCTTCCGCATCATGGATCGGTACCGCCAGGGTCGCCATTCCGCTGCTGCTGGCAGCCAGATTCTCCGCCACCTGGCGGACAATCGCCGGGGGGATCATCGGCTCATCGCCCTGAATATTGACGATAATGGTGTCATCGCTGAACGCACACTTTTCCACCACTTCCGCCAGCCGTTCGGTGCCGGACTGATGGTCGGCGCGGGTCATACAGACCTCGCCGCCGGCGGCTTCAACCGCCCGGGCGACATCTTCGTGATCGGTGGCGACAATAATGCGATCCGCGCCGGATTCGCGAGCGCGCTCCAGCACATGGACAATCATCGGCTTACCATTAATGTCCTGCAGTGGTTTTCCCGGCAGGCGCGTGGAGGCGAAACGCGCAGGAATAATGACCACGAAACTCATGAGTGACTCTCTTCTAGCGCCAGCGGACGCGCCTCTGTCTCCAGCAGCACCGGGATACCGTCGCGCAGCGGAAACGCCAGGCTATCAAGTTTGCAAATAAGTTCTTGCTTATCCTGACTGTAATACAGCTTGCCGTTACAGACCGGGCAGGCGATGATTTCAAGTAAACGGTGATCCATGTTTCCTCCTGATGGACCGGATAGATTTCTCAGCAGCATATCACAGGAAGGCAGGCGCCGGGATCAATCGGCGTCGATTTCCCACCCCTGCTCCTGGCCGACAAACAGCCCTTCCGGCAGGCGTCGGCACAGGATCCGCTCTGCCGATTGCCAGCGTGCGAAGTCGTTAATCGCCCGGCGTAGCCCCTGCTCCAGACCACGGGTGATCTTCACCCCCTCCTCCAGCCACAGAGCGAAGATCTCCAGCTCCCGGCTTTTGCGATGTATTTTACTGTCCATCCGCCCGACCAGTTTTCCCTGGTGCAGCAGAGGCAGTACGAAGTAGCCATACTGACGCTTCGGCGCCGGGGTATAACACTCCAGGCGATAGCTGAAGTTGAACAGCTGCTCAGCGCGTTTCCGATCCCAGACCACCGGGTCGAAGGGCGAGAGCACGGCGCTATGGCTGGCGGTCAGCTTACCGCCGGGCGCGGTCTCCAGCTGCGCCAGCGCCTCGAGATGCAGCCACATCTCGCCGAGTGCTTCCACGTTAACCGGCACCACCAGCCCCTCTTCCTGCCAGGCCGCCAGCAGACCCGGTAGCGACGGCTGGCGCAAGCGATAGTAATCGGCCAGCCACTGGGCGCGGAAGATGCCGAGACTACGGGCGCTATTGCGCAACATAATGGCCTCTGCGTCTTCGCGGGAGAGCGCGTCGCGCTCGTCGTCCCAGTCCGGCATCACCCGCCGGGTTAGATCATACACGCGGTGAAAATTGCGCCGCTCCACCACCATCACTTCGCCGGCGGTAAACAGCCCTTCCAGGTGGCGCTTATGCGGTTTCCACTCCCACCAGCCGCTGGCGCCTTTGCGCGGGTGGGTAAAATCCGCCGAGCGAACCGGGCCGTTTTGCCCGATATGCGCCACCAGCTCGGCAATACTCCCGGCATGCTCCTCCATCCACGCGCGATGGTATTTCCAGCCCATATTGTCGGGATTCAACATGCGATGGCGCACCAGGGCGAAATCGCTGCGCGGCAGAAAGCAGGCTTCATGCGCCCAGTATTCCATTAGCTCGCCGTTGCGCAGCGACTCATCCAGCCAGTGCTGCGGATAGCTGCCAAGACGGCTGAACAGCACCAGGTAGGGGCTGCGGGCCACCACGTTGATGGTATCGATTTGCAGCAGCGACATCTGCTGGATGGTGGAAAGAATGTCTTTCGGGCGAGCGCGACGTCGGGGCTTCTTTAACAACCCCTGCGCCGCGAGATGGAGGTGGCGCGCCTCGTTAAGCGATAGTTGCAATACCGACATGCAGGTTCTCCGTCAGGAATTCCAGCACAGCGGCGAGCAAAGCCGGCGCGTCAGTTAACGTTGCGCCAACGTCGCTAAGTCCGCAAGCAACCGCTGTGCGCGTTCATCGGCCATTATGGCGTCGACCGGTAAATACCACCAGTTTGCAGCGGCGAAATCGCGACATTTCACGGCATCTTTCTCGGTCATCAGCAGCGTCTGATCGGCGGTCACCAGGGCGGCGACATCATCCTGGCTCAGCGCCTGATGGTCCGCCAGCGCCACGGTTTTGACCGGCTGGACGCCGCAGCTTTCGAGGGTGGCGAAGAAGCGCGGCGGATGGCCGATGCCGGCCATCGCCACTACGTTCGTGAAGGTGGAGACATCGCGACGTTCGCCGGTAAGCAGGTTAACCGCCATCCCTGGGCGCAACCGCATCGGGATCTCACCCGGACGCGCCACGCCGCCGTTAACGATAACCGCATCAACGCTTTGCAAGCGCGACGCCCGCTCGCGCATCGGCCCGGCAGGCAGCCACCAGCCGTTGCCAAAGCGGCGCACGCCGTCAATAACGACAATTTCTCTGTCCCGCGCGAGCTTATAGTGCTGCAACCCGTCGTCGGTCACAATCATCTGCAGATCGTGCGCGCTGAGCAATGCTTTTACCGCGTCGCTGCGTAGCGGAGCGACAGCGACCGGGGCACCGGTACGCTGATGGATCAACACCGGTTCATCACCCGCCAGCGCCGTACTGGTTCTGTCGTCCAACACCAGCGGATAGCGTTCAGCTTTACCGCCGTAGCCGCGAGACACGACGCCAACGCGAATACCGCGCTGCTGCAGCTGCTCCACCAGCCAAATCACCACCGGCGTTTTGCCATTGCCGCCAGCGGTCAGGTTACCAACCACCACCACCGGCACCGGCGCGCGCCAGGCTTTTTGCCACCCCAGCCGATAGCTGAGGCGAATCACCCCGCTCACCAGGCCATACAGCCAGGAGAGCGGCAGCAGCAGGCGCCACAGCGGCGATTCCCCGGACCAGATGCGCGCGATCATTCGCCGAATTGCATCTTATGCAGCTGGGCGTACACGCCCTTATGCTCCAACAGGTCATGGTGCGTTCCGCGCTCCACGATCCGCCCGTCTTCAACCACCACGATTTCATCAGCCTGCTCAATGGTCGACAGACGGTGAGCAATAACCAGCGAGGTACGGTTTTTCTGCAGCTCATCCAGCGCCGCCTGAATGGCACGCTCGGACTCGGTATCCAGCGCCGAGGTGGCTTCATCGAGGATCAGGATCGGGCTGTTACGCAGCAGCGCGCGGGCAATAGCAATACGCTGGCGCTGGCCGCCGGACAGCATCACGCCATTCTCGCCGATGATGGTATCCAGACCATTATCCATCTTGTTGATGAAATCCATGGCGTAGGCCATGCGCGCGGCCTCTTCAATCTGCTCGCGGCTGTACTCTTCGGTACGGGCATAGGCGATATTGTTGGCGACGGTATCGTTGAACAGATGCACGTTTTGTGAAACCAGCGCCACCTGGTCGCGCAGCGAGCTCAGCTTGTACTCGCGCAGGTCGTGGCCATCCAGCAGGATCTGCCCCTCGTCGACATCGTAGAAGCGGGTGATCAGGCTGGCAATGGTCGATTTACCCGACCCTGAGCGCCCCACCAGCGCCACGGTTTTCCCTTCCGGGATATCGAGATTGATATTGCGCAGCGCGGCCACTTCGCGACCCGGGTAGGTAAAGGTGACGTTCTCGAACTTGAGATTGCCTTTCGCCCGCTCAATGACCCGCGTACCTTCGTCTTTTTCCTGCTCGGAATCGAGGATCGCAAACAGCGTCTGGCACGCCGCCATCCCGCGCTGGAACTGGGCATTGACGTTGGTCAGCGACTTCAGCGGACGCATCAGCGCAATCATCGAGGAGAAGACCACGGTAATGGTCCCGGCGGTCAGGGTGTCCATCACGCTCGGGAAGCTGGCGGCATACAGGACAAAGGCCAGCGCCAGGGAGGCGATAAGCTGAATGATCGGGTCGGAGATAGACGAGGCGGAAACCATCTTCATCCCCTGCAGACGCATTTTATTGCTGACTTTATCAAAACGTTTGGTTTCCACTTCCTGGCCGCCAAACATCAGCACCTCTTTGTGCCCTTTCAGCATCTGCTCGGCGCTGGTGGTGACCTGCCCCATCGTGTTCTGCATATTCTTACTGATATTGCGAAAACGCTTGGAGACCACGCGGATCGCCACCGACACAATCGGCGCCAGTACGATCAGGATCAGCGACAGCTGCCAGCTGTAATAGAACATCATCACGAACAGACCGATAATCGATGCCCCTTCGCGGACCACGGTGATCAGCGCGCTGGAAGAGGAGGAGGCGACCTGCTCAGAATCATAGGTGATGCGTGACAGCAGCGTCCCGGTAGACTGCTTGTCAAAGAAGGCCACCGGCATACCCATCATGTGGCCGAACAGGCGACGACGCATGGTCATCACCACTTTGCCGGAAACCCAGGAAATACAATAGCTCGAGATGTAGCTGGTGATCCCACGCAGCACCATCAGGCCGATAACCACCAGCGGCATCCATAGCAGCACTGAGCGATCCGTTTTACCAAAACCATCATCCAATAACGGTTTAAGAAGCGATAACATGAAGGTGTCACTGCCCGCGTTAAGCACCAACGCCACCGCCGCTACGATTAGCCCGGCTTTAAACGGCGCGATAATCGGCCAAAGTCGGCGGAAGGTCTGCCACGTGGAGAGATCTTTATCGTTCTGCATTCAATAAACCAGCTTGTGTTGAAATAGCCGCATATTCTACCCGTTATCGGCGGGCGCGCCAAACCACTGATGATACCAACGCGGTAAAACTTGATCCCGTAAGCTATGGATTTGCCACCCTTCTGCGGAAAAAACCACCGTTATCTGCCCCTGCTGCGGCGTGGCGAACCAGCGATAACCCCGCTGGCGGTAGCGCTGAACCACCTTGTACGAGGGCATCCGCCACGCATTGTAGCGCGAAGCGGAGGCCAGCGCGGCCGCGCCATCCACCCGGCGGACCAGCAGCGCGCTGGAGGAGGTATTGCTGCCGTGGTGGGGAACCTGAATAAGTGTAGACGTCAGATGCCGCCAGTAACGGCTGATCATCGCCTGCTCCGCCTGACGTTCTATATCGCCGGTGAGCAGGATGCTGGAGCGACCATCATCGATCCGCACCACACAGGAATGATTGTTACCCTTTGCCGTGCTGCCCGGCAGCGGCCACAGGGCCTGGAAGTTGAGTCCCTGCCATTGCCAGCGCTCACCGCGATGACATGGCAGATGATGCGCCCAGCCTAACGGGCTGCGCACCCACGCCTGCGGCCATGCCTGCAGCACTGAATCAAGGCCGCCGCGATGATCCAGATGTTCATGGCTCAGCATAATCCCTTGCAGCTGCAGATGGTGCCAGCGCAGCCACGGGATAATCACCTGTTGACCGCTATCACCCTGCGGCCAAGCCGGCCCGGTATCGTAAAGCAATGCCTTACCGTGACGCTCGATCACCATCGCCAGCCCCTGTCCGACATCCAGCATCGTCACCCGCCATTCGTCCGCAGGCGGTTGTCGGCTGAATGGCCGCGTCAGTAAAAACAGCACGCTGAGACACAGCGCCGGTGAATGCCGCCAGCTCTGAAAACGCCAGCCCATCACCAACAGCCACGGCAGGCTACTGATCCACAGCCAGCGAGCATCCAGCGTCAACCAGCCGTCCGGTAAACGTCGTAATCCCCAGAACAATACGGCCAGCACGCGATCGGCCGCCAGCCAGAGCAGCGACTCCACTATCTCCGGCCCCGAGAGATGCACCAGCATCGCGATCAGAATAAGCGGCACCGCCAACAGGGTGACTAACGGTACCGCCAGCAAATTAGCCGCCATCGACGTCAGGCTGACTCCATGGAATAGCAACAACTGCAGCGGCAGCAGCAGCAGCGTCACGCCAGCCTGCAAATGAACAAGAGCAATTATGGTCTTCCACGGCCAGCGCCAGCGGCCGGCAGGCAACGGGAGCCACTGGAACCAGAAGATAAGCCCCGCCACGGCGAAGGCAGATAGCCACAGGCTTTGCGACAGCACCGCCAGCGGGTCGGCAACCAGTATCGCTCCCAGACAGCAGAGCCACACCTGCCACGCCGTCCAGCGTTGACCCGACAAACGTAAAGCACAACAGACCGCAAGCCCTAAGCAAGTGCGCAGGGCCGGCGGCTGCATACCGGTCAGCCAGGCATAGCCGACGGCGCCGGCCAGCCCGGCCAGCAGCGGCAACCGCCAGCCAATCCAGCGGCCCGGGAGAATATACTGCACGCCGCGCAGCAACAGCATGATAAGAGAAGCCGCGAGAGCGATATGCAGACCCGAGATAGCCATCAGATGGGAAGTGCCCGTGTTCTGCATCAGGACCTTTATCTCCGTCGGCAGAGACAGCCGCTCCCCCATTCCTAATCCCAACATCACCGCGCGCCAGGGATAAGTCTGCAGTCGCCGGGTCAGCGACGTCAGATAGCGGGCGCGCAGACTGCAGCGGGCATCCAGCGCGGAAGCGGCGACGATCCCTCCGCTCAGCGGTCGGTGCTGCGCCAGCGCATAGCGCTGGCTGTCGAAGCCCCCGTCATTGAGCTGCCCGTGCACCGGGCGCAGGCGCAGCGTCATCAGCCAGTGTTGACCCGCACAGGCTGGCGCAGGTGCAAGTTCCCCGTACAGCGTTACGCCTACCGGGGGAAACAGATAGCGGCCCCGCAGGCGCACCATTTGTCCACGGTGCAAGGTCTGGCCATCCGTCTCGCTAAGGATCACTTCCGCTTGCCGGATGGCGCCGGTAAGGTGCCGGGTCGGCCACAGCGCCTGATGCGCGCTCAATACTCCCCAGACCACCAGCAGAAGCGTCATCGCCACTCCGGCGACGGCCCTTCCATGCAGACGAATCAGCGCCAGCGCCAGTGCGCTCGCGCCCGCCAGACTGCACGGGCCCGGCAAAACGGGTAGCCAGAGAAGCGGCAGCATTGCAATGATGGCGCATCCGGCAAGCCATGGTAGACGCATAAACACCTCCCTGTGAGTGGGCAGTGTTACGCAAAGCGGTGCTGGCGTCCTGGCGGCGAATTCAGGTTTGCGCGGCGCATTCCAGACAATCGCCTCGCTTGCAGCCGGGCACGCTTTTTTTGTGAGGATGGCCGTAAATGGCGGGCACAAAAAAAGCACCAGAAGGTGCTTTCTTTATCGTCAGGCAGGCTGCACGTCGTGCAACTCACCCTTCATAAATATTGGCGCGGTCACGTAATTCTTTCCCGGGCTTAAAGTGCGGAACGTACTTACCTTCCAGTTCGACTTTATCACCAGTTTTCGGGTTACGTCCGGTGCGAGGTGCTCGATAGTGCAGAGAAAAGCTGCCGAAACCGCGGATTTCAATGCGCTCACCTTGAGCAAGCGTTGAGGCCATATGTTCCAGCATTTCTTTAACAGCATCTTCCACCGCTTTCGCCGGAATGTGAGATTGCTGGCTGGCAAGTCTTTCAATCAATTCTGACTTGGTCATTATTCCTCCGGTTTCCTTCAAGGCAAAAATTAGCTAACAGCTTAAACAAGGGCGGCCGTAGCCGCCCTTTGTGCTTGATTACAGGACGAATCCTGCAATCTGTCAAGTAAACTCGTCGCTATTCAGGTTGTTATTACCTGAATGACAAAGATTACTCGCCTTTCGCTGCTTTGAACGCTTCAGCCATAGCGTTGTTGGAGAAGTTCGCGTCTTCCTGCTTGTTCACGGTAGCGATAGCGTCTTTTTCTTCCGCTTCGTCTTTCGCACGTACAGACAGGCTCACTACGCGGTTCTTACGATCCACGCCGGTGAATTTCGCTTCAACTTCGTCGCCAACGCTCAGAACCAGAGTTGCGTCTTCAACGCGGTCACGGGATGCTTCAGAAGCACGCAGGTAACCTTCTACGCCGTCAGCCAGTTCTACGGTTGCGCCTTTAGCGTCAACTGCAGTCACTTTACCAACAACGATAGCGCCTTTCTTGTTCAGAGCAACGTAGTTGTTGAACGGATCTTCCGCGAGCTGTTTAACGCCCAGGGAGATACGCTCACGCTCTGCGTCAACCTGCAGAACAACTGCTGCGATTTCGTCGCCTTTTTTGTATTCACGAACTGCTTCTTCGCCTGCAACGTTCCAGGAGATGTCAGACAGGTGAACCAGGCCGTCGATGCCGCCGTCCAGGCCGATGAAGATACCGAAGTCAGTGATAGACTTGATTTTACCTTCAACACGGTCGCCCTTGTTGTGGGTTTCCGCGAACTGCTGCCATGGGTTAGATTTGCACTGCTTCAGACCCAGGGAGATACGACGACGCTCTTCGTCGATATCCAGAACCATTACTTCCACAACGTCGCCAACGTTAACAACTTTGGACGGGTGGATGTTTTTGTTGGTCCAATCCATTTCGGAAACGTGAACCAGGCCTTCAACGCCCTCTTCGATTTCAACGAAGCAGCCGTAGTCGGTCAGGTTGGTCACGCGACCGGTCAGTTTGGTACCTTCCGGATAACGTTTAGCGATAGCTACCCACGGATCTTCGCCCAGCTGTTTCAGGCCCAGGGATACACGGGTACGCTCGCGGTCGAACTTCAGCACTTTAACAGTGATTTCGTCGCCAACGTTTACGATTTCGCTCGGATGCTTAACGCGTTTCCAGGCCATATCGGTGATGTGCAGCAGGCCGTCAACGCCGCCCAGATCAACGAATGCACCGTAGTCAGTGAGGTTCTTAACGATACCTTTGACTTCCATGCCTTCCTGCAGGTTTTCCAGCAGCTGATCGCGCTCTGCGCTGTTTTCGGATTCGATAACGGCACGACGAGAAACAACAACGTTGTTACGCTTCTGGTCCAGCTTGATGACTTTGAACTCAAGCTCTTTGCCTTCCAGGTGCAGCGTGTCGCGCACCGGACGAACGTCTACCAGGGAACCCGGCAGGAACGCACGAATACCGTTCAGCTCAACAGTGAAGCCACCTTTAACTTTGCCGTTGATAACACCGGTAACAGTTTCAGCGTCTTCGTAAGCTTTTTCCAGCGTGATCCAAGCTTCGTGACGTTTAGCTTTCTCACGGGACAGCAGAGTTTCACCGAAGCCGTCTTCTACTGCATCCAGAGCAACGTCAACTTCGTCACCAACCTGGATTTCCAGCTCGCCCTGGGCGTTTTTGAACTGCTCAGCCGGGATGGCGGACTCAGATTTCAGACCGGCGTCAACCAGTACTACGTCTTTGTCGATAGCAACAACAACACCACGAACGATGGAACCCGGGCGGGTTTCGATTTCTTTTAAGGATTCTTCAAACAGTTGAGCAAAAGATTCAGTCATGTTTAATCTTCAGGTTAATATTAACGTCCACCTGGCTCCGTGCCGGATGGGGTTGTTTCACATACCCGCTGACCATCCATTGCCGCGGGGTACTGCTATAATTCGGAGGCTTCGGCGCGTTACCGGTTAAGGCCTACGCAACGGCCAATTTTTCGCGCGCATATTGTAGCGCTTTTTCAATCACTTGCTCAATGTTTAGTTCGGTTGAATCGAGAACTAATGCATCGGCAGCCGGGACAAGCGGCGCCACGGCGCGATTTCGGTCGCGATCGTCACGCTCTTTTATCTCGGACAAAAGACGTTTAAAGTTAACATCAAAGCCCTTTTCCTGCAACTGCCGCATGCGGCGATGCGCCCGCTCGTCGGCCGAGGCATCGAGGAAAATTTTCACCGGCGCGTCCGGGAAAACTACCGTTCCCATATCGCGACCGTCGGCGATAAGCCCCGGCAGTTCGCGGAAGGCGCGCTGGCGGCGCAGCAGCGCTTCGCGAACGCGCGGAAAAGCCGCCACTTTCGAGGCCGCGTTCGCGACCTCCTGAGTGCGAATTTCGCTACTGACATCTTCCCCTTCCAGCACCACTTCCAGGTTGCCGTCAGTAGAAATAAAACGCACGTCAAGATGGGCAGCCAGGGGCACCAGCGCCTCTTCGGACTCCACGTCGACATGATGATGCAGCGCCGCCAGCGCCAGAACGCGGTAGATCGCGCCTGAATCTAACAGATGCCAGCCCAGCGCTTCCGCCATTGCCTTGCACAACGTACCTTTACCCGCACCGCCAGGCCCATCAATGGTGATTACCGGAATATTCGCCGTCATCTTTTTCTCCTTCAGCAAGGCGCATGGAATATAAACGCCGCGCATTATACGCATCAATACGCCGGAAAGTGAGCATTGCTTGTAAATTACGGACTACAGGAAATGAAAAGCAGAAGTTTTGCGCAATTATAGCGGGCTGACAGGATATCAGCCCGCGGGATGACAAAGTTTTACTCAGGCGAGGGTACTGATCCGCGCCAGCTGCTCAAAGTAGTCAGGGAACGTTTTGGCCGTACATTTGGGATCAAGGATGGTCACCGGCGTATCAGACAGCGCTACCAGCGAGAAGCACATCGCCATCCGGTGGTCGTTATAGGTGCCGATTTCTGCGTACTTCAACTTTGCCGGCGGGGTGATGCGGATATAATCTTCCCCCTCTTCCACCTCGGCGCCCACTTTACGCAGCTCGGTCGCCATGGCGAACAGACGGTCCGTCTCCTTGACCCGCCAGTTGTAGATATTGCGCAGGGTAGTGGTCCCTTGCGCGAACAGCGCGGCGGTGGCGATGGTCATCGCGGCGTCCGGGATATGGTTCATATCCATATCGACCGCCTTGAGCTCGCCGTGGGTGCAGGCGATGAAATCGTCGCCCCAGGTGACGGTGGCGCCCATTTTCTCCAGTACGTCGGCGAAACGAATGTCGCCCTGTACGCTGTTGCGGCCGATACCGGTGACTTTTACCGTGCCGCCCTTAATGGCGCCAGCGGCGAGGAAATACGAGGCCGAGGAAGCATCGCCTTCCACCAGGTAATCTCCCGGCGACTGATACTGCTGCTTGCCGCGCACCACAAATCGCTGATAAGACTGATTGTCCACCTCAACGCCGAAGGTTTTCATCAGGTGCAGCGTAATGTCGATATAGGGTTTCGACACCAGATCGCCCTTAATGACGATGACGGTATCCTGCGGCGCCAGCGGCGCGGTCATCAGCAGCGCGGTCAGGAACTGGCTGGAGACGCTGCCGTCAACCTCGACGTTGCCGCCCTGAAAACCGCCGCGCAGGCGCAGCGGTGGATAATTTTCCTGCTCCAGATAGTCGATCTGAGCGCCGCCCTGACGCAGGGCATCCACCAGATGGCCGATCGGACGCTCTTTCATCCGCGGTTCGCCGGTCAGCACGATATCGTTGCTGCCAAGGCACAGAGCCGCCGCCAGCGGACGCATCGCGGTACCGGCGTTGCCAAGGAACAGCTCCAGCGCCGCGGCAGAGCGCAACGGGCCGCCGTTGCCGGTCACTTCGCAGCGGGTGCGGTCGGCAGACAGGGTATATTGAACCCCCAGCGCACTCAGGGCATTCAGCATATGGCGCACATCGTCGCTGTCCAGCAGGTTGGTCAGCACCGTCGTGCCGCGGGCCAGGGCAGCCAGCAGCAGCGCGCGGTTGGAGACGCTTTTCGAACCTGGCAGGTTCACGGTGCCCTCTACGCGTGCGATGGGTTGTAACGTCAGGGATTCCATCAAACTTCACTCTCAAACAAACAGAATAAAAACCCCGCAGACAGGCCGCGGGGAGGAAGAAAGAAACAGGCGATTAACCGTGGCGGCGTTCGAAGTCCAGCATAAAGTCGGTTAACGCCTTCACGCCGTCCAGCGGCATGGCGTTGTAGATGGAAGCACGCATGCCGCCCACCACCCGGTGGCCCTTCAGCGCGTGCAGCCCGGCAGCAAACGACTCTTCGAGGAACAGTTTGTCCAGGGCGCTGTCCGCCAGCTGGAACGGTACGTTCATACGCGAACGGTTGGCCTGCGCCACATCGTTACGATAGAAGCCGCTGTTATCGATCACGCCGTAGAGCAGTTCGGCTTTCTGCTGGTTGATTTTATCCATCGCGGCAACCCCGCCCTGCTGTTTCAGCCACTTAAACACCAGTCCAGCCAGATACCATGCGAACGTCGGCGGTGTGTTAAACATCGAGTCATTCTCGCTTAACACGGTGTAGTCAAGAATTGACGGGCAGGCCACGCTGGCTTTGCCCAGCAGATCTTCACGCACGATGACCAGCGTCAGCCCAGCCGGACCGATATTCTTCTGCGCGCCGGCGTAGATTACGCCGAAGCGGTTGACGTCAATTTCGCGGGAAAGAATGGTGGAGGAGAAATCGGCGGTCACGATGACGTCGTCGCCGAAGTTCGGCGTCTCATCAATCGCGATACCGTCAATGGTTTCGTTCGGGCAGTAGTGCAGATAGGCCGCCCCCGGGGTCAGCTGCCACTCGCTCATCGGCTTCACAGCGCGCTTGCCGTCGACGGTGATTTTCGCGTCGATAACGTTCGGCGTGCAGTATTTCTTCGCCTCTTTGACCGCGCTGGCCGCCCAGTAGCCGGCGTCCACATAGTCAGCGACCTTTTTATCGCCGAGGATGTTCAGCGGGATCCCGGCGAACTGGCCGCGGCCGCCGCCGTGGCAGAATAAAACTTTATAGTTGGAAGGGATGTTCAGCAGAGCGCGGAAGTCCTGTTCTGCCTCTTCTGCCACCTGGATAAACTCCTTACCACGGTGACTGATCTCCATGACCGACGTCCCCAGACCGTGCCAGTCGCACAGTTCCTGCTGCGCCAGTTTGAGTACTTCCGCCGGCAGCATTGCCGGGCCCGAACTGAAGTTATAGACCTGAGCCATTTCCCCTCACCACGTTGCTATGTTGTTTTGCCCGCGAACCGCCGCGGGCATAAGTTATTCCTGTGGCTATCGGTTTTATCATTCAGTGACACGGTCCGCAATGGCTAAAACTCGCCGACGGTAAAACGCGGCCGCCGTCACACAACAGAATCTATCGGCTTGACGTAATAAAACCGACATATTTGCTGTCAGGTAAGCCGTTTCGCCCGGCTGGCCTTCGACCATTCTGCATTTGCGCAGCGCGGACATATTCGTTTTTCTCCCGCCTGCATCGCCATTACGATGCTGCAGCGCACGCAGGCATAGATCCCCTCTTGCGGAATGGTGGTATAGCGTGTGGTACAATGCGCTGGAAGGATCGATAATCCGGCCCTCACCTCTTCATCGGGATAATAAAACACGCTGATCTGCCCGTTGGTTTCGAGGATTGCCAGCCGGACCTGGCCAAGCTGCTCGACGCTGTTGACCCGCAGCTCCATAAAAAATTCGAATTCGGTCATGTTTTCCGCATGCAGCTTCTCCCAGGCCAACTGCCCCTCTTCCACCACTACGATAGGTTTCCCCTCCAGTAGATCCTCCAGCTTTTCGCTATGCCCCATCAGCCACATAATGCCGCGATACAGTAGCGCCAGCGTAACGAAGACCACCAGCACCGGCAGCAGCGGCACATCGTCATAAAACGCCACGTCACCCGCCGCCGAGCCGAGGGTCAAAATAATCAGCACCTCGAACAGCGACATCTGCCGCACGCCGCGCCGTCCGGTAATCTTGAGGAAAATAAAGACCAGAACGAAGGTATAGAGGCTGCGCAACGCCACCTCCGCCAGGAATTCCACCGGTACTTTATCGAGCGCCATCCGCTGCCAGTCAAAGGCTTTCATTTTCCATCTCCCTGTGTATTAAAGATGCCTCTAAGCATAGCCAGATGATGGAGATAGCACCTGTCAGATAAAAGCCGTATCATTGCGCGCTTTCCGTACGACAAAAGTGATCGCCATGACCCAAACGTTTATTCCCGGCAAAGATGCCGCCCTGGAAGATTCCATCGCTCGCTTCCAGCAGAAATTGCTCGACCTCGGATTTGATATCGAAGAGGCCTCGTGGCTGAACCCGGTGCCGCACGTGTGGTCCGTTCACATTCGCGATAAAGCGTGCGCGCTGTGCTTTACCAATGGTAAAGGCGCCACCAAAAAGGCAGCCCTGGCCTCCGCGCTGGGCGAATATTTCGAACGTCTGTCCACTAACTATTTCTTCGCCGACTTCTGGTTAGGCGACACAATCGCTAACGGCCCGTTTGTTCACTACCCGAACGAAAAGTGGTTCCCGCTGACTGAGGATGATGAAGTCCCGGAAGGTCTGCTGGATGCCCGCCTGCGCGCGTTCTACGATCCTGACGATCAGTTAACGGCCAGTATGCTGGTGGATCTGCAGTCGGGTAACGATGAGCGCGGCGTGTGCGGTCTGCCTTTTACCCGCCAGTCCGACGGCGAAACCGTCTATATTCCGATGAATATTGTCGGTAACCTGTACGTCTCCAACGGCATGTCCGCCGGTAACACCCGCAACGAAGCGCGGGTACAGGGTCTGTCAGAGGTCTTTGAACGTCACATTAAAAACCGCATCATCGCTGAAAGCATCAGCCTGCCGGAGATCCCGGCGGAAGTCATGGCGCGCTATCCGGGCGTCGTGGAGTCGATCGCCAAACTGGAAGCTGAAGGTTTCCCGATCTTTGCCTATGATGGCTCGCTCGGCGGCAAATATCCGGTTATCTGCGTCGTGCTGTTTAACCCGGCTAACGGCACCTGCTTCGCCTCCTTCGGCGCCCACCCGGACTTTGGCGTGGCGCTGGAGCGAACCGTCACCGAACTGCTGCAGGGCCGCAGCCTGAAAGACCTCGATGTCTTCACGCCGCCAACCTTCGATGACGAAGAGGTCGCCGAGCACGCGAACCTCGAAACCCACTTTATCGACTCCAGCGGCCTGATCTCCTGGGATATGTTCAAGCAGGACGCCGACTATCCATTCGTTGACTGGAGCTTCTCTGGTACTACCGAAGAAGAGTTCGCCACCCTGATGGCCATCTTCAAGGCCGAAGATAAAGAAGTGTACATCGCCGACTACGAGCACCTGGGCGTTTACGCCTGCCGTATCATCGTCCCGGGGATGTCGGACATATACCCGGCGGAAGACCTGTGGCTGGCGAACAACAGCATGGGCGCTCATCTGCGGGACACCATTCTGTCCCTGCCGGGCAGCGAGTGGGATAAAGAAGATTACTTGGCGCTGATCGAGCAGATGGACGATGAAGGTCTGGATGATTTCACCCGCGTTCGCGAACTGCTGGGGCTCGCCACCGGAAAAGACAACGGCTGGTATACCCTGCGCGTCGGCGAGCTGAAAGCGATGCTGGCCCTGGCCGGCGGCGATCTGGAACAGGCGCTGATCTGGACCGAGTGGACCATGGAATTTAATGCTTCGGTCTTCAGCGCGGAGCGCGCGAACTACTATCGCTGTCTGCAAACCCTGCTGCTGCTGAGCCAGGAAGAAGAGCGTCAGCCGCTGCAGTACCTGAACGCCTTCATCCGTATGTACGGCGCCGACGCGGTCGAAGCCGCCAGCGCGGCGCTGAGCGGGGAAGCGCCGTTCTATGGTCTCCAGGCGGTCGATAGCGATCTGCAGGCCTTCCCGGCCCATCAGTCGCTGCTGAAAGCCTATGAAAAACTGCAGCGGGCGAAAGCGGCGTTTTGGGCAAAATAAGCCCAGCTTGCGCCATCGTTAATGCTTACAACGGAGCCCTCAGCGGCTCCGTTATTTAACCCTGAGAAAGCGCCTCCTATAATTTGTAGTTGTAAAGTTAATCAATGTTAAATAACGCCATTTCATCATTTATCAATTGTTAAATTTAATAAAAATACTCCATTTTAATTAACTCAAAAATGGGGGTAAAAAAGAAAAAATTCAACATTATTTATAAAATTTAAAAATTATTTTCTCTATACATTTCATCAAGTTACTGATAATTTCAATAAAAACCACACACTAGAAAGGCATATAGTTCCGGTGAGATATGATCTATATCAATTTCCCTTCTATAATGCTTTGTTAGTATCTCACCGCCAACTTATATAAAGAGAGAGTTAGTGTGAAAGCTGACAACCCTTTTGATCTTTTGCTCCCTGCCGCGATGGCGAAAGTCGCCGAAGAAGCAGGTGTCTATAAAGCAACGAAGCATCCGATGAAGACGTTTTATCTGGCGATCACCGCTGGCGTTTTCATCTCCATCGCTTTCGTATTCTATATCACCGCGACCACCGGCACTGCCGCGATGCCTTATGGGATAGCCAAACTTATCGGTGGGATCTGTTTTTCTCTGGGTCTGATTCTGTGCGTTATCTGCGGCGCTGACCTCTTTACCTCTACGGTACTGATCGTGGTGGCCAAAGCCAGCGGTCGAATTACCTGGGGGCAACTGGCAAAAAACTGGCTCAACGTCTATTTTGGTAACCTGGTGGGCGCGCTGCTGTTTGTGCTGCTGATGTGGTTATCAGGCGAATATATGACTGCCAACGGCGGCTGGGGGCTAAACGTTCTGCAGACCGCCGACCACAAAATGCACCATACTTTTGTGGAGGCCGTGAGCCTGGGTATCCTCGCTAACCTGATGGTTTGTCTCGCCGTATGGATGAGCTATTCCGGTCGTAGCCTGATGGATAAAGCGATGATCATGGTCCTGCCGGTAGCGATGTTCGTTGCCAGCGGCTTTGAGCACAGCATCGCCAACATGTTTATGATCCCGATGGGTATCGTAATCCGCAACTTTGCAAGCCCGGAATTCTGGACCGCCATCGGTTCGACTCCGGAAAGTTTCTCTCACTTGACCGTTATGAACTTCATCACTGATAACCTGATTCCGGTAACTATCGGGAACATTATCGGCGGGGGTCTGCTGGTCGGGTTGACATACTGGGTCATTTACCTGCGTGGCAACGACCATCACTAAGGGTTGTTTCAGGCAGTAAATAAAAAATCCACTTAAGAAGGTAGGTGTTACATGTCCGAGCTTAATGAAAAGTTAGCCACAGCCTGGGAAGGTTTTGCGAAAGGTGACTGGCAGAATGAAGTCAACGTCCGTGACTTTATTCAGAAAAACTACACCCCATATGAAGGCGACGAATCCTTCCTGGCTGGCGCGACTGAAGCGACCACCAAGCTGTGGGACACCGTAATGGAAGGTGTAAAACAGGAAAACCGCACTCACGCGCCTGTTGATTTTGACACTGCCCTGGCTTCCACCATCACCTCTCACGACGCGGGCTATATCGAGAAAGGTCTGGAAAAAATCGTTGGTCTGCAGACCGAAGCGCCGCTGAAACGTGCGATCATCCCGTTCGGTGGTATCAAAATGGTTGAAGGTTCCTGCAAAGCGTATAATCGCGAGCTGGACCCGATGCTGAAAAAAATCTTCACAGAGTACCGTAAAACTCACAACCAGGGCGTTTTCGACGTCTATACCCCGGACATCCTGCGCTGCCGTAAATCCGGCGTGCTGACGGGTCTGCCGGATGCTTACGGTCGTGGTCGTATCATCGGTGACTACCGTCGCGTTGCGCTGTACGGTATCGACTTCCTGATGAAAGACAAATTCGCCCAGTTCAACTCTCTGCAAGCGAAACTGGAAAGCGGCGAAGACCTGGAAGCGACCATCCGTCTGCGTGAAGAAATCGCTGAACAACACCGCGCACTGGGCCAGATCAAAGAGATGGCCGCTAAATATGGCTATGACATCTCCGGTCCGGCGACCACCGCTCAGGAAGCGATTCAGTGGACCTACTTCGGTTACCTGGCTGCCGTGAAATCTCAGAACGGCGCGGCAATGTCCTTCGGTCGTACCTCCAGCTTCCTGGATATCTACATCGAGCGTGACCTGCAGGCGGGTAAAATCACCGAGCAAGACGCGCAGGAAATGGTTGACCACCTGGTCATGAAACTGCGTATGGTTCGCTTCCTGCGTACCCCGGAATATGATGAACTGTTCTCCGGCGACCCGATTTGGGCAACGGAATCCATCGGCGGTATGGGCGTTGACGGCCGTACTCTGGTGACCAAAAACAGCTTCCGCTTCCTGAACACCCTGTACACCATGGGGCCGTCTCCGGAGCCGAACATTACTATCCTGTGGTCTGAAAAACTGCCGCTGAGCTTCAAGAAATTCGCCGCTAAAGTGTCCATCGATACCTCTTCTCTGCAGTATGAGAACGATGACCTGATGCGTCCGGACTTCAACAACGACGACTACGCTATCGCATGCTGCGTAAGCCCGATGGTTGTTGGTAAGCAAATGCAGTTCTTCGGCGCTCGCGCTAACCTCGCGAAAACCATGCTGTACGCTATCAACGGCGGCGTGGATGAAAAACTGAAAATGCAGGTTGGTCCGAAATCTGAACCGATCAAAGGCGACGTCCTGAACTTCGACGAAGTAATGGATCGCATGGATCACTTCATGGACTGGCTGGCTAAACAGTACGTCACCGCGCTGAACATCATCCACTACATGCACGACAAGTACAGCTACGAAGCCTCTCTGATGGCGCTGCACGACCGTGACGTTATCCGCACCATGGCGTGTGGTATCGCTGGTCTGTCCGTTGCTGCTGACTCCCTGTCTGCTATCAAATATGCGAAAGTTAAACCGATTCGTGACGAAGACGGTCTGGCTATCGACTTCGAAATCGAAGGCGAATACCCGCAGTTTGGTAACAACGACCCTCGCGTCGATGACATGGCCGTTGACCTGGTTGAACGTTTCATGAAGAAAATTCAGAAACTGCACACCTACCGCAACGCTATCCCGACTCAGTCTGTTCTGACCATCACCTCTAACGTGGTGTACGGTAAGAAAACCGGTAATACCCCAGACGGTCGTCGCGCTGGCGCTCCGTTCGGTCCAGGTGCTAACCCGATGCACGGCCGTGACCAGAAAGGCGCAGTAGCCTCTCTGACCTCCGTCGCTAAACTGCCGTTTGCTTACGCGAAAGATGGTATCTCTTATACCTTCTCTATCGTGCCGAACGCGCTGGGTAAAGACGACGAAGTTCGTAAGACCAACCTGGCGGGTCTGATGGATGGTTACTTCCATCACGAAGCGTCCATCGAAGGTGGTCAGCACCTGAACGTGAACGTCATGAACCGCGAAATGCTGCTCGACGCGATGGAAAACCCGGAAAAATATCCGCAGCTGACCATCCGTGTATCTGGCTACGCCGTACGTTTTAACTCCCTGACCAAAGAACAGCAGCAGGATGTTATTACCCGTACCTTCACTCAGACCATGTAATTCCCTGTCTGACTGAAAAGGCGTACAATAAAGGCCCCACATCAGTGGGGCCTTTTTAACAAGCATTCCCCGCCCCAGCCTGCTTTGCCAGTTATCTATACTTTGGGTACCTGTCAAAACAGACTCGACGCAGCCGCTGAGCTGCGCACCAACACGGCCCCGGATGGGCCACATCTGGAGAAAACACCGCAATGTCAGTTATTGGTCGCATTCACTCCTTTGAATCCTGTGGCACCGTTGATGGCCCGGGCATCCGCTTTATTACCTTTTTCCAGGGCTGCCTGATGCGCTGCCTGTACTGCCATAACCGTGACACCTGGGATACCCACGGCGGCAAAGAAATCACCGTTGAAGAATTAATGAAAGAGGTGGTGACCTATCGTCACTTTATGAATGCTTCCGGCGGCGGCGTCACCGCCTCGGGCGGTGAGGCGATCCTGCAGGCGGAGTTTGTTCGCGACTGGTTCCGCGCGTGTAAGAAAGAAGGCATCCACACTTGCCTGGATACCAACGGCTTCGTACGTCGCTACGATCCGGTTATCGACGAGCTGCTGGAGGTAACAGACCTGGTGATGCTGGATCTCAAGCAGATGAACGATGAGATTCACCAGAACCTGGTGGGCGTTTCTAACCATCGTACGCTGGAATTCGCCCAGTATCTGGCGAAGAAGAATATCAATGTCTGGATCCGCTACGTGGTGGTTCCCGGCTGGTCAGACGATGATGATTCCGCGCACCGCCTGGGCGAATTTACCCGCGATATGGGCAATGTCGAAAAAATCGAGCTGCTGCCCTACCATGAGCTGGGTAAACACAAATGGGTAGCGATGGGCGAAGAGTACAAGCTGGACGGCGTCCATCCGCCGAAGAAAGAGACCATGGAGCGGGTAAAAGGCATCCTTGAGCAGTATGGTCACAAAGTAATGTACTAATCCCGCCCGGGCCGGTGATGCGCTTATGCCGGCCTGCAACGGCGTGGGAAGCTGTGTCCGCCCCGCCGTTTCATTCTCATGAAAAACGACTTGTCCTCTCTGCGGCAGTAAGCCTATGCGATTGCAGCAGATGACGCGCAGCATGCGCTGCGCGTTGCAGGGTCAGGCGTGCGCCACCGGCGTCGGATGATGCCCGGCTTTGCGCAGCAGGGTCAGCAGATAGATAAACGACACGCTGGCGATCATGATAAACAGCAGGTTGTCTGAGAAGTTCTGCATCAGCATCGCCGTCAGGGTCGGGCCCAGCAGGCTGCCGATGGTATAGCTCATCAGCAGCGCCTGATTCATCGCCACCAGCTGATGGTGCTCCACTTTTTCACAGGCCCAGGCCATCGCCACCGGATACAGCGTGAAACCAGATGCCCCAAGCACAAACAGCGCCGGGGCCATTGCCGCCTGACTAAGCATCGCCAGACATCCCAGAATGACCACAAAGACCTGTACCCGCAGCACCAGCAGGCGACCGTAGCGGTCTGCCAGGCGCCCTACCGGCCACTGGCCGAGGATCCCCGCACTCACCATCACCGCCATCCAGAAGCCGATGCCGGAGTCGCTGACGCCCTGATGGTTCAGCCACAGCGGCATCAGGCCATACAGCGAGCCGAGGACAATCCCCGAAATAATACAGCCATTGACCCCGTGGCGCGCCTGGCGCAGCTTCAGCATCGGCCAGATACGTACCGTTTCATGCGGCTCTTCTGCCTGCCCCATAATGCGGGTAAACAGCAACGGCAGGATCGCCGCCAGCGCCAGGCCGGTCACCCACGGCAGGACGCTCATTAAATCGGTGGGTAATTTACTGACCATCAGCTGGCCCAGTACGGTACCGACGTAATAGACCATCATGTACGCCGCCAGCAGACGACCGCGACTGCGGGAAGTGCCGCTGCAAACCAGCGCGCTTTCCACCACCACCCAGATCATCGCGCAACCTACGCCGGCGATAAAACGCCAGCTCAGCCATGTCCAGAAGCCAACGGTGATCCCCAGCCCTACGCAGCCGACGGCGAAAATTAACGATGCGAGATAATAGCTACGGTTAAACCCCAGGCGCTTGATCACCCAGCCGGCCAGCAACGTACCGGCCAGGTTGCCGGTAAAATAGGATGACCCCACCATGCCGACCTGCCAGGTTGGCATGTTTTCATGGGCGAGCCAGAGCGGGACGAGCGTATTCAGCACCGCTATCGCCAGGGTCAATAAAAGCAGGCCACAGAGCAGCATTTGCACTGGCCGGGTGTAGATGGTCATGGGTAAAAACCGTGAGGAATGTTCAGATCGCGAGCGCATCATGCCACTGCTAAAAACATTGTCAATCCACCTGAAATCAGGCGTGACGCGGTTTTGTCGGCTACGATAGAAGTTTTTTATCCAGAGGATGGAAAAAGGTGAGACAACAGATAATACGCTATTGTTTTTGCTGGTTTATTAATAAATGCCGAAGTTAATTTCAGTTGAAAAATTTCATCTATCGACAGCACGTTTTCATCATACCGGTGGTTAGGCACCGGCATGATGGAGGTGGTTAACTGGCGACAGCCATCCCAACGGTCATATGCAGGCCATAGAATATGCCGCGGCCGATCATCTCTCCCGCCAGTATCAGAACAAAGGCCAGGCCGAGCAGCGAGACCGCCGGTTTGCGGCCGCGAATCTGCGGCACGCACCAGCAGGCCAGGGCCAGCAGCACCACGCGCCAGGCCATAAGCAACCCGTAATCCGGCACCAGGGCGGAGGCCTGCTGAACTGAGCTGCGGATGGTGGCAAGTTCACTTCCCTGCATCACGACCACCATAATACTGACCAGCAGCGCCAGCAAACTAACCACCGGCAGCAGGCGCAGCGCCCAACCATCGACGCCTGCGACGCGCAGCAGCAGGTAGCCCAGCAGTGGACCGCCGATAAACAGCGTCAGGAAGAAGCTCAGCGGCGTCCAAACGGTGTACCAGGTCGGCACCGTGTCGATGGTGTTGTATACCCGCACCATCATCCACACGAAAATCACGCCCAGCACCATGGTCACCACCAGCCACAGGCTCCGCAGGCCGGCAGGCAGCTTTTTGCACACGGCCAGCAGCCAGCCAATTCCGCCGACGGCGAAGAAGATCGCCCCGCTGGCTATTTCATTACTCAGCGACGAGGCTCCCACGCGATTCAGCGAATTAAAGGCCCGCAGCGGCGAGCCAAGGTGCATCGTCGAGGCAATAAACCCGATCCCCATCAATACCCACAGTCCGAGCATGCTGCCCACCACGCGCTGCTCCTGCTCACGGGAAAGCTTGCCTGTCATCAGCGCCAGCGCCAGAACAATAAAGCCGCCTACGACGCACTGGCCGAAGACCGTAAAGACCATCAGCGGCCATTCATGCCATCCGTTTCCCATCT
>NZ_KV792648.1:0-6792 GCF_001808265.1 Klebsiella sp. HMSC16A12
TATGGGGTCAGTCCAGCAGCGCCGCCGGGCAATCCCAGAAAATGGCACTTTTTTAGGGGGGGCTCCCTCTCCCTGTGGGAGAGGGTTGGGGTGAGGGAAACAGGCGCACTCAGCTGTACTGGCGTACCCGCGCCAGCAGCTCGTCGACGCTGTCGATACGCTCGGCCAGCACGATCAGCGCTCTGCCCAAGGTAATGGCGTGGCGCAGGCACTCATGACGCATGGCGTCGTCCTGGATAGTGTCGATATCCGCGACGTGCGACAGTCCGACGCTGCGGCGGATCAGTTCGCTGCCGCAGAAGCCGACCGCGTCCGCCCAGACTTTCTTCAGAAAGGCGGAGGCATAGCCGGGGTAAGCCAGCGCCGCGTCGCGGGTTTTCTCCGCCGCCAGCGCCTGGAAGCGCTCGGCAAAGGTGGTCCACAGCTGGTGGATGTCGTTCAGCCTCTGCTCGCGCGCGGCGGCGGCATCGCGAATGCCGAGCTGGCCCGGCAGGCCGCAGTAGTTAAGCAGCAGGTTGCCGATGGCGGTGCCGATATCGAAGCCGATGGGGCCGAAGTAGCCGAACTCGGCGTCGATGGCCTTCAGGCTACCTTCGGCAACGAAGATCGACCCGCTGTGGATATCGCCGTGCAGTAGCGCTTCCGCATGGGCAAAGAAACGGTGCTTCAGCGCCGCCACCGCCAGCTTAAGCTGGGCGTCGTCGCGCAGGGCGGCGACATCGGCCTCCAGCTCCGCCGGGTAGTTATTGCGCTCGTGGATCTGATACGGGTCGTTAAAGAACAGATCCTCGGTGATCTCGCACATCGCCGGGTTAATAAACTGCGCCACCTGCGCCTTTTTCTCGTGGGGATGGAGGTAGAAATCGCTGGTGTGGAACAACACCTGCGCCAGATATTCGCCAAGCTGGCGGGCCGCCTGGGGATAGTAGACGTTAGCGATAAGCTCTCCGCGCCAGATGCGGTGGTCGGAAAGATCTTCCATCACCATCACCGCCAGCTCGGGATCAAAGTGATGGATTTTTACCGTGTGCTGCGGGCTGTGCTGATAGTGGGCGACCAGGGTCTGCGCTTCGAGACGGGCGCGGTCGAGGGTCAGCGGCCAGGATTCGCCGACGCAGCGCACGTAGGGCAGGGCCTGTTTGACGATCGCCCGGCTGACGCCCTGACGATCGAACACTTTAAACACCAGATTGAGGTTGCCATCGCCCACTTCCTGCGCGCTGACCAGCTCAGATGGGTTGTCGATGCCGGCGAACTGTTGCGCGTAAGCCACGGCATCGTGGGCGGTGAAGGTATGGTATTGCGACATTGCCTCGATCCTCGAATTCTGATTAAGCCGTTCAGACGTCTATACTTCTGGATTCCATCCTGACACAATGTGATACAACAACGCAACAGGGATTTAACGACATGCAGACATTACAGACCACCAGCCTGCGGGTGAGTGAAAATCAGCTTTTTATTCTCGACCAGCAGGCCTTGCCGCAGGAAAAACGCTGGCTGGAGGCGGATAACGTTGCGCTGCTGGTGGACCATATTCATACCCTGCGGGTGCGCGGCGCGCCGCTGATTGGCCTGTCCGCCAGCCTGCTGCTGGCCCTGCTGGCCCAGCGCGGCCTGAACCGGGATGCACTCCAGCAGGCGCTGGAGACGCTGCGCGCGGCGCGGCCGACGGCGGTCAACCTGATGAATAATCTGGATCGCATGAAGCAGGCGCTGGCCCGGGAGGATTATCCGCAGGCGCTGGAAGCGGAAGCCTTGCGTCTGGTCGAAGAAGATAAACAGCTGTGCGACCGCATCGCTGAGGCGGGCAGTGCGCTGGTGAAGCCCGGCAGTCGACTGCTGACCCACTGCAACACCGGTGGCCTGGCGACCGCCGGGGTAGGGACCGCCCTGGGCGTTATCGCGCTGGCGCACCGGCAGGGAAAAGTGACCAACGTATGGGTTGATGAAACCCGGCCGCTGCTGCAGGGCGGTCGTTTAACCGCCTGGGAGCTGGGCGAGCTGGGCGTGCCCTATCAGCTGATCGCCGATTCAATGGCCGCCAGCCTGATGGCGCAGGGGCAGGTGGATGCGGTGTGGGTCGGCGCCGACCGTATCGCCGCCAACGGCGACGTGGCGAATAAAATCGGCACCTATTCTCTGGCGGTTTTGGCCCATTATCACCAGATCCCGTTTTACGTCGCTGCCCCGCAGACCACCCTCGACCGCCATTGCCCGAACGGGGCGGCGATCCCCATTGAGCAGCGCGCGGCGGCGGAAGTGACCGGAGTGGCGGGCAGCTTCGGCGCGGTACAGTGGGCGCCGACGGGGGCCGCCGTTTACAATCCGGCGTTCGACGTCACGCCTGCTGGGCTGATAAGCGGCTGGGTGCTGGACAGCGGGGTGGTCACCCCGGCGCAGGTCGCCGCCGGGGCGTTTGCGCCGGACAACGGATAACGGACGTCGTGCCGGGCCTGGAAAAAAGGTTTTCCCGGGCCCGGACAAACACCGCGCCGCTACGGCAGGACCATGGCTACCGCCGGGGCGGATGACCGGTCGATACGCTGACCGAGGGCGGTAATAGCCGCCTGGAAGGGACACAGCGTACCAACGTCGGTCTGACGGCAGCCCGGCTGACGCCACTCCTGACGCAGCATCGGGTGCTGCGCGTCCGGCGTCTGCAGACGACGCAGGTCGTCGAGGCCTTGCGCCTGGAAATAGACCCGCAGATAGCGTTCTCCGCTCTTCGCGTTGCGCCAGCGCTCCAGCACCAGGCTGCTGCCCGGCGGGATATTTCCCCGGCTGTAGCCCGGCAGCTGCCAGCTAAAGTTCATCAGCGTGCGTACCATGGCGATGTTGGTGTCATGGGCCACCAGCAGCAGCCAGCGTACGTTCGGATTCGCCTCCGGTTTGACGCCATCGAGCATAGCGTTGAGCAGCACCGACCCGCGTTTTTGCGCGGTATACAACACATCGTTACTCAGATCGTAGTTTTCCGTTAACAGCGGCAGCAGGGCGGTGATCTGCCTGGCCTGGGTGATCTTGCCCCACGCCAGCTGGCTGAGAGGCAGGTTTTCACTCCAGCCGAGACGCAGCGTCTCCACCATATTGGCCATCACGCTCAGTCCGCTAATGGTGGTCTTCCCACTTTTGCTCTGCTCGACCTGCCACGGGGTATCGAAGATCGGGCAGGGCTTATCGGCCTGACAAACCGCCTGTTTCAATAGCTGGATGGTCGGCGCCAGCGCCTGCCGACGCTGCGCCAGATCCCCGGCCTTCTCTTTCACCGCCGCCAGCTGGCGGGCGGGGTCGGTTTGCGTGGCGGCGAACTTGTCGGTCTGAAACAGGGGATCGGCATCCCCGCTGACATAATGGATAGCGACGCCGCAGCCGGGGAAGGCGCCATCCACCAGCGCCTGGGCGGTCGCTCGCGTCCGCTGCAGCGGGCTGGCGCGCACGTATATCGACTCCGCCGTCGGGCATCCGGCCTGCAGCAGGCCGAGCTGGCGGTAATGCTGGCCTTCCGCACGCCCTTTGTTGACCACGGCGGCATAGCCATGGCCGGTGAGCTCCCCGTCATGGGTGGTCCACTCGGTCCACGGTCGGCCGGTGGCGGCCTCGATGGCTTCCCGGTTGCCGGCCGTCGGCGGACGAATACCGTGGCGGCTGAGCTCGACCACTTTCTCCAGCTGCCAGTCCGCGGCGGCGGCAGATTGCAGCGCCAGCAGCGGCAGCGCGCAGGCGATAAACAGGCGTAACAGCCCCTGATGTCTTGCAGGCATCATATCTTCTTCCTTATTCGTTAATCGGTTATGAGGAGAACGAGGTCTGCCGTTCGACGGCATGGCGCCGGGCGACGATGGCGGCAGTGGTAAAACAGAGTAGCGCGGAACCCAGACCGGTACCCACCCAGAACAGCGCCAACGTGCTGAAATCATACAGCGTTTTGCCGTTTTCAAGGATAGCCGTTTTATCAATAATGATCCCGGTGAGAAACTCGCCCAGGCCGGCGCCGGCGTAGCTGGCGATGCCGATGGTGCCGAGCGCGGCCCCGGCGGCCTTGCGCGAAGAGATATCGACGGCGATCAGCCCGCCAAGGAAGCAGGTCAGAGCGCCAATGGTGGCCCCGAAGATAATCATCGCCAGAATATCAGTGTAGTAATTGTGCGGCGACCAGAGCATCAGGGCGAAGCCGGCGGTGTTCAGCAGGCTGATGAATCCGGCCATCACGCTGCGGTTGCGCGGGAAAAAGCGGTCGGAGAGCATGCCGGCGATGATGGTCCCGGCGATGCCGGCGATAGCGTTGACGCCGATAATCCCGGACGCCTCCAGGGTGGAATAAGCTTTATCCTGCTCGAGAAAGAAGATCCCCCAGGAGTTGACGGCGTAGCGGTCGATGTACATAAAGGCGGAGGCGAGGGCGAGGGTCCACAGCGCCGGGTTGCGCAGCGCCAGCAGCTGGTTTTTAAACACCGAGCCGCGGGCTTCGACCTCCTCCTGCGGTTCATCGCGGATGACGTTGATGGACGGGAAGCCGCTGCTCTGCGGCGAATCGTGCATGAACAGCACCAGCAGCACCACGCCGGCGGCGCCGAGCGCGGCGGTGGACAGGTAGCCCATCTGCCAGCCAAACCCGGCGATCACCGCGGCGATCACCATATAGGTCACCGCCTCGCCGATATTATGCGCCGTCGACCAGATGCCATAGAAGGTGCCGCGCTCCTTAACGCCGTACCAGCGCGCCAGCGAGACCGCGCAGGGGCCGACGCCCATCGACTGCGCCCAACCGTTGATCCCCCAGAAGATGGCCAGCAGCAGGGCGTTGGTGGTCATCCCCATCATCAGGTTCATCCCGGCGCTGAGCAATAAACCGAGGCTCATATAGCGCACCACGTTGGCGTGATCGGCGATAAAACCATTGACCAGTTTGCCGATGGCGTAGCTGAAGAACAGGGTAGAGCCGATCATGCCGAGCTCCGTCGGGGTGATCCCCAGCTCCACCAGCGCGCTTTTAGCGACGGTGAAGGATAACCGGCAGACGTAAAAGGTGACGTAGGCCAGGGTCATGGCGATAAAGGTTTGCCAGCGCACCCGGCGAAAACGGTGTTCATCAAACGCGGCGCCCGCTTTCGGCGGCGACGCCCGGAAAAAAGCGATAATTCCAGACATAGGTGGTTCTCCGCAGGTCGGAGGCCTGACTGATTGATGTGGTTCGTCCGTGAATGAAGTTATCGTTACTGTGTAGAGTACATAATCAGAAATAGCCTGACCCGTAAGGGTTAATGTAATGGTTGTGGGATCATCTTTTTCAGCTGCGGGTAGAGCGTCTGGCTGGCCAGCAGCAGCGGATTGCCGCGCTGGATCCCCTCCTGCGCCAGAAAATCGTTGCTGGCGCCGCCCGCTTCGCGCATCAGCACCAGCCCCGGCAGGGCGTCCCACGGGTTCATGTGCGGCTCGTAGTAGCCAATTAACCGGCCCGCCGCCGCCCAGGCGCTCATCAACGCCCCGGAGCCGTTGCGGATAAACATGCCGCCGTCGCTGAGCAGCGCCTGCAGAAACGGCAGAAAGTCCGCCGGGGTGACGCGATGCGAGGTGCCGACGCCCATCACGCCCTCTTTGACCGTCGTCGCGGGGTGCGGACGGATCGGAGCGTCGTTGAGCCAGGCGCCATGGCCCCGCAGGGCGTGAAACAGCTCGCGATGGTTGGGGTCGTAGACCACGCCGATGACCGGTTCGCCGTCGGCGACGATCGCCAGCGACAGGCACCAGGTGTGCAGGCCGTTGAGGAAACAGCTGGTGCCATCGATGGGGTCGACCACCCACAGCACTCGCGCGTCGGGCAGGCGGGCGCCGCTCTCTTCGCCGAGAAAACCATCCTCCGGAAACGCGCTCTGAATGCGCTGTTTGACAAAGGCCTCCACCCGCTTATCGGCCACGCTGACCACATCCTGCAGGTCGTCGCCCTTATGGTCGACGGTCAACGCCTCGCGCTGTTGATAGTATTCAAACGCCAGCTCAGCCCCCGCTTTCGCCAGCTCGCAGGCCAGACGGTAGCGGGCCTGTAGCGCTTCTGATTCCTGAGATTGCATAGTGACTCCCTATTTTGCACACGTGTGCATTTTGCGTGAAAAAAACAGCCCCGAAGGGCCGAATGAGTGTGGCCGGGTTTCGCAGAAGATTCTGTGATCGCTCCAGCATAAAATGATTTTTTCATTTAGCACTATGACGAATAATTAGTTTCACCGGCACTTCGCGATGGCGCGAGGGCAGGCTGAAGCGGGCGATTCGCGTCATTAACAGATCCACCGCGTGGTGGGCCAGCAGGGCGGTATTCTGCTGAACGGTGGTGAGCTGATAGGGCTGCCAGTCCGCCTGCGGGATATCGTCAAAGCCGACGATGGCCGGCAGCGGGGCGGCGGCGTCCCGCAGGCCGTCCTGGGCGCCCAGCGCCAGCATATCGGTGGCGCAAAACAGCGCCTGCATCCCGGGGTTTTCAGCAACCAATTCTCTGGCAGCCTGGTAGCCGGCCTGATAGCCGCCGCCGTCGCAGAAGCGGCTGCTCACCGCCATATCCGACGTCCGGGCGATAAAAGCCTCATAGCGCTGGCGGGTGCTGAAGTTCTCGCGATTTTCGCCAATAAAGCCAACCTGCCGCCAGCCTCGGCGGCTGAACAGATCCGCCACCAGCTTCGCTCCCTGGGCGTTATCGCTGCACACCCGGTCGCAGCCGGCGAGGTCCGCATGGCGGTTGATCAGGGTGACGGGGATCTTGCGCGCCAGATACTCTTCCGCCAGCGACAGCGGCGGCGC
>NZ_KV792648.1:6812-70087 GCF_001808265.1 Klebsiella sp. HMSC16A12
TCCGCCAGCGACAGCGGCGGCGCGCCGGAGGTGATGATCACCCCGGCGACGTGATAGCTCAGCAGTTGTTTAAGCGAGGGGGCGAGCTGCTGCGGATCGTCAGCGTTCATCAGCAGCGGCATAAAGCCATTGAGCGCCAGCTGATGGACCAGCGGCGCCAGCAGTTTGCTGCGAAACGGGTTGTCGAAACCGGCGGTGACGATGCCGATAAAATTACTGCTGCCGGTGATCATCGTCCGGGCGATGATATCCACCTGATAGCCCAGGGCTTCCGCGGCGCTCAGCACCTTCTGCCGGGTCTTCTCCGACACCGAGGCGCCGGGGGTGAAGGTGCGGGAGACCGCCGAGCGCGAGACCCCGGCCAGTCTGGCCACGTCCTCGGCCTTAATCCATTTTTTATCGCTCATCGTCGTTTCGCGCCGTCTGTTTTCCAGGAAGCCGACGCCCGGGCGGGCGTCGGTCACGCACACTGCCTGAAAAGGTATCACAGAAAGGCGTCGTCGCGCAGCGCCTTGCGCCCTATGCCGGGTAGCGGATGTGCTCCACCTCACGCTGCAAAATCACCCTGCCGTGGCGAATGGAGGTCAGCACCCGTGCCTGACGACGGACGGCCTCGTAGTCGTTTTCCGCATCGAGGATCAGCAGGTTCGCCGGGCGGCCTTCGGCGAGGCCGTAGTTATCGCCCAGACACAGCGCCCGGGCGCTGTTGTCGGTGACAAAGTCGAGACAGCGCTGCAGATCGTCATAGCCGAGCATATGGCAGATGTGCAGTCCGGCATCCAGAATGCGCAGGATATTGCCGTTTCCCAACGGATACCACGGATCCTGAATCGAGTCCTGGGCAAAGCAGACGTTGATGCCGGCGCGATCCAGCTCCGCCACCCGGGTGACGCCGCGCCGTTTCGGCCAGCTGTCAAACCGGCCCTGCAGATGAATGCTTTCGGTCGGGCAGGAGATGAAGTTGATGCCTGAGGCTTTCAGCAGGCGAAACAGCTTTGAGCAGTAGGCGTTATCGTAAGAGCCCATCGCGCAGGTGTGGCTGGCGGTGACCTGCGCCCCCATGCCGCGCACCCGCGCCTCTTCCGCCAGCACTTCGAGGAAACGCGACTGCGGATCGTCGATTTCATCGCAGTGGACATCCACCAGGCGGCCGTAGCGCTGGGCGAGGTCCATCAAAAACATCACCGAGCTGACCCCTTTGTCACGGGTGTTCTCATAGTGCGGAATGCCGCCCACCACGTCGGCGCCCATCTCGATGGCGCGCGTCATCAGCTCCCGGCCGTTGGGATACGATTCGATTCCCTCCTGCGGAAAGGCGACAATCTGCAGATCGATGAGATCGGCGGCCTCTTGTTTCACCGCCAGCAGCGCCTGCAGGGCCGCCAGCGACGGGTCGGTGACATCCACATGGGTGCGGACGTGCTGGACGCCGAAATCGCGCAGCATGCCGATGGTTTTCAGCGCTCGCTGACGGGTGTCCTCCGGGGTAATACTCGCTTTGCGCTGGCTCCAGCGGGTGATGCCTTCAAACAGGGTGCCGCTGCGGTTCCACTCCGGCTCGCCCGCGGTGAGGGTGGCGTCAAGATGGATATGCGGCTCGACGAAGGGCGGGATCGCCAGCCGGCCCTGGGCGTCGATATCCCCTGCGTCGGCAGTCTGCATCGCGGCCTGGGCGGTGATGCGGTGAATCATCCCGTCCTGCAGGTCAAGGGTAAACAGCGCCTCCTGGCGGCGCAGGCGAGCGTTAATAATTTTCATGGTGGGTCCTGTAAATGGTTTTGCGATAAACGCCAGATCACCAGCGCGACCGAGGCGTTGAGATGAAACTGAGGGTGGCTGACCGGGTAGCCGGTCAGTTTTTCAATGCGCTGGATGCGCTGATGCAACGTGTTGCGATGGAGACCCAGCCGGTCGGCGGCCCGCACCACGTTGCCGTTCTCCTGCAGCAGCGTCTCGAGGGTCTCCAGCAGCAGCCACGGCGCTTTACGGCCCGGCTCGATCAGGCAGCCGAGGGTGTCGTGCATAAAATCGTTGAGCAGCGCCGGGTCGCTGACCGCGGACAGCAGTTTGATGAACCCCAGCTGCTGATAGTCGCTGATGCGCTGGGTCGGCCGCAGGGTATCGCACAGATCCAGCGCCTGGCGCGCCTGCGACAGCGCCCGCGGGTAACCCTGCAGCTGCCTGACCGGCGCGGAGAGGCCGCAGAGCAGCGACAAACTCTCCTCTCCGTCCGCCAGCGCCTGCAGCCACTGCTGTAGCCATTTTTTCTGCTGAAAGCCTTCCCCCTCCTCATCCGGCAGCAGGAAAAGGAACATGTTGCTGCGCTCCAGCAGCGGAAAGGAATTGCCCTGCTGGTTGAGCTGCTGCTGCAGCTGCTGACGCACGCTGCGGTGGGCCTGCAGCAGCCAGGCTTCGGCCTGCTCGGGCGGGAACTGGCGAAACAGGCGGGACAACCCCTCCAGACGCAGCGCCGCCAGCCGCAGCGGACGGGTAAAATCGAGCTGCTGGTGGAGGGCGCGCTGATGGAGCATCTGCAGGTCCGGATAGTCGCCGGTGACCAGCTGCATCAGAATGTCGCGCTGCGACTGCAGGACGTTTTCGCTGCGGACCAGCGCGGTGCCGATGCGCTCGGTGACAATCACCATCTTCAGCAGGTAGGGCTGCTCGATCAGCGGCATGCCCAGCTCGTCGGCAAGGGCGATCAGCGTGGCGGGAATGGCGTGGATATAGGCCTCGCCGGTGAGGATCACCATCCCGGCGATGCCGCGCTGTTTGCCCTCCATCAGCAACTGGATCAGGTTGGCTTCATCCCGGGGATGGTTGATGCCGGTGATAAACACCAGCTCGCCGCCCATGATCCACTCGGCGATATGTTCATTTTCCGCCACGTAGTACCAGCGTACGGCCCGCTGCAGCCCTTGCTTTCCCGCTCGCAGACGCAGGGCGGAGAGTCCCTCAAGGGCCAGCAGTTCGCTGACCGTCAGGCTCATGGCTCCTGCTCCGCGACGGCGGCAGGCTGGCGTTTGCTTAGCAGAGTCAGGGCGATATAGACCAGCGCGGAGACGGAGATCCCCACCAGCGGCGCGATCCACGGCGAAAGATAGGCCACCACCGCGCCGGCGGCGTAGGCGCCGAGTCCCAGCCAGTTAAAACGCGGCAGGCGGGCGTTCTGCAGCAGGGGATAGCGCCCGCCGCGGGCGAACCAGTAGTCGGCGAGGATCACCCCGCCGATGGGCGGAATAATACTGCCCAGCAGCACGAGGAAGGGGATCAGCATTTCGTACATCCCGCCAATGGCCAGCACAATGCCCACCCCGGCGGCGGCGAGGGTCAGCGTCCGGCTACGTTCGCTGCGCAGCAGATGGCAGGCTGCGGCGGAGACGTTATAGATGGTGGGGCCCTGGATGGTCAGCAGGTTGAGACAGAGCATGATCACCGCGGCCACCGATAGCCCCTGCAGGATCAGCACTTCAACGATATCGGCCTGTTGATAGACGATAGCGCACCAGGCGCCGGCGACGATCATCAGCCCGTTGCCGATGAGGAAGCTGCCCATGCTGGCGAGAATGGCGGTCCGGCTGGAGTTGGCCAGCCGGGTCCAGTTTGTCGCCTGGGTGGCGCCGCTGGCGAAAGTGCCGAAGACCATGGTGATGGCCGCCGACCAGGTCATGGTGTCGCTCGGCGCAATACGGGTCATCGCCTGCCAGCCGCCGGCGTGGTGCAGCGCCAGATACATGGAGACCATCAGCAGCACAAACATCAATGGCACCGACAGGCGCGACAGCGCGTCCAGCCCCTTGTAGCCCACCAGCGCGGTGACGCAGAACAGAATACCAAACAGCACCATCAACGGCTGGGTCAGCGCCTCGGGCAGAGCGAGGATCTTCACCAACGAGATAGCGACCGTGGCGGTGCCCCAGGCGTACCAGCCCAGCTCGGCAAAGCCAAGAATAAAATCGGCCAGCTTGCTGCCAATCTCCCCGAAGCAGAAGCGGCCCATCAGCACCGTATTCAGGCCGCTGCGCGCGGCGATCCAGCCCAGCGACGCGGCATAGAGGGCCAGCAAGGCGTTGCCGATGACGGCTATCCACAGCAGATTGACGATGGAAAAGGAGACGCCGAGTTTACCGCCGGCGAACATCGTGCCGGTGAAAAAGGTAAAGCTGAACAACACCATGGCGATGGAAAATACGCCTTTGCGTCCGGCGGCGGGCGCTTCGACGAGGGGAAAATCATTGCTGTTTGACATCCTGGAACCTCTGGCTGGTAGATGGGCGGTGATAGCCGGAAGTAGCAAGAGATGTGCCAGGAAAAACCGGGCACGGGGAATAGCGCGCGGTGTGCAACATGCACAGTTATTGAAGGATCTCGGAGGGGTAATGCCATTCTACTGTGCATCCTGCCAGGTTTTGCACCAGTCCAGGGCAGAGGAGGGCGGTGAGCGCATCCCTGGCGCCGGAGGAGAATTTTAGCCAGGACGATCCGCCTGTTTTTGGCCAGAGAGTAGTGGAGAATAGCGGTGTACTGAAAACGGTTGGTTAAATCACTGTGAATAAAGGTTATTTAATATGCTTTTATGATATAACCATTTGTCTTGTGTGTGTTTCCTGAAATATTGTCCCCTCCGGTTAGCGGTGTTAGTATCGGATAAATAGCCATTTAGACGGCTAAATAAACCATCGCTAACCTAAGGAACTGCTATGTGGCAAGAAAGACTCGCGCAACTGGTCACCACCTGTCATTGGATCGGCGCGAAAGGCTGGGCGCCGGCGACCGGCGGCAATATGTCGGTGCGTCAGGATGATACCTGGTGCTGGCTAAGCGAGTCGGGCCGCGACAAAGGCAGCCTGACAACCGAGGATTTTCTGCAGGTTGAGATCGCCACCAACCAGGCGCCTTCCGGACGGAAGCCGTCGGCCGAGACCGGTCTGCACACCCTGGTGTATCGCCTGTTCCCGGAAGCCAACGTGGTGCTGCATGTGCATACCGTCAACGCCACCGTGCTGTCGCGCATCGAAAAAAGCGACACGCTGGCGCTGCAGGGGTATGAAATGCAGAAAACCCTTAGCGGGCAGCATAGCCATCTCGATACCGTTCCGATCGCCATCTTCGATAATGACCAGGATATTGACGCCCTGGCGGCGCGGATTGCCGATTATGCGCAAACCCGCCCGCTGCGCTACGGCTTTCTGCTGCGCGGCCACGGCCTGACCTGCTGGGGGAAAGATATTCAGGAGGCCCGCCGTCAACTGGAGGGGCTGGAGTTCCTGTTCGAGTGCGAGCTGATGCGCCGCCGCTACGAGCCCTGAGCCGGAGCAGGTATGGATTTTTATCTTGGTATCGATATTGGCACCTCGCGGGTGAAAGCGGTGCTGTTTGATCAGCATTTCACCGCCTGCGCCAGCGCCGCGGAAAATACCTCACCCCGCCTGTCGGCCAATGGCTACGCGGAACAGGATATGACCCAGCTGTGGCATTCGGTGCTGGCTATTCTGCGCCAGATTGCCTGCCATCCGGCGCTACAGGCGGGGCGGCTGCGGGCTATCGGCCTCGCCGGGCAAGGGGAGGGGGTCTGGCTCAGCGATGAGCAGGGCGAACCGGTGGGCCCGGGGATCCTGTGGAGCGATACCCGCAGCCACGAGCTAATGAGCGACCTGCTGCGCCGACCCGGCTTCGACCGCCGCTATTTCGCCGATACCGGCACCCACCTGCAGCCCTGCAATACCAGCCTGCAGCTGTACTGGCTGAAACAGTATCAGCCGGCGCGGCTGGCGGCCGCGCGCTATCTGTTTTTCGCCAAGGACTGGATCCGCTTTCGCCTGACCGGCGTGGCGGCGCTGGAGCTGACGGACGCCAGCAGCTCGTTACTCAATCAGCAGACCGGCAGCTGGTCCTCGGTGGTGATGAACGAGATGGGGCTGAACGAACTGCTGCCGCTGTTTCCCCCGCTGCTGGCCCCGGATGCCCCGGCCGGCACGCTGAGCGACGCGGTGGCGGCGCTGACCGGGCTGCCCGCCGCGACGCCGGTGGCCGCCGGGGCGCTGGATGTCTGTAGCGCCGCGCTGGGCTGCGGCGCGGTCAACGAAGGGGATATCTACACGATCCTCGGCACCACCTGCTGCACCGGGATCGTCTGCCGCGGCCCGCAGACGGTGAACGAGGCGACGCGCTTTGTCACCCATACCGAAGCCGGACAGGTGATCTCCCTGTTTCCGATGCAGGCCGGTACGCCAAACATTGACTGGCTGCAGCAGCATATTTCGCTGGACGCCGATCTGGGGCACCTGGAGCAGGCGATCGCGGCGGTGGAGCCAGGCAGCGGCGGCGTCTTCTGGCAGCCGTACCTCAATGGCGAACGTGCGCCGTTTTACAGCCCGGACGCGCGGGCCGGCTTTTTCGGCATTAGCCCGCACACCACCCGCGCCGAACTGCAGCGCGCGGTGTTTGAAGGCCTGGCCTTCGCCATTGTCGATGCGCTGCAGGGTTATCCGCAGGGCGGCGAGCTGTATCTGACCGGCGGCGGCGCAGCCTCGGCGACCTGGCTGCAGATTATCGCCGACTGTACCGGACGCACGGTGGTCTCCAGCGCCTTTAACGAACTGAGCGCGCGCGGCGCGGCGATCCTGGCGGCCCGTAGCGTCGCGGCGCTGGCCGAGACGCCTCCGCTGGCGCAGACCCGCTATCAGCCGCGCCCTCAGGCGCATGCCCGCTACGCGGCGCTGTATCCCGTTTACCGCCTGCTGCGCGAGCAGATGCTGCCGGTATGGCAGGCCAGACAGGCCGCCCTTCAACCTCTTTCTCAGGACCTACAACCATGAAAATCGTTTTTACCGCCGAGCATGCTGGCGACCTTAGCGCCTTCCACCAGCTGGGCGAGCTGCTGGTGGAGGGGTGGGCGCTGGGCAAACCGAAACTCAGCGCCGGTCAGCTGATTGAGCTGGCCCACGACGCCGAGGTGCTGGTGACCAGCTATGATGAGGTGACGGACGCGGTGATGGCCGCCTGTCCGCGCCTGCAGGTGATCGCCTGCACCCGCGCGAATCCGGTGAATATTGATACCCAGGCCGCCCAGGCGCGCGGCATCCGGGTGCTCTACACCCCGGGGCGCAATGCCGATGCCGCCGCGGAGCTGACGCTTGGCCTGATGCTCAGCCTGGCGCGCCATATTCCGCAATCTCATGCGGCGCTGAAGCGGGGGGAATTCACGCAGGCTGACAATGCCGCCGCCGCCACCCAGCAGGGTCTGCGGCGGGATGTGGTCTGGGACGTGAGCCCGGAAAGCCCCTATGAAGTGTTTAAAGGCAGTGAACTGCGCAATAAAACGCTGGGGCTGGTGGGGTATGGCAACATTGGCCGCCGGGTGGCGCGTATCGCCCGGGCGTTCGGCATGGCGGTGTTGGTGGTGGATCCGTTCGTCGCCGCAGAGGATATCAATGAGCCAGGGTTACAGAAAACGACCCTGGAGGCGCTGTTCCGCGAGGCGGATATCGTCAGCCTGCACCTGAGCAGCGGGCCGCACAGCGACGGGCTGGTGAATGCCGCGCTGTTAAACAGCATGAAGCCCGGCGCGCTGCTGATCAATACCTCTCGCGCGGCGGTGGTCGACGAGGCAGCGCTGATTGATGCCCTGCGCCACGGCCCGCTGGGCGGCGCGGCGCTGGATGTCTATCACCGCGAACCGCTGTGGCGCGATCATCCTTTTGTCATCGAGTTCGATAACGTGATTATCACGCCGCATATCGCCGGAGCCACCCGGGAGAGTATCGCCAAACACACGGCGATGATTGCCGCCGATCTTCAGCGCTATGTCGCCGGGGAGCCGCTGCTGTACCAGTGGCGTTAAGCCGCTTGCGCCGCCGCGTTCTGCAGCAGCGCGGGTCCATCGTCAGGGGCGATGGGCCGCCATAAAAGCCTGGGTCTGTTCCCAGTCCACTACCCCAGCATCCGATCCCATCCCGGTCGCCACCAGCGCGGCCACCGCCGAGGCGACGTCACACGCTGCTTTCACGCTGAGTCCGCGCGCCAGTGCGGCAATAAACCCGCCGCAGTAGCTGTCGCCGCAGCCGGTGGTATCCACCGCCTCGACCGGCCACGGCGCAATATGCTGCGGCCCGCCATCGCGGCCGATAAGCCAGGAGCCGTTCTCGCCGTCTTTCAGAATGCAGGTGCCCACGCCGAGCGCCAGGAAGAAGCGGCCGATGGCCTCCGGCTGCGTCTCTCCGGAGAGAAAGGCGGCTTCCTCCAGCGAAGGCATGAAATAATCCACCGACGGCAACAGGGGCCGCAGTAGTTCGAGGGTCTCTTCATTCGGGGCGATAAGGTCAAAGCTGGTGGTGACTCCGCGCGCTTTGGCCGCCTGCAACAGCCGCGCGCTCTGTCCCTGGTCCATTGCCGCCAGCAGCCCGGTCCCGCCGTGATGCAGGAAACGACAGTCAAGGACGGCGTCAAATTCCGCTTCACTGACAAACAGGGCGTCAGACGCGCCCCGGCAGTGCAGGGCCGGACGTTCGCCGTTGGGGCGAATCGGCAGGATCGTCGCCGAGGTCTCCTTCAGCGCGGTGCGCTGGATAAGCGAGCAGTCGATGCCCAGCCGGGCATAGCTGGCGAGGATAAAGTCGGCCTTTTCATCTTCGCCCAGGCAGGCCACCGCTGCGGTGCGGATCCCGAGCTTCGCGGCGTTGATATTAGCCCCGGCGGCGGTGCCGGCGGGGTTGAGACGAATTTGCTCAATAAAGGCGACGCCGCCGCGCGGCGGGATCGCCACCACCGGGCGCCCGGCGATATCCAGAATAGTCAGGCCGACAAATACGGCGTCAAAGGTTGCCATCGTTCTCCCGTTTAGCGATGCGTTTGGCGCAGGCGCGCCTGCCAGAAGGATAGGGCGAGGGCCACCACCAGAATCACGCCGACCAGCGCGTCCTTCACCAGATAATTGAGCCCCATCAGGTTCAGGCCGTTATCAATAATGGCAAGGAACAGCACGCCGCCGAGGGTGCCGAGGATGCTGACCCGGCCCAGACGGGTAAAGGCAGTGCCGATAAATACTGCCGCAATGGCGTCCATCAGGTAAGACTGCCCGGCCAGCGGGGTAAACTGCCGCAGGTTGGCGGAGAGGATCACCCCGCCGACGGCGCAGAGCGCCGAGGCGGCCACCAGCACGCCGAGCATGGTCAGGCGATCGCGGATCCCGGCGATACGCGCCGCTTCGCTGTTCTGACCGATGGCGCGGACATATTTGCCCCACAGGGTGCGCTCGGTAACCAGCCAGGCCGCCAGCCACAGCGCCAGCACGATCGCTACCGGCGTGGGGATCCCGCCAAGGTTGCCCACCGCCAGGTCGTGATACTCCGGAGCCATCCGCCGATAGGCTATCGCGCCGCCGCCGTCGGTATAGATGCGCTCGGCGCTGCTGGCGATAAACCAGGTGCCGAGCGTGGCGAGGAAGGGGCGGATCCGGCAGATGAGGATCAGAAAGGCATTGAGCAGGCCAATCAGCACGCCGCCGAGCAGAGCGCAGCCCACCGCGGCCTGCCACGGCAGATGCCAGGTTTTCAGGGCGACGAGGGCGAAGGCGGCGCCGAAATCGAGCGCGACGCCCACCGACAGATCAATCGCCCCGGCGCTGACGATCAGGGTCATCGCCATCGCCACAATCAGCAGGATCGCGCTGCCCTGCAGCAGGTTGGCCCAGTTATCCACGGTTAAAAATACCGGATTCGCCCAGCCAAACAGGGCGATGGCCAGCAGGATGATGACGCCAAATCCGGCCCGCGACAGCCAGGCCAGCGGGCTGCTGGCCGTCTGTTCCGCCGACGCAGAGGTTTTCAGGGTGATTTGACTCATGCCTCGCCTCCTTTGTGTCTGACCGCCGAGGCCGCCAGCACCACCAGGATCAGGCCGCCTTTAATGGCGCCCATCCAGAAGATATTGACCCCCAGCAGGCCGAGCCCGTTAGAGAGGGCGTTGACCAGGATTGCCCCCAGCAGCGCGCCCCAGATGGTGACCACCCGACGGCGCGAGAAGGCGGCGCCGATAAAGGTCGCCAGCACGGTCTCCAGCAGCAGCGGCGTGGCCGTCCCGCTGGAGCTGCCGGAGCCCTGGCTGAGCAGCGGCAGAATAGCCAGCCCGGCGGCAATGCCCGCTAACAGCCAGACCAGCAGGGTCAAGCGGCGCACGTTCAGGCCGCTCATCTGCGCCATATCGCGGTTGCCGCCCACCGCCTGCACATGCTGGCCGAAGCGGGAGTGGTGGAGCAGGAACTGGAACAGGATAAACACCCCCAGCAGGTAGACTAGCGGCCAGGGCAGGCCCAGCACGCTGTTGTCGCGAAAGGCGACCATCAGCGGATCGCTGACCGCGATGCGCCGCTGGCCGGTCAACAGATCTGTCAGACCGGTAAACGCCACCGAGGTCGAGAGGGTGGCCAGCAGCGGCGGCAGGCCGGCCGCCAGCACCAGCAAGCCGTTGATCGCCCCGCACAGCAGGCAAACCGCCGCCAGCAGCGCCAGCAGCAGGAGATATGGCGTGTGCCATTCGGCCAGCCCGAGGCTGAGCAGCGCGACGCCGAGCACCGCCGTCGCCGGCAGGGAGAGGTCGATGCCGCCGGAGACCACGTCATCTCCGCCCACGGCGATAACGCAGACCAGGCCGAAACAGAGGATTGCCAGCGGAACGCTCTGGACCAGCATCAGGCTGATATTTTGCCAGCTGAGAAAGTAGGGCGACTGTACGCTCAGCCATACCAGCAGCGCCAGAAACAGGATCAGGGGAAATTTTTCAATCAGCGTCGTCAGGCCCGGACGGCCGCGACGCTGGATAGCAGTACTCATGGTGAAGGCTCCTGTCCGCCGTTGATCGCCACCAGCAGGGCGTCCAGCGTTAGTCCGCGGGTGGGCAGATTGGCCGCCAGCGCGCCGCGCCAGAGGACCAGGATCCGGTCGCATAGTCCGAGCAGTTCGGGGGCGTCGCTGGAGGAGACCAGCACCGCCCGTCCTTGATCGGCCAGCTGGCGCGTACGTTGATAAATATCCCGGCGGGCGCCGATATCGACCCCAAGGGTGGGTTCATCGAGAATAAACAGCCGGGCATCGGTCCCCAGCCAGCGGGCGAGGATCGCTTTTTGCTGATTACCGCCGCTCATGTAGCGTACCGGCAGCCCCGGTCGTCCCGGGCGGATCGCCAGCTGTTCTATCCAGTCGCGCGCTTTCTGCTCGGCGATACCCCGCCGCTCCCAGCCAAAGGTGGCGGTTTCCGGCAGCGAGGCGAGATTAATATTGTCGGCGGTGGTGAAGGGCAGGATCAGCCCCTGATGGCGGCGGTCGCGCGGCACCAGCGCCATGCCGGCGCGGATCGCCTGCTTTGGCGTACGAATGCGCCGCGGCCGGCCCTCGAGGTGGATGGTGCCGCGTTCCGCCGGGCGTAAGCCGTAGAGTAGGTCGACCAGCACATCGCGTCCGGCGCCCAGCAGGCCGGCGACGCCGACGATTTCGCCCGGCTGAATATCAAAAGAAAGATCCTGCAGCTGCCGCCCGTCGCTCAGCTGGCGCACCGAGAGCAGCGGGGTTGCCCCATTGTCTGCCGCCGGGCGCTGGCGCGGAGTATACAGCTGGTCGATTTCCCGGCCGACCATCATGGCGATCAGCGCCTCGGTATTCTGCAGCAGGTCGCGGTCCGGGTAACCGACCACTTCCCCGTTGCGCAGCACGGTGCCGCGGTCGCAGAGGGTGGCTATCTCATTGAGGTAGTGGGAAATATACAGAATGGCAATGCCCTGGTCGCGCAGGCGCAGGATGGCGGAGGAGACCAGACTGGCCTCCTGCGCCTCCAGGGGGGCGGTGGGTTCGTCGAACACCACCAGCCGCGCTGCGCCGTCGATCAGCGCGCGGGCAATCTGCACCAGCTTGCGCTCGGCCAGGCTCAGGTCGCGCACCAGCCGTTCGGGGTCGATCGCCAGCTGCCAGTTTTGCTGGAAAAATTGCGCCGTGGCGGCCTTCATCCGTCGGCGATCCAGTGCCCCCCAGCGGGTGCGATACTCCTGGCCCAGAAACACCGATTCCGCGACGGTAAAGTGCGGGATCAGGTTCAACTCCTGGTGGATAACGCGGATGCCGGCGGCTTCGATGGCTGCCGGATTGCCGAGGGGCAGCGGGTGACCGTCGAGGGTGGCGCTGCCGCTGTCGGCCTGATAGACACCGGCGAGGATCTTGATCAGCGTCGATTTACCGGCGCCGTTCTCGCCAATCAGGCCATGAATCTCCCCCGGATTGAGGCGCAGGGTAACCGCATTAAGCGCGGTGACGCTGGCAAAACGTTTACCGATCTGCTCCATGACCAGACCAGCGGCGGGGCGTTCCCCGCCAGGATGTTGATTAATCACTGCAGCTCGCCGTATCCCAACTGTTTATACACCGCTTTCGCTTCCTGCGGACCTTTCACCGGAACCACCGGAATAAAGGTTTGCACCGGTAGTTTCTGGCCGGCAAAGTAGCGGGCCACGTTGTCAGCCGAGGTCTGGCCGATCAGATGCGGCTGCTGCGCGACGTTAGCCACGAACGGGCTGCCGGGCTCCGCCATGATCTCCAGGGTCTCCGGACCGGCGTCGATGGCCGTCACTTTCACGTCTTTATCGCGACCGGTCTCTTCCAGCGCCTGGACGATGCCGATGGCCGGTTGATCCCAGCAGGCGACATGGATGGCGTCCAGTTTACCTTTCGGATACTGGCTGAGTAATTCGAGGGTTTTCTTGCGCGCGTCTTCCGGCGAGTTGGCGAACTGTTCCGCGAGCTCGGGCTGGATAATATGAATATCCGGATAATCCTTAAGGACATATTTCCACTGATCGTAGCGAATTCCGCAAATACGCAGCGCGCTGGAGAATGCGTTAAATACGGCGACGTTGCCTTTGCCGCCTAATTCATCCGCCATGTAGCGGCCGATGGTTGAGCCTAAGGTGTAGTTATCGGAAGTGGTATTGTTGACCGAATATTGAGAAACATGATCTACGGTAAATACCGGGATACCGGCATCACGCAATGCTTTAAATTTAGGTTCGACGGCGCTATCGCCGAGAATACTAATTACCGCGTCCACCTTGCGTGACAGTAAAATATCGTGGTTATTGGCATGCACCTGATTATCGCGGCCGCCATCGACGCCAATGACTTTGCCCCCCAGTTTCTCCACCTCCTCTGTCGCGCCTTTAAAGGCCTCGCGATCCCAGAAATGCTGAGTGCCGACCACGGCAACGCCAATGGTTTTTCCCTGTAAGGAGAGGGCGTCTGCGGCAGCGACGCTCAGCGAGGCAAGGGAAAGCAGTCCCAGCGCGGCAGGCAATAATTTTCTTTTCTGCGACATTGTTATTATGATCCTGTGATGAAGGTGGTTGCGGACCGGTAGCATGACAAGAAGCACCTCGCCACCTCAAATACAAAATAAGTCTAAGTTATGCCAGGAATGTTATATCGCAGAAACGTCAGAGAAAAAGTTTATTTTGTCATGAGGAACCTGAAAATATTTCATGATGGCGGATAGACCTTTTTATTTTGTGGTTTTATTTTTGACTTATTCCGTGTTTATTTAGCGGATAAAGACAATTTTCTTAATATTGTGAGTGCATGGGAAATACGGCGTCTACAGAGAAAAAAAGAAGATTGCGCGGGCTAAAGCTTTTTTTAGCAGAGCAATGTCTGGCCGGGTAAGGATTATTACCCTATTTCCCCGCTTTATTGTAATGAACCTTAAGCTGAGAAGAACGCGGGCGCTATGAAGAAACAGCATAATTATACGGTGATGCACTGGGGAACCTGGCAGGTGGAGAGCCGTGAGGGCGAGATCGTGGCGGTTAAGCCGGTGCCCTGGGATAAAAATCCCTCACGCATCGGCCAGTCGCTTCCCGACGCGGTGACCAGCCAAACGCGCATTCGCCGTCCGGCGGTGCGCGCCGGCTATCTCCAGCACGGGCCGGCGTCACGAGAAGGGCGAGGTAAAGAGCCCTTTGTCGAAGTCAGCTGGGAGGTGGCCCTGGACCTGCTGGCGCGCGAGCTGCGCTCGGTCAAGGCGCGCTGCGGCAATGAGGCGATCTACGGCGGCTCCTACGGCTGGGCCAGCGCTGGACGCTTTCACCATGCGCAGAGCCAGCTGCACCGGTTTCTCAAGGGCTTTGGCGGGTACACCGCCAGCACCAATACCTATAGCAGCGCCGCGGGCGAGCGTATTCTGCCGCATATTCTCGGGCCGCTGAGCCCGCTGCACCGGCAGCATACCCATTTTTCCGAGCTGGCCCGGGAGTGTCAGCTGTTTGTCGCCATTGGTGGTCTGCCGCTGCGCAATGCCCAGGTCAACGGCGGCGGCGCCAATGACCATATGCTCCAGTACTGGCTGGATAAGATGCAGGCCAACGGCACGCGGTTTATCAATATCAGTCCGGTGCGCAATGACCTCAGCGCGGTGCCCGACGCCGAGTGGCTGGCCATTCGGCCGGGCACCGATACCGCACTGCTGCTGGCCCTGAGCTATGTGCTGATCGCTGAGTCCCTTTACGACCAGGCGTTTGTTGCCAGCCATACCGTCGGGTTTGCCCCCTATCGCGCTTATCTGTTGGGCGAGCACGATGGCGTAGCGAAAACCCCGGCGTGGGCGGCGGCGATTACCGGCCTGGACGCCCAGCGCATCGCCGACCTGGCGCGGGAGATGGCCCGCCACCGGACGATGGTGAATATCTCCTGGTCTATCCAGCGCGCCCGTCAAGGGGAGCAGGCCTACTGGGCGACGGTGGCCCTGACCGCGCTGCTGGGACAGCTCGGCACCCCGGGCGGCGGCCTCGGGTTTGGCTACGCCTGCACCAACCTGGCGGGCGCGGTGCGAAAAGCGTTTTCCGGCCCACGCTTACCCGCCGGGGAGAATGCGGTGGACAGCGTTATCCCGGTGGCGCGGCTGTCCGATATGCTGCTGCACCCGGGAGAAACCTATGAGTTCGACGGTCAGCAGCGGCGCTATCCCGATATCCGTTTAGTCTACTGGGCGGGAGGCAATGCGTTTCATCATCATCAGGACATCAACCGACTGTGCGAGGCCTGGCGCCGCCCGGAGACGGTGGTGGTGCATGAGCAGTACTGGACCGCGCAGGCCAAATTCTCCGATATCGTTCTGCCGGCCACCACCTCGCTGGAGCGAGAGGATATCGGCAGCGGCGGTCACGACGGGTTTATGATCGCCATGAGCGCGCAGATCCCGCCGGTGGGCGAAGCGCGTGACGATTACGCCATTTTCTGCGATCTGGCCGGGCGGCTGGGATTCGGAGAAGCGTTCAGCGAAGGGCGTGACGCCGGGCAGTGGCTACGTCATCTCTATGAGGAGTCAAGACCGCGGGCGCAGGAGGAGGGTATTGCGCTGCCCTCGTTCGATGACTTCTGGCAGCAAGGGGGTGCTGGAATACAGCGCGCCGGAGCGGCCGCAAATTTTTCTCGCCGATTTTCGCGCCGATCCGCAGCGCTATCCGCTCTCCACCCCCTCCGGCAAAATTGAACTCTTTTCTGCCACCGTCGCCGGGTTTGGCTATCGCGAATGCCCTGGCCATCCGTGGTGGGATGAACAGGAGGCTGCCCGCCAGCGGCAGGAGGCGGCGCGCTGGCCGCTTCATCTGCTCTCCAGCCAGCCGCGCGCCCGCCTGCACAGTCAGTACGACCACGGCAGCGTCAGCCGGGCGACGAAAGTTCAGGGACGCGAGCCGCTGTGGATGCATCCGAGCGATGCGCAGGCAAGGGATATCCGCGAAGGCAGCGTGGTGAAAGTCTATAACGACCGCGGGGCGATTCTGGCGGGGGTGCACCTGAGCGAGCAGATTTTGCCCGGCGTGGTACAGATGTCCACCGGCGCCTGGTATGACCCGCTGGATCCGAAGGAAGAACGGTCGCTCGATAAGCACGGTAATCCCAACGTGTTAACCGAGGATCGCGGCAGTTCGCGCCTGGGGCAAGGCTGTAGCGCCCAGAGTTGTTGGGTGGAGATCGCCCCGTGGCGTGAGGAACTGCCGCCGATCACCGCCTTTGATCCGCCGAGGTTTATTGAGGTTTAGGCGTTGGCGCTCGCCGGCGGCGGGGCGGGTAGTCCGGAGGAGGCGCGGTATGCGCCGCCTCCGGCAAAGTGCGCGCCTGGCGGTTCAAGACTGACGACAGTTTGACGTTACGCCAGCCGCGGGTAGGCGCTGGCGATATCGTCGCCGGTAAACTGAGCGATCCAGCCTTCCGGGTTATCAAAAATGCGAATGGCGGTGAAGTTCGGTTCTGATCCCATATCAAACCAGTGCGGAGTGTGGGCGGGAACCGAAATCAGATCGTTCTTTTCGCACAGCACCTGGAACACCTCGTCGCCAATGTGCAGGCAAAACAGGCCAGCGCCCTCGACAAAAAACCGGACCTCGTCTTCGCCATGGGTGTGCTCGTTCAGGAACTTTTCCCGCAGCGCCTCTTTTTGCGGGTTATCGGCGCGCAGGCTGATGACGTCCCAGCTCTGGTAGCCCTTTTCGGCGACCAGTTTATCAATCGCATGCTGATAGGCGGCAATCACCGTTTCTGGGCTGGGATTTGCGCCGAGGTCGCGGTCGGCCTGCCAGCGCTCGAAGCGGACGCCTTTGGCGTTAAGTTGATCCTGAATCGCTTTGGCGTCGGTGCTGTGCCAGACCGGCGTTTGCGGATCGGTCACGGAAAAAAGAGTTAATGCGCTCATGCTGGGATCTGCTCCGGATGAATGTCGTCAAAACGCTGAACCTGAGGATGGTGGCTCGCCGGGTCGCGGTCGCCGCGAACCAGCTGCACAGTGCGCAAACCCGCGGCCTCGGCGGCATCAAGTTCCTGATGGATATCCGACAGGAACAGGATGGTGCCAGGGGCATGGCCCAGGTGTTCAGCAATGTTACGGTAGGACTGCACCTCACGTTTGGCGCCTACCAGGGTATCGAAATAGCCCGTGAACAGATGAGTAATATCACCTTCATCGCTGTAGCCAAATAACAATTTCTGCGCAGCCACCGAGCCTGAGGAATATACATACAGATCAATACCCTGCGCTTTCCATTGCTCCAGCGCCGGCAGTACGTCCGGGTAGAGATGGCCGGTAAAGTCGCCGTTGAGATAGCCGTCGCGCCAGATGATCCCCTGCAGCGCCTTCAGCGCCGTGGATTTACGGTCTTCATCCATAAAGGTGAAGAGGGTAGTGATAAGGTCGGCGGTGCTGGCGGCGGGGGCGTCTGTTTCGCGGCGCAGGTTGTCGAGAATGGTTTTGACCGGTTCAGCGTGCTGCTGAGCGGTCACAAAGCCGGCCAGTCGTTCGCGGGCGTAGGGGAACAGCACGTTATGCACGAAGCGGATATCGCTGGTGGTGCCTTCTATGTCGGTCACGATGGCGCGGATCATGGTTTCTCCAGAGTGGGCGTAGCGTGGAATAACATTAGCATTTAGACGTCTAAGCGTCTTGATTGCCAAATATTAACATCGTGTTATAGTGGCTTCAACAACAGCATTACAATCGGTATAAAAAGAATGAACAATAACCCCTTGATTCCAGAGAGTAAACTTCCTGCGCTCGGCACCACGATTTTTACCCAGATGAGCGCCCTGGCCCAGCAGCATCAGGCCATAAACCTGTCCCAGGGCTTTCCCGATTTTGACGGCCCGCGCTATCTGCAGGAGCGTCTGGCGTACCACGTGGCGCAGGGGGCGAATCAGTACGCCCCGATGACTGGCGTGCCGGCGCTGCGCGAGGCGATCGCCGGGAAGACGGCGGAGCTGTATGGTTACCAGCCCGACGTTAACAGCGAGATCACGGTCACCGCCGGCGCGACGGAGGCCCTGTATGCGGCGATCACCGCCCTGGTGCGCCGCGGCGACGAGGTGATCTGTTTCGATCCCAGCTATGACAGCTACGCCCCCGCGGTGGCGCTGGCCGGCGGCGAGTTACGTCGTATTGCGCTGCAGCCGCCGCATTTTCGCGTCGACTGGCGGCAATTTGCCGCCGCCCTGAGCGAGAAAACCCGGCTGGTGATCCTCAACACCCCGCACAACCCTTCGGCCACCGTCTGGCAGCGCGAGGATTTTGCCACCCTGTGGCAGGCGATCGCCGAACGCGAGATCTATGTCCTGAGCGATGAAGTCTATGAGCATATCTGCTTTGCTGAGGGCGGCCACGCCAGCGTACTGGCGCATCCACAGCTGCGCGAGCGGGCGGTGGCGGTCTCTTCGTTTGGCAAAACCTTTCATATGACCGGCTGGAAGGTCGGCTACTGCGTGGCCCCGGCGGCCATCAGCGCCGAACTGCGCAAGGTGCACCAGTATCTGACCTTCTCGGTGAATACCCCGGCGCAGCTGGCGATTGCCGACATGCTGCGCGAAGCGCCGGAGCATTATCGTGAGCTGCCGGCGTTTTATCGGGAACGTCGCGATCTGTTTATTGAAGCGCTGCGCCCAAGCCGGCTGGAAATCCTGCCCTGTGAAGGGACCTATTTCCTGCTGGCGGACTACAGCGCCATCTCCGATCTTGACGATGTCAGCTTCTGCCGCTGGTTGACCACTGAGATCGGCGTGGCGGCGATCCCGCTCTCCGTCTTCTGCGCCGATCCGTTCCCGCACAAGCTGATCCGCTTGTGCTTCGCCAAACAGCCGGCGACTCTGCTGGCTGCGGCGACGCGTTTGTGCCAGCTGTAGTTACTTAATCGTCCACGCCTGGGAGAACTGGCGGCCGGCGAACATCTCTGTCAGGCCGCTAATTTGCTTCAGACGCAGCACTTCATCGGCATCCATCCCCAGCTCTTTGCCGATTTTCTGCGGCGTCCAGCCGAGCTGGGTCAGCTCGCGGACGATCTCTGACATGGCGTGGATTTGGTGGCGACCGCGCGCCCGGTTATGGCGTATGGTCGCTGCCATCAGCCCGTCACGCGAGGCAGCTTCACTCGTCAGGCAGGTCACCGGCAAATAGCCTTTTAGCGTTTTTTTCAGCGCGGCTTTGCTGCAGGCCAGCTCATGGCGGTGAAAACCATCGACAATCGTATACGCCTGTGGGCGTTGCTGGATGACGACGACCGGCTGGGTAAAGCCGTCGGCCTCCAGCGACGTTTGCAGCAGACGCTTCTCCGGCGGCGCCACGTTATTCGGGTTGTAATCGTTGGGGGCGACCAGCTCCTGTTTGACCCACAGCACGCAGTCGACGGGCTGCGAGCGGAAGGGGCTGTAGTGGTGGAGCACCTGGCGAAACGCGTTGATAGCCTCAATGCGCGCCTCGTCATCCAGCTTTTGCAGGTAAGCTTCCAGCGCCTGCGTCAGTTGTTGTTGCATAATATCCCCCATTGTTGGCGATGTTTTTCCATGCGTTTACGGTAGCGCTGATAGTGGCTGCTTTTGGTTGGGCTAAACGAAAGCTGACGGCACCAGTAATCGTTATTGAGCAGTACTTTGCAGACTCGCCGCCAGGATGGGATATCTTTGGTGCCAATGTCCGCAGGTTGGGTATCCGGAATATCCTCCATACCTTTTTTCTGGTACCAGCGCAGGTAGACGGCGATTTTATTGCGGTAGTGCTCGGCGGTGGTTTCCGGCATGCTGTCGAGCAGGAACAGGGCGTAGCTTTTCCACGTCAGGTGGTCGGGCTTGTCGATTTTCCGATGACCGTAGAACTGGTTATCATGCCCGGCATAGACCCCGCCGCTGTGCGCGCCGCTCACTCGCTGGCACATCGCGGCCCAGCGCTCAGGTTCCAGCACGTGATACAGCCACAGCCCCTGGCGCTGCTCGGGACCAAACGGTTCGCAAATGCGCATATAGCGCAGCGGCACCCCGGCCTGATACATCAGATCGTACAACGGGTTATAGGGCTCGCCGCTTTTGGCAAACCAGGTCCAGATATCGGCGGTTTTCCAGTCATAGAGCGGGTAGATGTACCAGGCATGGCCGCCCGGCGCTGAAGTGGTCCATGGTTTATCGTCGGCGAAGCGCTGTTTACGCTGTGAAGAAATCGTCATAAAGCGATTTAGCGATTCGTCGGCGCGAATGCCCACCAGCACGGCGGCGGGACGACGCTGCGAAAACCACTCGGCGAAGTGGCTGACGAAGGCTTCAAAGCTCATTCCGGGTTGATAAAATGAAAAATAGCCCGGGTGGGTAATGGCCCAGGGCGGCGGCTGGCGTACCCACTCGGTTCCGGGCTCCCAGCATTGCCATTGCGGCTTATACTGCGTCAGGGCATTTTGGGTGGTGAGCGGCAGGGCGACCCAGTAAAAGGTTTCGATGACATCCGCATACAGCGCACGCAGTTTTTCACAGTGGGCGATGGTGCAGGAGAACTGCGCTTCCCAGTCAATAAACAACACGCAGATTTTTTTCCCCTGTAACCGCGCCGCCTGGGCGGTTAAATGCAGCATAACGGTGGAGTCTTTTCCCCCGGAAAAAGAGACACAGATGCGCGAAAAATTATCCATGACCCACTGGATCCGCTGCTCAGTTGCTTGCAGCACCGATTCCGGTAAGGGATATTTAATAAACGACATGACCATTAATCCTTTAATAGTAGAAAATTCCCGTTAGCTCAGTATAAACGATGAGGGGTAGGAAATTAATGGTCGATTATTGTTTCTGGCAGCGGGGGAACAGAAGGGCGTTATTCGCTGTGATTAAATTTGGGCCGTGATGCCTCTCGATCATTCATTAATATGGTGATTAATTCAGTTAAAAAATGATTTTGCGAAGATGCATGGTGGTAATTAATGTAGATCGTGATATCCGGAAAAAGATTATCTATGTTGATGGCGTGAAGCTGCATAGTGGGTGAGATAAAGTCATATAAATAGGAAGGCAAAAAGCCAATTAAGTCGGTTTTATTAATCATGTTAAGAATGGTCATAAAAGAGTCGCTGCGAAAGGCAATATTGCGCGGATTCAGCCAGGCGATGCTGCTTTGCTGCACGCGCTGAATAACGGGATCGTTGGTAATATAGTGAGTGAAAAACTCCTGCGCCAGTGACTCTACCGAGGTAAGCGTTTCGCGTCGCGGATGGCCCGCCCGGCAAACCGCCAGCGTCTGCACCGTCTGATAGGGCTGACAGATCGTGGCGCGGTTGGTAATGGGCATGCGGGTGAACACCAGGTCCGCCTGGCGATACGCCAGCAGCTCCTCAGCCGATTCGGTGGTGGTCAGGTTATGGTGCTCAATTTGCAAGTTCGCCTGATGACAGAGCTGGTTAATCATAACGTGGCTATTGACTGAACAGAACAGCGGGGGGCCATATATCACAATACGTTTACGCAGTTCTGAGCGATTATTAAGATTGATGGTTTTTTCCAGCTGCTCCAGATTTTGCTGTAGATGATAATGAAGATTGACGCAGGCGGTGGTGGGCGTCATTCCTTTGCCAACACGAACAAATAGCGGATCGTTTAACTGCTGGCGCAGACGCTGCAACGACTGACTCACCGCTGAGGGGGTGATAAATAACATCGCCGCCGCTTTGCTGATGCTCAAATGTTGATAGATACATTCGAAAATAACCAATAAATTCAAATCGAACTTTTTCAGATCGTAAAGATTTGCCATTAATGCAGTCCTGTTTATTACCGGTGCGGATTATAATATTCTTAATGATAATGTTTTGTGGCTTAATATTTGCGGTGTGAATTTAACTATTGGCAAATACAGTTAAGTTCTGCTTAATATATCTTATCGTCGACGGTGGCGCCAGCGGTCGCTTCCGCCAGGCGCCATTGCGGGATGGAATTACTCTTTTTCACCCATCATAATATGCAGTTTCTCTTTATCCGGTAGGCCGACCACCTGCTGCAGCATATTATCTTTATTCATATAATAAATCGCCGGCGTCACGTTGGCTCCCAGATCGTCCATCAGCTGCTGGTTGACGTTGAGCATTTTCATTTTCTCCGGCGGAATAACTTTCGGGATCGTCAGAGCCATTTTCCCATTCGATTGCTCGTAATCATGCCAGGTTTTCGCCGGATCGCTGCTGGCGAGAATCGCCGCGGCGGTGGCCGGGCTCTCCGGCTTGATCACCCCCACCAGCAGAGTGCGGATCTGCACTTTACCGGCCTCTACCCAGGGGCGGGATTGCTGCCAGAACTGCTTGCAGTAGGGACAGAAGGGATCGGCAAAGACATACAGCACGATAGGGGCGTCCTTGCGACCATCCTGCAGCCAGTGGGCGCTGGCCATCTTCTTCCACATCTCTTGTCCCGCCGGGGTATAGAGTTCTTTCTGAAACAGCTGCTCGCTGAGGTTGCTGCCGTTCTCATCATACATATAGCCGGAGATCGCGTGTTTACCATCCGGCGTTAGGTAGATGGCGACCCCCATGTCCTGGTATTTGCCCAGCCAGCCTTTCATTCCCCCCGGCGCCTCAAAGGGTTTTATAATGGTAATGCCCTGTTTTTCAATCGCTTTTACCGGAGCGGGGAGTTCCTCCGCATGGCTGCATAACGGCAAAAGGCTGAGTAACAGAAGACGCTTTAACATAAGTATTCCTTGTAAAATCAGCAGGAAAGGGCAAAACGATTGTCGAACCTATCACAGTCATAGGCAAGATCAGCAGAATGACGGATTGCCCTTTGCTGGCGTGGGTGATGTAATCCTGGATGCTGTTACATTAAGGTAATGTAGAGCGCAACACATAGCCAGTCTGACTGGCGCTGAACCTACCCTCGGGTATTTCAGGTAACGGGGCCGCCTGAAAAGGTGGCCTTTTTACTTTTGTCGCGGCAAATGATGCGAAAAACAGCGATTAGCGCTGAACGCGTCGACAGGTTCACAGAGTTGTCTTGTTCCGGTTGTTAGATAACGCTTATTGATTCGATAATGTAAACGCATTGGTCGGGTCAGGAAAAATTCGTTAACTTAGACCTCAACGAAAACACGGAGGAAGTATAGATGTCCTTAATTAACACCAAAATCAAACCGTTCAAAAACCAGGCATTCAAAAATGGTGAATTCATCGAAGTCACCGAGAAAGACACCGAAGGCCGCTGGAGCGTCTTCTTCTTCTATCCGGCTGACTTCACCTTCGTCTGCCCGACCGAACTGGGCGACGTGGCTGACCATTACGAAGAACTGCAGAAGCTGGGCGTAGACGTTTACTCTGTGTCTACCGATACCCACTTCACCCACAAAGCGTGGCACAGCAGCTCTGAAACCATCGCCAAAATCAAATATGCGATGATCGGCGACCCGACTGGCGCCCTGACCCGTAACTTCGACAACATGCGTGAAGATGAAGGTCTGGCTGACCGCGCTACCTTCGTCGTTGACCCGCAGGGTATCATCCAGGCGATCGAAGTTACCGCTGAAGGTATCGGCCGTGATGCGTCTGACCTGCTGCGTAAAATCAAAGCGGCGCAGTACGTTGCTTCTCACCCAGGCGAAGTCTGCCCGGCGAAATGGAAAGAAGGCGAAGCGACGCTGGCTCCTTCTTTAGATCTGGTTGGTAAGATCTAAGTCTGTTTGTGCCCGGCGGCGCTACGCTTGCACGGGCCTACAACATCGTAGGCCGGGTAAACGGCGTGCCACCCGGCAATCAATGGGCGCTTTCGCGCCCATTTTATTCCAACACCATGATGCAAGCGCATTCAGGCAGCCTGACGAGGCCGCTTGCATGATGATGTTTTAAGCCCAGGAGATAACAATGCTCGACACCAACATGAAAACCCAGCTCAAGGCCTACCTTGAGAAGCTGACCAAGCCTGTTGAGCTGATTGCCACGCTGGATGACAGCGCTAAATCGGCAGAAATCAAGGAACTGTTGGCTGAAATCGCTGAACTGTCAGACAAAGTCACCTTTAAAGAAGACAACACGCTCGCGGTACGTAAGCCCTCGTTCCTGATTACTAACCCAGGTTCCGACCAGGGGCCGCGTTTTGCGGGCTCGCCGCTGGGCCACGAGTTTACCTCGCTGGTGCTGGCGCTGCTGTGGACCGGCGGTCATCCGTCGAAAGAGGCCCAGTCGCTGCTGGAGCAGATCCGCGATATTGATGGCGATTTCGAATTCGAAACCTACTATTCGCTCTCCTGTCATAACTGCCCGGACGTGGTCCAGGCCCTGAACCTGATGGCGGTGCTCAACCCGCGCATCAAACACACGGCGATTGACGGCGGGACCTTCCAGAATGAGATCACCGAGCGTAACGTCATGGGCGTGCCAGCGGTGTTCATGAACGGTCAGGAGTTTGGTCAGGGACGGATGACGCTGACTGAAATCGTCGCCAAAGTGGATACTGGTGCGGAAAAACGCGCAGCGGAAGAGCTGAATCAGCGTGACGCTTACGATGTACTGATCGTTGGCTCCGGCCCGTCCGGCGCGGCGGCGGCGGTCTACTCTGCACGTAAAGGGATTCGTACCGGCCTGATGGGCGAACGCTTCGGCGGTCAGGTGCTGGATACCGTGGATATCGAAAACTATATTTCGGTGCCGAAAACTGAAGGCCAGAAGCTGGCAGGCGCGCTGAAAGCGCACGTCAATGACTATAACGTAGACGTGATCGACTCCCAGAGTGCGACCAAACTGACGCCGGCGGCGACAGAGGGCGGCCTGCATCAGATCGAAACCGCCTCCGGCGCGGTGCTCAAGGCGCGTAGCGTCATCATCGCCACCGGGGCGAAATGGCGCAATATGAACGTGCCGGGCGAAGAACAGTATCGCACCAAGGGCGTGACCTACTGCCCTCACTGCGATGGTCCGCTGTTTAAGGGCAAACGCGTAGCGGTAATCGGCGGCGGGAACTCCGGCGTGGAAGCCGCCATTGACCTGGCGGGCGTCGTAGAGCACGTAACCCTGCTGGAGTTTGCCCCAGAGATGAAAGCCGACCAGGTGTTGCAGGATAAAGTCCGCAGCCTGAAGAATGTCGACATCATTCTTAATGCGCAGACCACGGAAGTGAAAGGCGATGGCAGCAAAGTCACCGGCCTGCAGTATCGTGACCGGGTGAGCGGCGATGAGCATCATATCGCGCTGGCGGGGATCTTCGTCCAGATTGGCCTGCTGCCTAACACCACCTGGCTGGAAGGCGCCGTTGAGCGCAACCGCATGGGTGAGATCATCATCGATGCGAAGTGCGAAACCAACGTCAAAGGCGTGTTCGCCGCGGGCGATTGCACCACCGTGCCGTACAAACAGATTATTATTGCGGCAGGGGAAGGGGCAAAAGCGTCGCTGAGCGCTTTCGACTACCTGATCCGCACGAAAACCGCATAACAAGTCAGACAATAGACCTGCATAACAAAGAGGCTACCCAGGGGTAGCCTCTTTTTTTATACTCTTTTCGTCATTCTTACCTGACGACCATTACCGGGATATGGGCATGGCGGATCACGCTCGAGGCATTGGAGCCGAGCAGGTGGGTACTGATGGAGGGATTGCGTGAGCCAATAACTACCACGTCGGCGTTAATTTCGCTGGCCAGCTCGTTGACCATATCGCGCACGCTGCCAAAACGGACATGTAGCTTGATACGAGACGGGTCAATGCTGAAGTGGCTGACCATCGTCTGCAGGCGAGTCTCCGCCTCATGCTGCAGATGTTCCTCAAACCGCCGCAGGTCGGCGGTAAAACGGCTCATGGTAAAGCTCGCGGAACCCGGTAAGACGTGGAGCAGATGGATCACCCCGTCCTGCTGGGCCAGAAACTCCGCGTGCCGGACGGCTTTATCGCTCAGCGCCATCTCAAAGACATCAACCGGCATAATGATAGTCTTATACATATGCAATCCTCCTTGTTCGTTTGCGTCTATATCAACATATTATATGCGGATATTGTGTCATTCAGGTCGCAAAACTGTCAGCCAGGCAGGCGCAAAGCGTAAAAAAGGGTAAGCGGCGGGAAAACAGCAGAAAGAGGATGTGCGGACATCCTCTGAATAAAGCGCGAAACGCCTCAGGCAGCGGAATTAGCGGTGGAATTCGCCAGCGGCTTCCGGCTGGTACAATAGCTCCAGCACTTCCAGGTGCGTCGATGCGCCGCCCGGCAGCTCCCAGTGAATGGTGCTGCCGACTTTCAGGCCCAGCAGCGCGGCGCCCACCGGCGCGAGGACGGAGAGCTGGCTGGCGCTGTCGGTCACCTGTGACGGAAACACCAGCGTCCGCACGCGCTCTTCGCCGCTGGTTAAATCGCGGAATTTTACCCTGCTATTCATGGTGACGACATCATGCGGCATCGCTTCCGGGGCCAGCATTTGCGCGCGGTCGAGTTCCTCATTCAGGGCATCGGCAACCGGTGAGTTGGCGAAAGCCGGCTGCTCCAGCAGCCTGTCGATACGTTCGGCATCCAGTTCATTAATGATGATTGCGGGTCTGGTCATTGCATACTCCATGTTATCCAGGAACCTGTCCGTAAAAGAAAACCCTCGCCGAAAGGGGCAAGGGTTAAGGTCCTACCATCATACTGAGAGTTGCCGGCAGTTTGAAGTGATGAAACGCACATTCAGCGTGCAACACCATCCGGCAGACGGTGTTTTCCAATCAGCATCCCGCTTTGCGCTAGTGGCCAACCTTATCGAGGATAAACTGTGCGCCGCAGTTACCCGGGTGAGGCTGGGGCAGAAAAGCGGAAGTGGCCAGCGGGGCGTTGATGGTCGCGGCGTTGAGCGAGATTTGCATCTCCGTCAGATAGGCCGGATTACCGTTGCAGGTTAGCTTAAACGCCTTCACGCTCTGCGGACCCCAGGCGCGGGCCACGGCGGCGTCGAAGTCGGCGCGGCTGACCGTTTGGCCATAGTGCTTCGCGAGAAAATCCCCCACCGGGCTGCGCTTAATTTCACCGTTTAGTCGCACCATGGCGCCAAAGTAGCTGTCGGGATCGAAGCCGAAGCAGACGCCATGTTTGGCATATTCGTAGCGTTCCAGACAGGAGGTGCCGCCCGATCCCGGCATCACATTATTAAGTTTATTGGCCATCTCCAGCGACAGTCCGGTCTCCGCCGCCTGGCATTTGCGGTTCGCTTTTACCTCCGGCATGTTGGGCACCGGACGCGTGGCGCAGCCGTAGCGCATCCAGCGACGTTCATCCACTCCGCGCGCGGCAATGGACTTTGGCAGCCCGGGCCACAGGCCATGCACGGTCAGAAAGTCGGCTTTATTCGCGGTGTCCTGCTGCAGGCGACACTCTTCCGGTTCGTTGCGATTGCGGTCATATATGCTCTGACAGAATCCGGTTTGCCAGGAGAGGGCAAGGACGTAGCGGTCAAAATCAGCGTATCGCGTCGCGGTGAGCGGTTCAGCGCCGGCCTGAGTGGCGGTGAGCACAAGGGCAAGCGCGGCGAAATCCTTCCTGAACATGTTTATTCCTGATTGTGGATGGCAAAAGATAACGGGGAGTTATTAAAGCATAAAAAAGGCGCCCGCTGGCGCCTTTTCGCGTGGTTAGACCATTAGTGGAGCGCGCTGCCGGGCACCAGGATTTCAGTAGCAACGATCACCACCAGCAGGCCAACGAGCACCGGCACTGAGGTGCGCTTGACCACTTCGAATGGGGAAATCTTCGCCATCCCGGCAACGGCGACCACCACCCCGGAGACGGGCGATATCGTGCGGCCGAGGTTAGAAGCCTGCAGCATCGGAATCGACAGGTAGGCCGGATTGATGCCGGAGGAGTGCGCCAGCTTGGGGATCATCTCAACGAAGGCGTAGAACGGGGCATTACCGGAACCGGTGGTCATCGCCGCCAGCATGGTCAGGATCACCAGCACCAGCATCAGAATAATACTGGCCGAGCCGAAGGAGGTGGCGATTGAGATCAGACCGTTGATAAAGCCGATAGTGCTTAACCCCTGGGCAAAGACGCCGGCGGCAACCAACAGCATCACTACGCCGGCGAAGGCGTCGGCCATTCCACGGTAGGCGACTTCCAGCCCGCTAAAGACGTTTTTGGTGTTGAAACCGCGCAGGAACTCGAGGATCGCCGCCAGCAGCATGCAGCCAACGAGGATGGTGATAATGTGCAGCTCCGGCCCCCATTTACCGTCAAAGATCAGCACGCCGATGATCGGGGTAAACGGCAGAATGGCATACAGCGCCGGGGCGGTGGTGGTGATGTCGTTGACATCGAGCATCTCGTGAGAAATGTGCTCTTTTTTATCCAGATAGCGCTGCCAGAAAAAGTGGGCGATCGCCATGCAGATAATAGCCGCGATGGAGATCGGCAGCGTGGTTTTAAAAGCAAAGTCGATCAGCGGCATTTCAGCGGCTTTGGCCGCCAGGACGACGTCACCCGAGGTTGGCGAGAGGATAATCGCCGCCGGTGAGGCGCAGATGGCGGCGGCGGCCCCGCGGCTGATACCGACATTCACCATTACCGGGAACAGCGTCGCCATCAGCAGTACGCCAAGGCCGGTCGCGGAGGAGACGGCCAGCGACATCAGGCAGGCGACAAAATAGGCGGCAATCATCAGCAGATAGGGCGAATTAATATAGCGCAACGGCTTCGACGCTAATTTGACCACCATATCATTGGCGCCAATATGGGTCATATAGGTGGCGAAGCCGCATAGCATCATGATCATCATACCCAAATCGCCGCCGCGGCTCATGAGTAGAATCTTAATGTATTCAATAATATCGGTAGCGGAATAGCCGGTGCTCGCGGTATTACCCGGTAACACTTTATGTCCCAGCAGGGCGCTGACGATCAGTAAGATTAAGCCTCCGACGAACAGCACCCCGGTGGCCGAGTAGCCTTTAATGATATAGCGGGCTACGCCCACAATGACCACGATCCCTATCAGGATCTCAATAAACGTCAGCATTTATTACCCCTAAACCCAAAGAATATGTAGCTAAAAAGCACCACACCAAATTTTAATGTGCGAATGTGCCGAAAAAACGGACAAAACTCGCTGATGCAAATCAATAAAGCGATAAGAACTACACGTCCCCCGTCACGCCTGGATATAATCACCAGATGGATAGTTAAGCCGTTCTGATGGACAGCGGGCGAAAATCAGGAGTTTGCCTTATTTCGTTCAACCTGTATTGAGATTATCTTTGCTATTTTAGGTGGCTTTTAAATCAAAGTGGTAATAGAAAAGTGTTGATGTTACGTCGTTTTTCATTGTTTTCTCTTGGTTTTTTAGGATGGTTATTGGTGTCCGGAAACGCCAGCGCGTCGTTTTCATCGACCCTTAGCGAAGGTTACCATACCTTAAGTAATAACGTAGCGCAGACCTGGAATGAGCCGGAGCACTATGATTTGTACGTTCCAGCCATCACCTGGCATGCGCGCTTTGCCTATGACAAGGAAAAAACCGATAAGTATAACGAACGTCCGTGGGGGGCAGGTTTCGGCGTCTCGCGCTGGGATGAGAAAGGGAACTGGCATGGCCTGTACCTGATGGCGTTTAAAGACTCTTTTAATAAGTGGGAGCCCATCGGCGGCTACGGTTGGGAGAAAACCTGGCGCCCGCTGACGGACCAGAATTTCCACCTCGGCCTTGGCTATACCCTCGGCGTCACGGCGCGCGATAACTGGAACTACATCCCGATCCCGGTGATCTTGCCATTGGCGTCAATAGGTTACGGTCCGGCAACTTTCCAGATGACCTATATTCCCGGCACCTACAATAACGGTAACGTTTACTTCGCCTGGGCGCGCTTCCAGTTTTAATTCGCTAAGTCTTAGCAATAAATGAGATAAGCGGAAGGTCTTGTGCAAAAACAAGGACTAAAGCGTTACCCACTAAAAAAGATAGCGACTTTTATCACTTTTTAGCAAAGTTGCACTGGACAAAAGGTACCACAATTGGTGTACTGATACCCGACACAGCATTAGTGTCGATTTTTCATATAAAGGTAATTTTGATGTCTAAGATTAAAGGTAACGTTAAGTGGTTTAATGAGTCCAAAGGATTCGGTTTCATTACTCCGGAAGATGGCAGCAAAGATGTATTCGTACACTTCTCTGCAATCCAGTCCAACGGTTTCAAAACTCTGGCTGAAGGTCAGCGCGTAGAGTTCGAAATCACTAACGGTGCCAAAGGCCCTTCTGCTGCAAACGTCATCGCTCTGTAAGCAACGCGTCAGTAGAATATAAAAACCCGCTAATAAGCGGGTTTTTTTTTGCCTGTCTCCTTCGCTTTTAGCGGCTGGCCGCCTGCGAGAAAAGCCAGAAGGCGACCGCCGTCATCGCAAACGAACCCAGCAAATTCACCGCGACGTTGAGCAGCGCCCAGCTTACCCGGCCCTGCTGCAGGAGAAACACCACTTCCGCAGAAAAGGTGGAGAACGTGGTCAGGCCGCCGCAGAAACCGGTGGTAATCAGCAGTTTCCACATCGGGTCAATACCGGTCAGACGATTAAACCACGCCAGCCCGGCGCCAATCACAAAGGCGCCTAACAGGTTGGCCGTTAGAGTCCCAATCGGGATAGCATGGTGCACAGGATTGAGCTTCATGCCGAGCCACCAGCGCAATACGCTGCCGGTGCCGCCGCCAATAAAAACGGCGCAAAGAAGTTGAAACACGGTCGTTTCCTGCTATTTGATGTAAGAGAGTGTCAAGTGTAGCGCGCATCGGGCGCGATTGGCTATCCATAACCTGACGGGAGAAGAACATGCGGGTAGCGGCAGGACAATTTGCCGTCACGCCAGTATGGCGGACGAATGCGCAAACCTGTGTGGCGATGATGCAGCAGGCGGAGCGAGAAGGGGCGGCGCTGCTGGTGCTGCCGGAGGCGTTGCTGGCGCGGGATGACAACGACCCGGATCTGTCAGTTAAATCGGCCCAGCCGCTGGATGGCGCATTTTTGCAGCCGCTGTTGGCCGAGAGCAGGCGTAACAGCCTGACCACGGTCCTGACGCTCCATGTGCCGTCAGGGGAGGGGAGAGCGACCAACACGTTGGTGGTATTGCGGGAAGGCGCAGTGATCGCCCATTATCATAAACTTCATCTATATGACGCCTTCGCGATGCAGGAGTCCCGGCGGGTGGATCCCGGTCAGCAGATCCCGCCGGTGATTGAGGTGGCGGGATTACGCGTTGGCCTGATGACCTGCTACGATCTTCGCTTTCCGGAACTGGCGCTTTCGTTGGCCCTGAATGGGGCACAGCTGCTGGTGCTGCCCGCTGCATGGGTGAAAGGGCCGCAGAAAGAGTATCACTGGGCGACGCTGCTGGCGGCACGCGCTCTCGATACTACCTGCTATATCGTGGCGGCAGGCGAATGCGGAACGCGCAATATCGGGCTGAGCCGCATCGTCGATCCGCTGGGGACCACTCTGGCGGGGGCCGGGAGCGAGCCGCAGCTGATCTTTGCCGATCTCTCAGCGGATGACCTTGCGCGCGTTCGCGAGCGTTTGCCAGTGCTGCGGAACCGACGATTTGCGCCACCGCAATTATTATGACGTTTTTTTAAACAAGGCTTGATTCACCTTGTTACAGATTGCTATTGTGTCCGCGCGTCAAATACCCGTATTGTTTATCCCAATAATTCGCTGTGCACGTCAGGATGGACATCTCAGCGCTCACTCCCGGAGGGGAGGCTATGGGCCGAAACACGCAGCCCACGCACAGGTGGATTACAATAGGACGGATAAATGCGTGTATGATGGCGTATTCGCAGCTTGTATAGAGAAGAAGGTTAGCTATGGGTGAGATTAGTATTACCAAACTGCTGGTAGTCGCAGCACTGATTATCTTAGTGTTTGGTACCAAGAAATTACGTACGCTGGGCGGCGACCTGGGGTCGGCTATCAAGGGCTTTAAAAAAGCCATGAACGAAGATGACGATAGCGCGAAGAAAACCACCGCAGAAGAAGAAGCGCCGGCGCAGAAGCTCTCTCATAAAGAGTAATTCTCCGGCTGCGTCCCCTGACGGGATGCTGGCGGTACGGCGAAGAGGCCGCGACGTTTATCGTTGCGGCCTTTGTCGTTTTTGTCGACGCCGCGGAGAAAAGATGCAACTAACTGTTACGGACAGGCGAAACGGATGAAGCGGAGAGAGCCGCTGCGCCGAACAGGCGCGCAGCGGCGGAAGCGGTGGGTTATTTAACTTCCATCCCTTTAGCCTGCAGGTCGGCATGATAGGAAGAGCGGACGAAGGGACCGCAGGCGGCGTGGGTGAAGCCCATCGCCATCGCTTCCGCTTTCATCTCTTCAAACTCTTCCGGGCTGACGTAGCGCTGCACCGGCAGGTGGTGACGGCTCGGCTGCAGATACTGGCCTAACGTCAGCATGGTGACGCCATGGCGACGCAGGTCGCGCATCACTTCGATGATCTCGTCGTTGGTTTCGCCCAGACCTACCATCAGGCCGGATTTCGTCGGGATCTCCGGGTGCGCTTCTTTAAAACGCTCCAGCAGCTTCAGCGACCAGTTGTAATCCGCGCCCGGACGTACCTGACGATAAAGACGGGGCACGTTTTCGAGGTTATGGTTGAAGACATCCGGCGGGGTCACCGTCAGAATATCAAGTGCGCGATCCATGCGGCCGCGGAAATCCGGAACCAGCGTTTCGATCTTAATCGACGGATTTTTCTCGCGAATGGCGCTGATGCAGTCGGCAAAATGCTGTGCGCCGCCATCACGCAGGTCGTCACGGTCTACCGAGGTGACTACGACATAGCGCAGACCCATATCGGCGATAGTTTGCGCCAGCTTTTGTGGCTCGTTTGCATCTGGCGCGACCGGGCGTCCATGCGCGACGTCGCAGAACGGGCAACGGCGGGTACAGATCGCGCCGAGGATCATAAAGGTCGCGGTACCGTGGTTGAAGCATTCTGCAAGGTTCGGGCAGGAGGCCTCTTCGCACACAGAGTGCAGGCCGTTCTTACGCATCGCTGCTTTGATTCCCTGGATACGGGACGAGTCAGCCGGAAGTTTGATTTTCATCCATTCCGGTTTTCTGAGCAGAGCTTCACGCTCAGTTGCCACGTTTTTCACCGGGATAAGGGCCATTTTATCGGCGTCGCGGTACTTAACACCGCGTTCCATCACAATGGGTTTACTCATAGCGTGCGTGTTCCAGTTGCGAGTCACGAAGGAAAGCGAATTAATTCAATGAAATGTTGCAATTATCAACTATATTTGAATCAAGAGCAGGCAGTATACCATTGAAAAGGGGCAGAATGCAGCCTGCCTGCCCGGCAAATTGTAAAATAGTTGTTGTTTTATCCTTTTCCCTTCCGTGCGCTACGCCTTAAACGAGCGGATCACCGTCTCGATGATCTCTTTCAGCAATGGCTCTTTCCCGCTCAGCTTATTAAAGTGCAGCGCAACGTCAATCTGCTCTTCACCGAGGGAAGGGAAATCCAGGGTCTGCAGCGGCCAGAGACGGGACACCATGGCGAACAGGCGTTCGGTGGTCAGACCTAGCATATCGCTCCCGGCGATCATCGCCGCCTGGGTCATCAGGTTAAAGGTGCTAAAGCCGCAGCGGCGCTCGCCCATCTCTTCCTGTAGTCGGCGATGGAGGGTGGGGTAGCGCTGGCCTTCCGGCAGCAGCAGCGCAAATTCGTACTCCGCGAGGGTCGTTTCATCCTGCGGACCGTCCAGCGCGGGATGCCCTGCGCGGCAGTACATCTGTACCCGATCCTGATACAGCACATGATGGCTTATCGCCTGGCCGCTGTGCAGGTGGGTATCAATGAGCAGATCCACCTGGCGCTGGTCAAGCTGCCGCGCGGCGTCGACGATGGCGATATTGTGCAACAGGATCTGCGGAAAGGTCGGCTTCAGCGCGCTGGCCAGGCCAGGCATCAGCAGCGCTCCCATCGCTGGCGTAGTGGCGATAGTGATCACCCGCTGCTGGTGCGGGCTACCGGTGATATCCAGCGCGCTGAGGAAAGCTTCCATGCCGCGGCTGATGTATTGATGAAGATGGGTGGCATAGGCGGTGGGGGTGACGCCCTGTCCTTTGCGGATAAATAGCGGATCGGGGAACAACGCCCGCAGTTTGTTAATTGACTGGCTAATCGCCGAGGGTGTGATATTGAGTATCTTCGCGGCGTTGACGATACCTTTATGCACGTATACCGCTTCAAAGATCGTCAACAGATTGAGGTCAATATTACGCAGGATGCGAAACATTTGACGATCGTAACGTTCATCCTGTCTGTCAGGAGATTCTGACGGAGGCGTATTCTCTGGCACGCGATGAGTCCGGTTGGGAATGATAGGCCAAGTATAGCGGCCCACCGCGTTGCCGTGCGTGACAATTGATTGCAAAAATAACGTGTTACTCGTTTAGCGCCCCGCTGACAGCGGGACGTTGGCCTGCCGCTTAATCCCGGGGAAGATATTCGTGTGGTGGATGATTTAGCAGCGCCAGCAGATTGGCGACCAGTCGCGGAGCGACCGTCTCCGGGGAGGCTGCCGGCTGCCACTGGCGCATTTGCGTCATCTCCATACCGGCGTAGCCGCAGGGGTTGATACGCAAAAACGGTGTGAGATCCATGGCGATATTAAGCGCCAGACCGTGGAAAGAACAACCTTTACGGATCCGCAATCCCAGAGAGCAGATTTTGCGTTCGCCGACATAGACGCCAGGGGCATCGGCGCGGGGGTGCGACTCGATACTATATTCAGCCAGGGTATTGACGACCGTTTGCTCCAGTAGCGTCACCAGCTCCCGCACGCCCAGCTTACGGCGCTTGAGGTCCAACAGGACGTACATCACCTGCTGTCCCGGACCGTGATAGGTGACCTGGCCGCCGCGATCGCTCTGGATCACCGGAATATCGCCGGGCACCAGCACGTGTTCCGCTTTGCCGGCCTGACCCTGGGTGAATACGGGGTGATGTTCCACCAGCCAGATCTCGTCGAGGGTATCTTCATCACGGGCGTCGGTAAATTCATGCATCGCCTGCGAGACGGGTTCGTAAGGTTGCAGGCCAAGCTGCCGGATAAGAATTTTATTGTGCTGCAAAACAACATCTCCGCCGGGAAGAGAGAATTCAGGTTGGGGAGTATATCACAGCCGTGCAGAAGGGAATGAGAAGACCCGGCACGGCGGCCGGGTCAGGGAAAAGGTTACAGCACCATCCGAACGATATCGATATTGCCTAACTCTTCGTACAGCGTTTCCACTTGTTCAATGTGGGTGGCGTTGATGGTGATGGAGACCGAGTGGTAGTTACCTTTGCTGCTCGGTTTTACTGACGGCGAGTAATCACCAGGCGCATGGCGCTGTACCACTTCCACCACCTGATCAACCAGCTCCGGCAACGCCTGCCCCATTACTTTGTAAGTAAATGGCGTAGGGAATTCAAGCAGTTCGTTAAGTTTGGTTTTCATGTCAGCTCCGGTGTTACGACAAAATAATAACTCCCACCAAGGGCGGGAGTTATCAGGTTACTTGGATGAATAGTATATGGGGATGGAAATCACACTTTCAAGTGTTCGATTTTTAACCAAACCAGTGGTGGAACATTAATTTAATGTAATCAATAATTTTGCCGAAGAAATTACCTTCCGGAATTTCCTGCAGGACCACCAGCGGACGCTGGTCGATGGTTTTACCATCCAACTGGAAGTTAATGGTGCCGACAACCTGGTTTTTCTGCAGCGGGGCGTGCAGCTCAGTGTTATTCAGCACGTAGCTGGCTTTCAGATCTTTCATTCGGCCGCGCGGAATGGTCAGGTAGACGTCTTTATCCACCCCCAGCGAAGCGCGATCGCTGTCGCCGAACCAGGCCGGTTCGGAGGCAAACTCTTTGCCAGCTTTAATCGGGTTGACGGTTTCGAAGAAGCGGAAGCCCCAGGTAAGCAGTTTTTTGCTTTCCGACTCACGGCCTTTGAACGTCCGGCCGCCCATTACCGCGGAGATCAGGCGCATCTGGCCTTCGGTGGCGGAAGCGACGAGGTTGTAACCCGCTTTGTCGGTATGGCCGGTTTTGATGCCGTCGACGTTCAGGCTGTTATCCCACAGCAGGCCGTTACGGTTCAGCTGGCGGATGCCGTTGAAGGTGAACTCTTTCTCACGATAGATGGAGTACTCGTTCGGTACGTCGCGGATCAGCGCCTGGCCAATCAGCGCCATGTCGCGCGCGGAGCTGTACTGTCCGTCAGCATCAAGACCGTGAACGGTCTGGAAATGGGTGTTTTTCAGGCCCAGAGCGTTTACGTAGTTGTTCATCAGGCTGACGAAGGCGTCCTGGCTGCCGGCGACGTAGTCGGCCATCGCCACGCAGGCATCGTTACCGGACTGCAGGTTAATACCACGGATCAGCTGAGAAACCGGCACCTGCATGCCCGGCTTGAGGAACATCAGAGAAGAGCCTTTGAAAACCGGGTTGCCGGTGGCCCAGGCATCGTTGCCGACGGTGACCAGATCGGACTCTTTGAATTTGCCCGCTTTCATCGCCTGACCGATAACATAGCTGGTCATCATTTTGGTCAGACTGGCCGGGTCGCGGCGGGAGTCGGCATTGTTTTCAGCCAGTACCTTGCCAGAGTTGTAATCGATAAGGATCCAGGATTCGGCGTCAATCTGCGGGGCGCCTGGGATCATCGTTTTGATATTCAGGTCATCGGCGCGGGCAGCGGAGGAGAGCGCTGCAACGGAGAGCGCCGTAATGAGTAAACGAGCGGTGAAAGAGGTCTTCATGGTCAGAACAACGGCATCCGTGATGGAGTTAAAAAAGTGCCTTACTATAGCAAATGCTCTGCGGGCCAGCATCCGACATTGCGCATGAGTTTGTTAATGACTTTTACATGCGCGAGGTGAACGGGCGGCCCGCGGCGTTTAGTTGGCGCGAGTAATAAAGGACTGCAGCTGCGCTTCGCTTTGCAGGCGCTGCTGCACGGCGCTGGCCTGTGCTTTATCAGCAAAGGGACCCAGCTGAATACGCCAGACCGCGCCGTTTTGCATGACCCGGCCTGGCACAGAAAACTGCTGGCTCAGGCGCTGCTGATACTGCTGCGCCCGCGTCTGGTCGCTTACTGCGCCCACCTGGACAACAAAATTACCGCTGGCGCTGGAGGTCGCGGAGGACGAGGCCGCCACGGCGCCAGCGGCTGCGGCTGCGGCGGTGGCCGCAGCGGGCGCCACATTACCCTGAATGGAGCCAGGCGCGGTCACTGGCGCTGTTGGCGTGGCGCCGGCGGCAGGAGCCGTCGCGGCGGCTGCCGCTGGTTCGCTACTCTCCAGCACGCCGTTGTTCAGGGGCGTCGGCGCGCCGAGGAAACCGCCGCTGTTCACCGGCGCGCCCACGCTGTCTGCCGGCGTCAGCGTGCTGTTGCTGATCGGGCGAACGTCAGTGGGTGCGGGTTGGCTCATGCCAGCGGCGTCCCCACCGTCCAGATTCGGACGGGCGGGCAGGGCGTAAGTCTGTTTGGCGACGGTGGTACAGGCCATCCCCGGGCCGGAAAGCGAACCGTCAGGCGCGACGATAATGGGGTCGATGCGCACTTTGGTGTTGTTGGAGGTGTTCAGGCGGTCAGCGGATGCGCGGGAAAGCGAGATGACCCGATCGTTGCCATAGGGACCGCGATCGTTAATCCGCACGACGATCATCCGTCCGTTGGCAAGGTTAGTGATCCGCGCGTAGCTCGGGATCGGCAGCGTCGGGTGCGCTGCGGTCAACTGAGTCGGATCGAAGGCTTCGCCGCTGGCGGTCAGGTTGCTGTTGGGTTCTGCGTCATAGATCGCCGCGAAACCGGCCTGAGTAAAGTTGGCCGGATCCTGAACGATTTTGTAGCTTTTACCGTCGCGCTCATAATCCTGATTCGCCGTGGCGTTCGGCGTTTCATACTGCGGATCGGCGCCGCTGATCTCAACCGTCGGGCCATTACAGACGGCCGGCTGTGGAGTACTGACCGTTTTTTGTTGCACGTCATCACTCGAACATGCCGCCAGCAGCCCCGCTGCTATGCAGATCCCCAGCCATTGCTTACGCATTGCTAACCCCTTTAAACGCTTTTCGACAACATTTTTCTGTGGGTATGGATCGACATTACGATACCAAACCCGGCCATCAGTACGATCAGGGCGGAGCCCCCGTAGCTCACCAGCGGCAACGGTACGCCCACCACCGGTAAAATACCACTCACCATACCAATATTTACGAAGACATAAACGAATAAAATCAACATTAAACCACCGGCCATGACCCGGCCAAAGGTGGTTTGCGCCTGGGCGGCGATCCACAGTCCGCGCATAATCAGCAGAATATAAAGCGCTAGCAGGATCAGTACGCCAATCAGGCCCAGCTCTTCGGCGAGGACGGCGAAGATAAAGTCGGTGTGGCGTTCCGGCAGAAACTCCAGCTGCGACTGGGTGCCGTGCAGCCAGCCTTTGCCGCGCAGACCGCCGGAGCCAATGGCAATTTTAGACTGAATAATGTGATAGCCGGCGCCCAGCGGGTCGGTTTCCGGATCGAGGAGCATCATCACGCGCTGACGCTGATAGTCGTGCATCAGGAAGAACCACAGGATCGGAATAAAGGCGGCGACCAGCACCACGGCGATACCAATCAGGCGCCAGCTGAGGCCGGAGAGGAACAGCACAAACAGCCCGGATAGGGCGATCAGGATCGAGGTCCCGAGGTCAGGCTGCGCCGCCACCAGCAGCGTCGGCAGGAAGATTAGCACCAGGGCAATGCCGGTGTTCTTCAGCGACGGTGGACAGACATCGCGGTTAATAAACCGCGCTACCATCAGCGGCACGGCTATTTTGGCGATCTCCGACGGCTGAAAGCGCACAATACCGAGATCCAGCCAGCGCTGCGCCCCTTTGGAGATGGCGCCGAAGGCGTCAACGGCTACCAGCAGGATGATACAGAAAATATAGAGGTAGGGCGCCCAGCCTTCATAGACCCGCGGCGGGATCTGCGCCATGACGATCATGATCACCACGCCCATGGCGATCTGGCCGATTTTACGCTCCATCATGCCGACATCCTGACCGCTGGCGCTCCAGATAACCAGCGCGCTGTAGGTCAGCAGCGCCAGCAGGATAAGCAGCATGGTGGGGTCAAGATGGATTTTATCCCATAGCGATTTTTTGTTCGGATTATCCGTCATTATTGATCCTCCCCTGCGGTTACCGCCGGGTTTTCGCTTGGCAGCGTAGTGTTGTTATCGCCCAGCATGATGTGATCGAGGATCTGGCGCATAATCGTACCGACCGCCGGGCCGGCGCCGCCGTTTTCCAGAATCATCGCCACGGCAACCTGCGGGTTGTTATAAGGCGCAAACGCCGTCATCAGTTTATGGTCGCGCAAGCGCTCGGAGATCCGGTGCGCGTTATAGGTTTCGTTGGCCTTCAGGCCGAACACCTGAGCGGTACCTGACTTGGCCGCGATTTTATACGGCGCGCTGGCGAAGTATTTGTGCGCGGTGCCGTTGCCGCGGTTGGCCACGCCGTACATGCCGTCTTTGGCGATTTCCCAATAGCCGGAATGGATATCGCCTACCGGCGGCTCATGGGGCTGGACCCAGGGTACGGGCTTGCCGTCTTCCACGGTGCTCTGCAGCAGATGCGGCACCTTCACCACGCCGTCGTTAATCAGGATCATCAGCGCTTTGTTCATCTGGATCGGCGTGGCGGTCCAGTAACCCTGGCCGATGCCCACCGGAATGGTGTCCCCCTGGTACCAGGGTTTCTTAAAGCGCTTGAGCTTCCATTCGCGGGTCGGCATGTTGCCAGAGCGCTCCTCGGAGAGGTCGATACCGGTGTAGTGGCCGTAGCCAAACTTGCTCATCCACTCTGAGAGACGGTCGATGCCCATGTCATAGGCGACCTGGTAGAAATAGGTATCTGCAGACTCCTCGAGCGCTTTGGTGACGTTCAGATGGCCGTGGCCCCACTTTTTCCAGTCACGATAGCGTTTCTCTGAGCCAGGCAACTGCCACCAGCCGGGGTCGAAGAGGCTGGTGTTGCGGGTGATCACCCCGGCGCTCAGCGCCGAGACGGCGACGTACGGTTTGACCGTCGACGCCGGCGGATAGACCCCCTGCGTTGCTCGGTTGACCAACGGTGTGTTCGGGTCGTTGAGCAGCGCGGAGTAATCTTTGCTGGAGATGCCGTCGACGAACAGGTTCGGGTCATAGCTCGGGGTTGAAACCAGCGCCAGAATAGCGCCGGTACGCGGGTCGGTCACCACCACGGCGGCGCGGCTGCCGGCCAGCAGCGTTTCAATATACTGCTGCAGCTTGAGGTCGAGGGTGAGGTAGATGTCGCGTCCGGCCTGCGGAGGCACCTCTTTCAGCTGACGAATGACGCGGCCGCGGTTGTTCACTTCAACCTCTTCGTAGCCGGTCTGACCGTGCAGAACGTCCTCGTAATAACGCTCTATACCCAGCTTACCAATGTCGTGCGTCGAGGCGTAGTTGGCCAGCTTGCCCTCTTTATCCAGGCGGTCGACGTCTTTATCGTTAATTTTTGAGACATAGCCAATGACGTGAGTCAGCGCCGAATTATAGGGGTAATAACGACGCTTGTAGCCTTTGACTTCCACGCCGGGAAAGCGGTACTGGTTGACGGCAAAGCGGGCCACCTGCACTTCGCTGAGGTTGACCTTTACCGGAATCGAGGTAAAACGATGGGAGCGGGCGCGCTCCTTTTTGAAACCGGCGATGTCATCGTCGGTTAAATCGACGACGTCGCGTAGCGCATCCAGCGTCTGCTGTACGTTATCGACTTTCTCCGGCATCATCTCCAGCTGGTAAATGGTGCGGTTAAGCGCCAGCGGGGTGCCGTTGCGATCGTAAATAATGCCGCGGCTCGGCGGGATCGGCACCAGCTTGATGCGGTTTTCGTTCGAGCGCGTCTGATAGTCGTCGAAGCGAACGATTTGCACATTGTACAGGTTGGCGATCAGAACGCCGGTAAGCAGCAAAATCCCCAAAAAAGCGACCAGCGCCCGGCGCACGAACAGCGAGGATTCAGCCGTATAGTCGCGGAAAGAATTCTGTAATTTCATTCGCTGCTTAGTCTACCCTGATCATCATTACTCACGGTGGTACGGGTGGTTGGTGGTGATGCTCCACGCCCGGTACAGACTCTCGGCCACCAGTACGCGCACCAGCGGGTGAGGTAAGGTGAGGGTGGAGAGCGACCAACTCTGTTCCGCCGCTGCTTTACAGGCGGGAGAGAGACCTTCCGGGCCGCCTACCAGTAAACTGACGTCGCGCCCGTCCTGTTTCCAGCGTTCCAGTTCGCGCGCCAGCTGCGGTGTATCCCATGGTTTACCCGGAATATCCAGGGTCACGATGCGGTTCTTACCGGCAGCGGCTAACATCATCTCGCCCTCTTTTTCGAGGATGCGTTTGATATCAGCGTTCTTACCGCGCTTACCGGCAGGGATCTCCACCAGCTCGAACGGCATATCTTTGGGAAAACGGCGCAGATACTCGCTAAAGCCGGTCTGTACCCAGTCCGGCATTTTGGTGCCAACGGCCACCAGCTGCAACTTCACGCATTAACTCCAGAGTTTTTCCAGCTCGTACAGACGACGGCTCTCTTCCTGCATGACGTGGACCATCACGTCGCCGAGGTCGACGACGATCCAGTCGGCGGCGGCTTCCCCTTCAACGCCCAGCGGCAGCATGCCGGCGGCGCGGGACTCCTGAACCACGTGGTCGGCGATAGACATCACATGACGCGTGGAGGTGCCGGTGCAGATAATCATGCAATCGGTGATGCTGGATTTGCCATGTACATCAATGGCAACGATGTCCTGACCTTTCAGGTCATCAATTTTGTCGATAACAAAATCCTGGAGTGCTTTACCCTGCAAGTGTTCCCCCTGGGTGCGTGAAGATTGATAATCATAAAGAGCCTGACAGTATACCTGAACTGATGAAAAAGTCGGGTGAAATGTCTGTCGGCAGGCGTTCGTGGCGGGCTATCATCCCATCCCTCGCCGCGGATTGCATCGCCATTTTTGTAAAACAATTTCTGCAAACCGGCTTTGGCGGATGCTGCCTGGCAGCGGAGAATAACAGCCTGCTCTGGCCTGTCAATGGTCTGGCGGGAATTCTTCTTGCGGCCGCCAGACGGCCTGGCTATTTAATACCCGCAGGGTGGTGAAATCGTCGCGGATTTCGAGGAGGCTCCAGGCGCCATGGGCAATGGGAAAGTGCCACATCGCCGCCGCAGGCATCTGCAACAGCAGGGCGGTCAGCAGGCTCAGGACGCCCTGATGGCCGACGATCAGCAGATGGTCAAGATGGCGGCAGTCGGTCAGCGTTGGGATAAACTCGCTGACGCGGCGGGCAAAATTCTGAAAGCTTTCGCCGTTGGTGGGGGCCGCATGCTGCCAGTCGGCACACCAGGCGGCATAGTTTTCCGCATCTTCTCGCTGGAGGTCGCGATGATGACGCATCTCCCAGTCGCCGAAAAACATCTCATTGAGCGCGGGATGGCGCTCACGCGGAATAGCGCGGTCGCCAAGCAGCAGATCGGCCGTTGTCCCGGTCCGCGCCAGCTCGCTACAGAATACTTTATCGAAAGGCGCCAGGCGCAGCCGTTCGCCGAGCGCGCGCGCCTGAGCGACGCCGCGCGGCGTCAGGGGCGTTGGGGCATGGCCGCTGTATAACCCGGCAACGTTGGCTTCGGTTTCGCCATGGCGAACTAACCACAATTTCATGAACAGGCTCTGACAGGCGATGAAGAGATGGCGTTACGATAGCGCTTTTTTCGCGCCAGGCCCAGCCTGGGGTCAGCAATAGAGTCCCTGCTCGCGGATGTAATCCAGCACGGCGGCGGGCAGCATCTCGGCGCAGGACTCGCCGCGCTCAAGGCGCTGGCGGATGATCGTCGCGGAAATATCGAACCACGGCGTCTCAGCCAGGTAGATCACGCCGGAAGGGCGGTTATGCAGAGACTCCACGTCGTGGGTTAAATGGCGATCTAGCCAGCGCTGATCCGCTTCCTGCGCCATGGTCAGCGGGTAACCCGGGCGGCGGCAAACAATCAGGTGGACATTGTCGAGAATGGTTTCATAGTTGTGCCAGGTGGGAAAGGTCAGTAGCGAATCCTGGCCAATGATAAACGCCAGCGGTTTGCGCGGCCCCTGCTCCTGGCGCCACTCCTGCAGCGTTTGCGCCGTCCAGGAGGGGGTATCGCGCCGTAGTTCGCGTTCATCGAGCGTGAACAGCGGTTTATCGGCAATCGCCAGCTTCAGCATGTGCACGCGCTGGGCGCTGGTGGCTTCCGGCTGCGGCCGGTGCGGCGGGACGTTGTTAGGCATGATGATGACCTTGCTCAGGCCAATCTGATTCGCCAGGATCTCAACCGGCTTGAGGTGACCGTAATGCACCGGATCGAAGGTGCCGCCATAGATTGCCTGTAACTGAGTCATATCAACCATCAATAAAAACGTCCGCCAGGGCTTTGTGGCAGAGCAACAACGAAAGACTTTCCAGTTCGGGCCAGACGTCGTGCCCGTAATCCTGTTTAAAGGTGAGCTCCGCGCGGGTCAGAAGGGTCACCGCCTGGCGCAGCTGTTCCCCGCTCAGGCGCGTGAGGGCGTCGCTGAGCAGCTGACGGCGGTTTTGCCAGACCCGATGTTTATCAAACAGCGAGCGCAGCGGCGTGTGCGTCGCCTGGCGCTTGAGGGTAACCAGCAGCAGCAGCTCCCGCTGCAGAGTACGCAGCAGGATCGCCGGCTCGCAGCCTTCAAGGCGTAACTGCTGCAGGACGTGCAGCACGCGCTTACTTTTGCCGGCCAGTAGGGCATCGACCCAATGGTAAGGCGTAAAGTGCGCGGCATCGTTTACCGCTTGCTCAACGCGGGGCAGGGTTAGCTTACCGTCCGGCCAGAGCAGCGCCAGACGCTCCAGCGCCTGCGCCAGCGCCAGCAGATTGCCTTCGTAACAGTAGCACAGCAGCTGACTGGCCGCGTCGTCGAGCTGCAGCTGATGCTGTTTGGCACGGGCGGCCAGCCAGCGCGGCAGCTGCGCGTATTCCGGCGTCTGGCAACTGACCTGGACTGCGCGCTGAGCCAGGGCGGTGAGCCATGCGGCATTCTCCTGGGCTTTGGTCAGCTTATTTCCGCGAACTATCAGCAGCAGGTCGTCGTGCAGCAGGCCAACCAGCGTGGCGAGCTGTTCATTGATCGCCGCGTTGGGGCCGTTTTCCGGTAGGATCAACAGCAGGGTTTGCCGGCTGGCAAACAGGCTCATCGCCTGGCTTAAGGCGAAAATCGCCTGCCAGTCGGTGCTGTTGTCGATTGAAAAAGTATGGTGCTCGGTAAAGCCCTGCGCGGCAGCAGCTTCGCGAATGGCGTCCTGGCTTTCCTGCAACAGCAGGGGATCGTTGCCAAGCAGCAGATAGGCCGCGCGCAGCCCTTCAGTGAGCTGCGCGCGGAGCTGTTCCGGGTACAACCGAATCATCATTGACCCAGCGTGGTGGAGACGCGGTTACCCGAGGAAGCCGGCGCCGCGCTGCTGGCGACCGGTTTCTCTTCCTGCTGGGTTGCTTCAACATCCGCTACCTGAACGCTTGGCAGCTTACGAATCAGCTGTTCCGCCGCTTTGTCGTACATTTCCTGGATAATCATATCCTGCTCGGCGTCTTTCGCTAATGCCGCCTGCGGGTTATCAAAGAACGACCGGTAGACCTTGGTGGTAATCGGATAGATATCGTGACCCGGGATCAGGACGCTGGCATGAACGGTCATGACCATCTGATACTCCGCCGTACGACCATCCTGGAACACCGATGCGGTATCTTTCTGAATCGACGAGCCATCGAGGCGCAGAGAAGGGACATCTTTACGCAGCGTGCTGGCGTCGATCAGTTCCACGCCGTTAAGACGCAGCTGATTACGTACCGCGCGGCTTAACGGGCCGTTCGGATCGCTCGACTGGAAAATCATGGTTTTCATGGTGGCGGGCACCTTGGTAGTGCTACGCAAATGCCAGCCACAGCCGGCGGTGACGAGCACCGCCAGAGATAACAACATTGTTACCAGATATCGCACGCTTCCTCCCGCGCTTAGCCAACGACCAGATTGAGCAGTTTACCCGGAACGTAAATCACTTTACGCACGGTTTTACCGTCGAGATATTTCGCCACCAGATGTTCCTGGCCGGCGCGCTCGCGAACCTGCTCTTCAGTTGCATCTACCGCAACGGTAATTTTACCACGAACTTTGCCATTGACCTGGACGACGACGAGGGTGCTGTCTTCCACCATCGCGCTCTCATCCGCTACCGGCCACGGCGCGTTGTCGATATCGCCTTCGCCGTTCAGCTCACGCCACAGGGTGAAGCTGGCGTGCGGAGTGAACGGGTTGAGCATACGCACCACCGCCAGCAGAGCTTCCTGCATCAGCGCACGATCTTGCTCATCTTCCTGCGGCGCTTTCGCCAGCTTGTTCATCAGCTCCATGATTGCCGCGATGGCGGTGTTGAAGGTCTGACGACGGCCGATGTCATCGGTCACTTTGGCGATGGTTTTGTGGATATCGCGACGCAGCGCTTTCTGATCTTCGCTCAGAGCCGCCACGTTCAGTGCCGCAACCTCTCCTTTGGTGGTGTGCTCGTAGACCAGTTTCCAGACGCGTTTCAGGAAGCGGTTCGCCCCTTCAACGCCAGATTCCTGCCACTCGAGGGTCATATCCGCCGGGGACGCAAACATCATGAACAGACGCACGGTATCCGCGCCGTAGCGCTCAACCATCACCTGCGGGTCGATGCCGTTGTTTTTCGACTTGGACATCTTGCTCATGCCGGTGTACACCAGCTCGTGGCCCGCCGCGTCTTTGGCCTTCACGATGCGGCCTTTTTCGTCGCGCTCAACGATGGCGTCAACCGGGGAAACCCAGTTACGTTCGCCGTTTTCGCCCACATAGTAGAACGCGTCAGCCAGCACCATGCCCTGGCACAGCAGCTGTTTCGCCGGCTCATCGGAGTTCACCATGCCCGCGTCGCGCATCAGCTTATGGAAGAAGCGGAAGTAGAGCAGGTGCATGATGGCGTGTTCGATACCGCCGATGTAGATATCTACCGGCAGCCAGTAGTTGGCCGCTTTCGAATCCAGCATTCCTTCCTGATACTGCGGGCAGGTGTAGCGCGCATAGTACCAGGAGGATTCCATAAAGGTGTCAAAGGTGTCGGTTTCGCGCAGCGCCGGCTGGCCGTTGACGGTGGTCTTGGCCCATTCAGGATCGGCTTTGATCGGGCTGGTGATGCCGTCCATGACCACGTCTTCCGGCAGGATCACCGGCAGCTGATCTTCCGGGGTCGGCAGCACGGTGCCATCTTCCAGGGTCACCATCGGGATCGGCGCGCCCCAGTAGCGCTGACGGGATACGCCCCAGTCGCGCAGACGGTAGTTAACTTTACGCTCGCCCACGCCCATAGCAGCCAGTTTGTCGGCAATGGCGTTGAAGCCCGCTTCATAATCAAGACCGCTGAACTCGCCGGAGTTAAACAGGACGCCTTTCTCGGTCAGCGCCTGCTCGGAGAGATCCGGCTCGGAGCCGTCGGCAGCGAGGATAACCGGCTTAATGTTCAGACCGTACTTGCTGGCGAACTCGTAGTCGCGCTGGTCGTGACCCGGAACGGCCATTACCGCGCCGGTGCCGTATTCCATCAGCACAAAGTTTGCCGCCCAGACCGGAATTTCTTCACCGGTCAGCGGATGAATGGCTTTAAAGCCGGTATCGACGCCTTTTTTCTCCATCGTCGCCATGTCGGCTTCGGCCACTTTGGTATTGCGGCACTCGTCGATAAAGGTGGCCAGCGCCGGATTGTTCGCCGCAGCCTGCTGCGCCAGCGGGTGACCCGCCGCGACGGCCAGGTAGGTACAACCCATAAAGGTGTCCGGACGGGTGGTGTAGACAGTCAGTTTGTCAGCGTAGTCGTTGACGTCAAAGGAGATTTCTACCCCTTCCGAACGGCCGATCCAGTTGCGCTGCATGGTCTTCACGGTGTCCGGCCAGTGGTCCAGCTTATCCAGATCGTTCAGCAGTTCATCGGCGTAGGCGGTGATTTTAATAAACCACTGCGGGATCTCTTTACGCTCGACCTTGGTATCGCAGCGCCAGCAGCAGCCGTCGATAACCTGTTCGTTGGCCAGCACGGTCTGGTCATTCGGGCACCAGTTCACTGCGGAGGTTTTTTTGTACACCAGGCCTTTTTTGTACAGCTCGGTGAAAAACTTCTGCTCCCAGCGGTAGTATTCCGGGGTGCAGGTCGCCAGCTCGCGGCTCCAGTCATAGCCGAAGCCCAGCATTTTGAGCTGGTTTTTCATGTAGGCAATGTTGTCGTAGGTCCACGGCGCTGGCGCGGTGTTGTTTTTCACCGCCGCCCCTTCTGCCGGCAGACCGAACGCATCCCAGCCGATCGGCTGCAGGACGTTTTTGCCCAGCATGCGCTGGTAGCGGGCAATCACGTCGCCGATGGTGTAGTTACGCACGTGACCCATGTGTAGTCGACCAGAAGGATAAGGAAGCATCGACAGGCAGTAATACTTCTCTTTGCTCTCGTCTTCAGTTACTTCAAATGTACGATTTTCGTCCCAGTGAAGCTGGACTTTCGATTCTATCTCTTCCGGGCGGTATTGCTCTTGCATGGCAGCCAGTGGTCCTGTTTTCAATACAGCTACAAAGTGTAGCCAATGGATGTGTTATTTCAGATCGGCATAGCATAGCCCAAACGCCCACGTCAAAACAGCTTTTCGCACATCAACATCGGCAAAAGCTGCGCAGATTATTTCGCGACTCTGTGGCTTGTCAGACACAGCGGGAGAGGAATAAGGTCTATTATCAGAAGACGTTAACCCCACCGGAGGCGAAATGATGAACAAGGTTGCTCAATATTACCGTGAACTGGTCTCCTCGCTCAGCGAACGGCTCCGCCATGGAGAGCGCGATATCGACGCGCTGGTGACGCAGGCGCGGGAAAAAATCGTCCGCGCCGGCGATCTGACGCAGAGCGAGATCGAGTCGGTGATTGCGGCGGTCAAGCGCGACCTCGAGGAGTTTGCCCGCAGCTACGAAGAGAGTCACGAAGACGAGAGCGACAGCGTGTTTATGCGGGTGATCAAAGAGAGCCTGTGGCAGGAGCTGGCTGATATCACCGACAAAACCCAGCTCGAGTGGCGGGAAGTCTTTCAGGATCTGAATCATCACGGCGTGTACCACAGCGGCGAAGTGGTCGGTCTGGGCAACCTGGTCTGCGAGAAGTGCCACTATCACCTGGCGGTATACACCCCGGACGTGCTGCCGCGCTGTCCAAAATGTGGCCACGATCAGTTCCAGCGTCGGCCCTTCGAGCCCTAAGCGTGCGAAAAACGATGCGCGAGGCTTCGCGCATCGTGGTTTGTCTTATTTCACCGTGTTGACTTCGGTGCTCTTGAAATACTGTTTTCCACCCATGTCGCTAACATATTTCTGCGATGAGTTCAGTACCAGCTTGTCAGCAGTTAACGTCCCGACGCCGCATTTCGCCAGGCCCAGGATGCCGCAACTTTTACCACCATTGACCACTTTGGTGGCGGTTAACGTCATGTTGCCGCCCGCGCTGAGGGTTGAATAATTGTAGATCGCGCCTTTATTTTTGGTATTTAAGGTCAGGTCGCCGGTGCTGCTGATCTGCCCTTCGTTGGTGATATCTGAGTAGGTCGTGATTGAAATATTTTTGGCAGTAATATTGCCATAATTATTCACTACGCCGTGATCGGTGGTGATATCGGCGGCATTCATATAACCATTTTGGTTCAGCCAGTAGCTGTGGGCGGTAATGGCGTTGGTTGCCTCAATACGACCACTGCTGCTTTGCGCCAGCGTGCCATTGGTCTGCAGATTGATATTTTCGCCGGTGATATTGCCGAGGTTATAGATCTCGCCCGTATTGGCGCTGCCGTCCTGTTTAAGCGACTGAATGGTGGTTTGGCCAGTAGAGTTAATATTGCCAGTGTTTTTAAAGCTGTCGCCGACAAACGTCAGGCTGGTGTGTTTGGCGCTGATTTTGCCTTCATTGAGGAAATCACCGATTGCCGTGGCGGCAATCTGGTTATTTGACAGCAGGGAGGCTTTTTCTTCGTTGCGGATTTTCCCGCCGCTGGTCAGGCTTAATCCACTGGTGCCGGTCATCGTGCCTGAGTCGCCGTTGGTGATGTTGCCGTTAGCGGTGGCAATCAGCTGGCCGCCGGAGAGAGAACCGGTGTTAACGATATAATCGCCACTGGAGAGCATTAAATAATAGGCGCCGGCGATGCTACCGTCATTGGTGATGCCCGTGACGGTGGAAACCTGGCTCAGCAAACCTTTGCCCGTTATTGACCCTTTGTTCAGTAAATTACCGTTGCTGGTGAGCATCAGCGTGCCGTTGGAGATAATAGAACCCTTATTACGTACGCCAAAGCCGATGTTATTGCCGACCATGCTGATGCTGTTGGCCTCAATGCCGCCAAGGCTGCTGACGTCGATGCTGTACTGCGGGTTAACCGTCATCTGGATCAGGGTGGCCTTTTTACCGGCGGAGGTCACCGAGCCAGAGCTGTTATCCATGGTGAAGTTGCCCGCGCTGACCAGGGCGTTGTTGGCCTGCACTTTACCGTTAATCTTAATCGCGTCGGCGAGCAGAACCGCGTAGCCGTTGGCGGCGTTCATGCCATTTTCGCCGATGGTGAGGGTGCCTCCCGTTACGGTATAGCTGCCGATGGCGCCATCGTCGGTCATATTAACCTTGCCGGTGGTCAGGATAGCCTTGTTGGTATTAACAAAGCTACAGCCGGAACAGGTGATGCCGTTCGGGTTGGCGATTACCACATCCGCTTTCTGACCGTTGACTTCGATAAAGCCCTTCAGGCTACTGGCGTTTTTGGAGGTCACCTCGTTCAAAATCACCGAAGCGCTGCCGGCGGTCAGATTATTGTTGCGGGCGATATTGCCAAATGTGCTGTGGCTGACATCATCGCCGCTGTTATTAAGGATGGTGCCATTGGTGCCGACGTTGAAGTCGCGGTACAGGTTATGGGAGACACCGGCGGCATTCGGCTTTTCAATATCGATAACCGTGGCGCCGGAAGAGTGCGTATAGCTTGTGGGGTCGGCATAAACTACCGACGAGGTTAATACTGCCGCCAGTGCGACATAAGAAGCCTTAAACTTAAACATTTTCTTTATTCCTTTAAATAATGATTAATAAATAATGTAAATATGACGAGTCAATAATGTGCGAATTAATACCTCCACTGTAATGAAAAGCCCATATTCAGGGCGTCGCTATGAAACTTATCCGGTTTACTCAGCGGGGTACTAATAAACAGATCGTACTGCGTTGACCATAGCTGACCGCGCAGCCCGCTGACGGCGCCGGAGAGCACTTTGCCTTTTTGATATAGATCGGCGCCGATAAGACGGCCTATATCCGCGCCCAAATAGAATTGCCGCTCGTGGGTGGCCAGATCCCAGATAAAATCGTTGCGCCAGTACCATCCCTGATTGCCGGACAGGCTGTTTTCACCGTCAAAACCGCGCACGCTCCAGCGACTACCAATATTGAATTTATTATCGGAAGCGAGTTTGTCCGGGCTGAACTGGGCGCTGAGGCGGGGAGCCCAGGTAAATTTGTCGCCGGTGGCGTCAAATTTCATCATTGCCTGCAGATTACCATGCACAATCCGCGACAGCGGGCTATACAGCCCGGCCTGCTCTTCCGGCGTTGCTGTCGAGCTGAGCCACGGCAGGCTGCGCTGGATGCCGATGCTGGCATCAACAATCTTTTTGTTAAAGTAGTGCTGGTGGTTGAGGGTGAATTCCCATGAGGGGTTCTGCTTGCGCATCACCAGTAGCTCACTGCCGCCGAAGTAATAATGCGAGGTGCTCTTGGCGATCCGCAGGTCAGCGGTGGTTTTTTGCTGCCGGGTGTGGGAGAGCAGACGACTCAGCGTGGCGCTGTAGTAGCGATTTTTACTCTTATAATCCATCGTCGACCAGTTGCCGTTAAACTGCTGACGATACTGGCTGTATGCCCCGTAGGCGCTTAGTGTCCAGTAGCCAAAGGGAATGGAGTAATACAGGCTGCCGTTGTGGTTGCCGTCGTTATGCTGATTGAATTCAATATCGCCCCCGCCGGAAAGGTACAGGATATCGTTGAGGGTGGTCAGGTCATAGAGATAGAGGGCCCCGCCGGCCTGGTAGCGTCCGCTGGCTTTGCTGCCGGCGTCGTCAAGCCAGGCGCCAAGCTGCCATTTTTTCGCCAGGCTGCGGGCGATCTGGATATCGCTTTCGCCCTCGTGCTGGCCCGGCAGCAGTTTCATGTGCGCGGTGGCGCCGGGCAGACGCTGCAGGTTGGCCATCCCTTGCTCAAGGTCGCTTAAGCGCAGGATAGTACCGGAAGAGGTGGGTAGGGAATTCCACAGGCGGGTGGTGTCCGAGCCGTCGGCATAGTCGATAGCGCCCACTTTGCCATAGTGCAGCGTGAACCTGAGTATGCCGTGCTCCAGCGACTGGGAGGGCACATCAATCAGCGAGGTGATGTAGCCTTGCGCGATCAGCTCATTTTGCAAGGTATAGGCCAGCAGGCGAATGCCTTCGCTACCCAGACAGCGTCCCTGCGCCTGCCGCGCGGTTTTCGCCAGTAATTTCCGGGTGAGCGCCTGGTTATCGGAGTCGATATCGACCCGGTTGATCAATTTGCAATGCGTTTCCTCAGGAAAAGGGATACCCTGCGGCGCCACGCGCTGTTGTGAAGACTGAAAATCCTGTTGCTGCGGCGCCAGCGCTTCCTGGCGGGCTTTATCCTGCTCCGTCTGGTGAGTAGAAGAGGCCAATGGCGCGGCCCCGGCGGCTGAGGTGCCCGCCAGCGTGATAAACAGCAGCCCGGTGAGCGTGCGAGATCGAATTAACATGAAGCAATATCCATTTGTTTCATTGGTTTGGTGGCGCATCCATTATTCTGCGAGCGGCAGAGAATATTGATGGCCTTTATTTCGGCGCAGGCGAGGTCAGGCAAGAATATTATATTCAATTAATAAAATAATCGTGCGACGAACCTGTTACGAGGCGTTATATGCTAGCGGCGGTGGCAAGGCCGGTCCACTAATTCATTATTGAATTCTTTATGAATTGATCGATTTAATAAATAAGTTCAGCTTTTATCGCCCAGGTTTATTGGGTACGTAAATGATAGTAGCGATAATCTGCCGCATAAATAACATTGGCGAATAATATGGCGGAAAAGATTAACTGCGCATACCGGGCGGTATGCGCAGAGAAAAACCATTAATGGAGTATTTTGGCGAGGAAATCTTTGGCACGCTCGGATTGCGGATTGGCAAAGAAGGCCTCTTTATCGGCATCCTCGACAATCTTCCCTTCATCCATAAAGATCACCCGGTTCGCCACCTTGCGGGCAAAGCCCATCTCATGGGTCACGACCATCATGGTCATCCCCTCGTTGGCCAGTTCGACCATAACGTCCAGCACCTCGTTAATCATCTCCGGGTCAAGCGCTGAGGTGGGCTCATCAAACAGCATGGCGATTGGGTCCATACACAGGGCACGGGCAATGGCCACGCGCTGCTGCTGGCCGCCGGAGAGTTGCGCCGGGTATTTTTCCGCATGCGCCGCCAGGCCAACGCGCTCCAGCAACTTGAGGCCTTTCTTGCGCGCTGAGGCTTTATCGCGGTTAAGCACTTTAACCTGCGCCAGCGTCAGGTTGTCGATAATCGACAGATGCGGGAACAGTTCAAAATGCTGAAACACCATGCCGACGTGCGAGCGCAGTTTAGCCAGGTTGGTCTTTTTATCGTTAACCACGGTGCCATCGACAATAATCTGCCCCTGCTGTACCGGCTCAAGGCCGTTCACAGTCTTAATCAGCGTGGATTTACCGGAGCCTGACGGCCCGCAGACCACCACGACTTCGCCTTTTTTCACTTCCGTGGAGCAATCGGTCAGCACCTGAAAGTGACCATACCATTTTGAAACGTTTTTCAGGGTAATCATTACACAGTCCTTTTCTTCAACCAGCTGACCAACAGCGAGGCGCTGAGGCTAATCACAAAATAGACGCCGCCCGCGAACAGGATCATTTCGACCTGGGTTCCGTCACGCTCGCCAATAGTGGAGGCGGTACGGAAGAAGTCGGCGAGACTCAATACATACACCAGCGAGGTATCCTGGAACAGGACGATCCCCTGGGTTAGCAGCAGCGGCACCATGGCGCGGAAGGCCTGCGGCAGGATCACCAGCCGCATTGACTGCCAATGGGTCATCCCCAACGCCAGCGCGGCGCTGGACTGGCCGCGGGAGATGCTCTGAATGCCGGCGCGGATAATCTCTGAATAGTAGGCGGCTTCGAACATCGAAAACGCCACCATCGCCGAGATCAGGCGAATATCCGTTTTCGGCGACAGTCCCAGCACGTTCTGCAGGAAGCCCGGGACAATCAGGTAGAACCACAGCAGGACCATCACCAGTGGGATTGAGCGGAATACGTTGACGTAGGATTTAGCAAACCAGGCCAGCGGCAGAAAGCTGGACAGGCGCATAACCGCCAGCAGGGTGCCCCAGACGATGCCGACCACGATGGCGATCACCGTAATCTTCAGGGTGATCACCAGCCCTGCCAGCAGATAGGGCATGGAGGGAACGATCGAACTCCAGTCAAAATCGTACATTATTTGCCTCCCATATTGCCAGGCAGGCGAACCTTACGCTCGACCACATACATAATCAGCATAATCACCGCGTTGATGAAAACATAGGCCAGGGTGATGGCGGTAAAAGACTCCCAGGCATGAGCGGAGTAGTCCAGCAGTTTGCCCGCCTGCGCGGCCATATCGGCCAGACCGATGGTGGAGGCGATGGCCGAGTTTTTCACCAGGTTCATCATCTCCGAGGTCATCGGCGGCACAATAACGCGGTAGGCGTTCGGCAGCAGCACGTAGCGGTAGGTTTGCGGCAGGGTCAGGCCCATCGCCAGGCCGGCGTTCTTCTGCCCGCGCGGCAGCGACTGGATGGCGGCGCGTACCTGCTCGCAGACGCGAGCGGCGGTAAACAGCCCCAGGCACAGCATGGAGGAGACAAAGAATTGAATGTTTGGGTCCAGCTCCGATTTAAACCACATGCCGATATTTTCCGGCAGGAACTCCGGCACCACCAGGTACCAGGTAAAGAACTGCACGATCAGCGGCACGTTGCGAAACAGTTCGACATAGCAGGTGCCAATGCCCGAGAGGAAGCGATTGGGTACCGTGCGTAAAATGCCGAACAGTGAGCCGACGAGAAAAGCGATGATCCAGGCCGAGATGGAGAGGGCGACGGTGATTTGAAAACCGCTCCACAGCCAGCCCAGGTAGGTAGTGTTGCCGAAGGGGGCCTGTTGCAGGAATATCCCCCAGTTCCAGTCTATTGACATACATGACTCCTGGAAAAAAAAGGGTAGCCAGTGCTACCCTCGAAGACGGTTGTCCAGCTTGTTTCGGTATTCGCGGCGGCTGGGGAACGACCAGCCGCCGTATAGTCTGTCCGTGCTGTGACAATCATCGGGAGGGCAGGATATCCCGCCCCTGGTTGTTATAATTAGTTCAGTGCTTTGTCGTTAGGTGATTTGAACAGCGCTTTCATGTCGTCCGACAGCTCGAAGTTGAGGTTAAGATTTTTTGGCGGAATCGGGTTTTTGAACCATTTGTCAAACCACTTCTCCGCTTCGCCAGAGGTCTGAGCCTGGGCGACGGTTTCATCAACCAGCGCCTTGAACGTCGGATCGTCCTTCTGCAGCATGCAGCCATAGGCTTCCTTCGACTGCGGGGTGCCGACGATTTCCCAGTTATCCGGTTTCTTCGCCTTGGCGCGTTCGCCAGCCAGCAGGGCATCATCCATCATAAAGGCCACGGCGCGTCCGCTCTCCAGGGTGCGGAAAGAGTCGCCATGATCTTTGGCGCTGATAATGCGCATATTCATTTTTTTCTCATCGTTCAGCTTATGCAGCAGGATCTCTGAGGTGGTTCCGGAGGTGACGACGACCGCTTTATCCTTCAGGTCCGGGAAATCTTTGATCGGGCCGCCTTTCTTCACCAGCAGACGGGTACCGACCACGAAGATGGTATCGGAGAAGGCCGCCTGTTTCTGGCGCTCAAGGTTGTTGGTGGTTGAGCCGCACTCGAAATCAAAGGTGCCATTCTGCAGCAACGGGATACGGTTCTGCGAGGTGACCGGGATCAGTTTGACCTGCAGATCGGGTTTGTTCAGTTTTTTCTTGATGGCATCGACGATGGCGTTGGAATAATCCTGAGAGTAGCCCACAACCTTCTGCTGGTTATCGTAGTAAGAGAACGGGACCGAAGATTCACGATGGCCGACAACGATAACCCCGTTTTTGGCGATCTTATCCAGGGTGTTCTGGCCAGCCGCCGGGGCAGCATCTTCCGCCTGCGCCAGACCAGCGGTCATTCCCATTACCAGCATTGCCGTGGCCAGTTTACGTAATTGCATATCCAACTCCTTATCCGCAGCGTCAGCGACGCTATTGATACCCATTGTGATTGTGTGTGTTGTTATTGGGGGCACGCATCCACGTGCCGCATTTGTATGTGTTTGTTAGCATTTAGTTTGGCTTAATGTAAAGATTTTGCTGCTTTATTGTTTATTTTTGCGAAGCGCTCCGCACCAATCGGAGGCAAATATCTTCCATTGCACCAAAATAGCGCGACCACCGATCGTTTCTGGTGCAACCCGGTTGCACTGGGTCGGACGATGCCGCTACCAGGTTAAATAAAGCAATGACTGTGCCAGAGTGGCAGATGATGGGAAGAAAAAGCCGGCGACGGGCGTCGCCGGCGGAGAAACTTATCGGCGACGCTGGCGCAGGCTCATCAGCAGCGCGGCGAAACCAAACAGCGCCGTCAGCGCCCATAGCGGCCAGTTGCCGGTGCGGGCGTAAGGGGTTAAGCCGCTGGTGGGGGTCACGGTGGTGGTCAACACCTCGCGGGTAAACTGCGGGATCATCTTCTGGATCTCGCCGCGCGGGCCGATCACCGCAGTAATGCCGTTGTTGGTGCTGCGCAGCAGCGGGCGGGCCATCTCCAGGGCGCGCATTCGCGCCATCTGGAAGTGTTGCCACGGGCCGATGGACTTGCCGAACCAGGCGTCGTTGGAGATGGTCAGCAGGAAGTCGGTGTCCGGCCGGAAGTTATCCCGCACCTGTTCACCGAGGATTATCTCGTAGCAGATGGCCGCGGTCAGCTTCAGGTTATGCGCCATCAGCTGCGGCTGCACGTAGGGGCCGCGGCTGAAGGAGGACATCGGCAGGTCAAAAAACGGCGCCAGCGGACGCAGAATCGACTCCAGCGGTACAAACTCGCCGAACGGCACCAGATGGTTCTTGTTGTAGCGGTTGGTCGAGTCGTAGCGGTACGGGTTATCTTTGCCGAGAGTAATGATGGTGTTGTAGGTATCGTAACGGTTCTGCTTGTTGAGACGCGCATCGACAATGCCGGTGATCAGCGAGCTGTCTTTTGCGCGCAGCAGATCGTCCATCATGCTGAGGAACTGCTGCTGGTTGATCTCCAGATCCGGGATCGCCGATTCAGGCCAGATAATCAGCTGCGAGTGGCCGATATGCGGCTGGGTCAGCGCCAGGTAGGTTTTCAGGGTATTGACCAGCTGCTTTTCGTCCCATTTCATGGCCTGTGGGATATCGCCTTGCACCAGCGAGACCTGGGTCGCGCGCGCCGGCAGCAGCTGATACCACTGGATATAGCGCAGCGGGAACGGCAGGGCGAACAGCAGCGCGGCAATCGCCAGCGGCTTCCAGTTGCGCTGGACGAGGGCCAGGGCCAGCAGGCCGCTGACTACCATCAGCAGGAAGTTAATCGCCTCGACGCCCATCACCGGCGCGAGGCCTTTCAGCGGGCCGTCAATCTGGCTGTAGCCGAACTGTAGCCACGGAAAGCCGGTCAGCACCCAGCCGCGCAGGAACTCGGTGATTTGCCAGACGACAGGGGCAGCGATAGCCATCCGTATCCAGTTAGTTTTAGGCCACAGACGGGCGAGCAGGCCGGCAAACAGGCCGGTGTAGAGCGAGAGATAGGCCGCCAGCAGAACGACGAGGAAGACGTTAACCGGGCCGGGCATTCCGCCAAACTGAGCGATGCTGACATAGACCCAGTTGATACCCGTGCCGAACAGCCCGAGTCCCCAGAAATAGCCGATCCCGGCGCTTTGCAGCGGGCGTCGGTTGAGGGTTAACGCCTGCAGACCGATCAGCGAAACGATAGCCGCTGGCCAGAAGTCATAAGGTGAAAAAGCCAGCGTTCCGCTGGCTCCAAACAACAGCGCCAGCAACAGACGTATGCGCTGGCGTTCAAGAAGAGAGGCAAATACCATTTAGGTTAATCGTCCCGTTAATTAACGCCTGCTGCTACAGGCTATTCTTTTTGCCAGCCGGACGCGGGGCACCTACAACCGTGTATGACTCGCGGTCTCCCGGCTGGCCATTTCAGCGCTACCGCTTACTCTTCCAGCTTCGGCTGGGGAGCGTCATCGGGCAGCTTTACATGCACCTGAATGATACGACGACTATCTGCCATTGCTACCTTGAATTGGTAACCATCAATGTCGATAGATTCGCCGCGGGCCGGCAGATGGCCGAAGGCCTGCATCACCAGCCCGCCAATGGTATCCACTTCTTCATCGCTAAAGTGCGTGTCGAAGGCGTCGTTGAAGTCTTCGATGGAGGCCAGGGCGCGCACCGTCCAGGTGTGGCGGCTCAGCTGGCGGAAATCGATATCTTCTTCTTCGTCGTACTCGTCTTCAATTTCCCCGACGATGAGCTCAAGGATATCCTCGATGGTCACCAGGCCAGAGACGCCGCCGAATTCGTCAATAACGATCGCCATATGATAGCGCTGTGAGCGAAACTCTTTCAGCATGCGGTCGACCCGCTTGCTTTCCGGGACGACAACCGCCGGCCGTAACACTTTTTCCATGCTGAAGGCTTCGGCGTCGCTGCGCATAAACGGCAGCAGATCCTTGGCCATCAGAATCCCTTCGATGTGATCTTTATCTTCACTGATGACCGGGAAACGCGAGTGGGCGGATTCGATGATGACATCCAGGCACTCGTCCAGCGTCTGGTTGCGTTTCAGGGTTATCATTTGTGAACGGGGGATCATAATGTCGCGGACCCGCTGGTCGGCGATATCCATTACCCCTTCGAGCATGTCACGCGTATCTTCATCGATAAGGTCGTTTTGCCCGGAATCACGGATCAGCGCCAGCAGTTCATCGCGGTTTTTCGGTTCCCCGTGAAAAAGCTGGCTGAGTAACAGGGAGAAAAATCCCTTTTTGCTGTTTACTGTGTCACTACTGTGTGAATTGTCGTCGCTCATGGCGTCGTTTGGGTTCTCATGTTGATTTAACTGTCGCTCGTCGCGCGTAGACTCAGCGCCGGACGGCATGGGTTGCCTGACTTTCTGGCAGGTAAAACGCAGAAACAGCGGCCGGATGAGGCGCAAGCACCGCCATCCGGCTGGGCGCTATTCCGCAATCTTCTCGGAAATGTACGGGTCCTCATAGCCCAGAGCAAGCATTATCTCTGTTTCAAGGCCTTCCATCTCTTCCGCTTCGTCGTCTTCGATATGATCGTAGCCCAGCAGATGCAGGCTACCGTGCACCACCATATGCGCCCAGTGCGCCTCCAGCGGCTTACCTTGCTCGCTGGCTTCCTGCTCTACCACCTGACGGCAGATGATCAGATCGCCGAGCAGCGGCATTTCAATTCCCGGCGGCGCTTCAAACGGGAAGGAGAGGACGTTGGTCGGCTTATCCTTGCCGCGATAGGTCAGGTTCAGCTCATGGCTTTCTGCAACGTCGACCAGACGAATCGTTAACTCTGACTCCTCCTGAAACGGCGGAATGACGGCGTCGACCCAGCGTTGGAAAAGGGCTTCGTCCGGCAGGCCGCTGGTCTCTTCGCAGGCCAGCTGTAAATCGAGGATCACCTGACTCATTTTTGCTCCTGTTCCTGGGCTTCGCGTTTGCGCTCGGCGGCCAGCTCTGCTTTACGTTTCTGGTCTGCGGCTTCCCATGCCTCATAGGCGTTCACGATGCGGGCGACCACCGGATGGCGCACCACGTCTTCGCTATGGAAGAAGTTAAAGCTGATCTCATCGACTTCCGCCAGTACTTCGATGGCATGGCGCAGACCGGATTTGGTGCTGCGTGGCAGGTCAATCTGCGTGATGTCGCCGGTGATCACCGCCTTGGAGTTAAAGCCGATGCGGGTCAGGAACATCTTCATCTGTTCGATGGTGGTGTTCTGGCTTTCATCAAGAATGATAAAGGCGTCATTCAGCGTCCGTCCGCGCATATAGGCCAGCGGGGCCACTTCGATGACGTTACGCTCAATCAGCTTCTCCACTTTCTCAAAGCCGAGCATCTCAAACAGCGCGTCATACAGCGGGCGCAGATACGGGTCGACCTTCTGGCTCAGATCGCCGGGCAGGAAGCCGAGCTTTTCGCCTGCCTCGACGGCCGGACGGGTCAGCAGAATACGGCGGATCTCCTGGCGCTCCAGCGCATCGACCGCCGCCGCTACCGCCAGATAGGTTTTACCCGTACCCGCCGGACCCACGCCGAAAGTGATGTCGTGATCGAGGATATTGGCGATGTACTGCGCCTGGTTCGGCGTACGCGGTTTGATTACCCCGCGCTTGGTCTTGATATTGACGGCTTTACCGTACTCAGGCACGCTTTCGGCGCTCTGCTCCAGTACGCGCGCTTCCTTGATCGCCAGGTGGATCTGCTCTGGTTCAATATCCTGAATCTGACCGCGCATTGGCGCTGTGTCGACATACAGGCTGCGCAGAATATCGGCGGCAGCGTGCACGCACAGGGCGCGACCGGTCAGCTTAAAGTGATTGTCACGGCGGTTGATCTCAATGCCTAACCGACGCTCCAGCTGTTTAATGTTGTCGTCAAACGGGCCGCACAGGGCTAACAGGCGTGCGTTATCCGCTGGCTCCAGGGTAATCTCACGAGTGTCTATGTTCAAACTATTCCTCTTTACGCAGGTGGCCGGACGCGGCGCGTGGCCGGCTAATCAGGAAATTATTTACGTCACAGGAAAATGGCGCAAGCATTGCTGTAGATATAGGGACGGAGAGAGGAATTACAAGGCCTGCCGGAACCGACAGGCCTGAAGGGATCATGGCTGGTAAATTCCCACGCCAAGATCGTTCTCTTTACGGGTGCGGGCAATCACTGATTCGGGTGATTCAGCGATACGCAGACCCATCTCCGCTTCGGTGCGCACGATTTTACCGCGCAGCGAGTTGGTATATACATCGACGATTTCGACATCGACAAACTTACCGACGAGGTCCGGGGTACCTTCGAAGTTGACCACCCGGTTATTCTCCGTACGTCCGGAGAGCTCCATGATGTTCTTACGCGAGGTGCCTTCCACCAGGATGCGCTGTACCGTGCCGAGCATGCGACGGCTCCAGGCCATCGCCTGCTGGTTAATGCGTTCCTGCAGGATATACAGACGCTGTTTTTTGTCCGCCTCCGGCACGTCGTCGACCATATCGGCCGCCGGGGTGCCCGGGCGAGCGGAGAAGATAAAGCTGTAGCTCATATCGAAATTGACGTCGGCGATGAGCTTCATGGTCTTTTCGAAATCTTCCGTGGTTTCGCCGGGGAAGCCGACGATAAAGTCGGAGCTTATCTGAATATCCGGGCGCGCTTCACGCAGCTTGCGAATAATCGCTTTATACTCCAGCGCGGTATGGGTGCGTCCCATCAGGTTCAGCACACGGTCGGAGCCACTCTGCACCGGCAGGTGCAGGAAGCTCACCAGCTCCGGCGTATCGCGATAAACGTCGATGATATCGTCGGTAAATTCGATCGGGTGGCTGGTGGTGAAGCGAATGCGGTCGATGCCGTCGATGGCGGCGACCAGGCGCAGCAGGTCGGCAAAGCTGCCGGTGGTGCCGTCGTAATTCTCACCGCGCCAGGCGTTAACGTTCTGCCCCAGCAGATTGACCTCACGCACGCCCTGCGCCGCCAGCTGGGCGATTTCAAACAGGATATCGTCGCACGGACGGCTAACTTCTTCTCCGCGGGTATACGGCACCACGCAGTAGGTGCAGTATTTATTGCAACCTTCCATAATCGAGACAAAGGCGGTCGGCCCTTCGGCGCGCGGCTCTGGCAGGCGATCGAATTTTTCAATTTCCGGGAAGCTGATATCAACTACCGGACTGCGGTTGCCGCGCACGGAGTTAATCATCTCCGGCAGGCGGTGCAGGGTTTGCGGCCCGAAAATAATATCGACATAGTGCGCGCGCTGGCGAATATGGTCGCCTTCCTGGGAAGCCACGCAGCCGCCGACGCCAATAATCAGGTCCGGGTTCTTCTCTTTCAGCAGCTTCCAGCGGCCAAGCTGATGGAAAACTTTTTCCTGGGCCTTCTCACGAATTGAGCAGGTATTGAGCAACAGCACATCTGCTTCTTCCGCCACTTCGGTCAGTTGATACCCATGTGTCGCATCCAGCAGATCGGCCATCTTTGATGAATCATACTCGTTCATCTGACAGCCCCAGGTTTTAATATGGAGTTTTTTTGTCATTGACTTGCTCATGCTCAGTAATAGATATCCAAAACGCGGGGATATATACAGGGTGAATTTCGCATTCCAGGGCGCGTATTGTAATGCTTTGGTCGCCCCCTGACCAGTGCGAGCGTTATCGCCGCAAGAGGGCGAAAAATCCGGTAAACTTAACGGATTCTGCTTTAAGGATAATAGCCATGACAATTCACGTAACAGATGTCGCCATCGTGGGCGGCGGCATGGTCGGCGGCGCCCTGGCGTTAGGGCTGGCGCAACAGGGATTTACCGTGACGGTGCTTGAGAAAGCGGCGCCACCGGCGTTCGATCCGGCATCCGCCCCGGATGTGCGGATCTCGGCGATCAGCGCGGCTTCGGTCGGCCTGCTGAAGAGTCTCGGCGTCTGGGATGCCATACGGGCGATGCGCGTCCATGCTTATCGCCGTCTGGAGACCTGGGAGTGGCAGAGCGCGCACGTCGCCTTCGACGCCGCGGAGCTCAAGCTGCCGGAGCTGGGCTATATGGTCGAAAACAAGGTTCTGCAATGGGGCCTGTGGCAAGCGCTGGCGGCGCATGAGGCGGTTACCCTGCGCGTCGGTAGCGAACTGAAAACGATGCAGCGCGGCGAGACGCAGACGGCGTTGCATTTGCGCGAGGGGGAGACGATCCACGCCCGGCTGGTTATCGGCGCCGACGGCGCTAACTCCCAGGTGCGGGAGATGGCCGGCATCGGCGTGCACGCCTGGCAATATCAGCAGTCCTGTATGCTGATCAGCGTCGAATGCGCCGACGATCCCGGCGACAGCACCTGGCAGCAGTTTACTCCCAGCGGCCCACGCGCCTTCCTGCCGCTGTTCGACCACTGGGCTTCGCTGGTCTGGTACGACGCCCCGGCGCGGATCCGTCAGCTGCAGAGCATGACCATGGCGCAGCTCCAGCAGGAGATCGCCAGTCACTTTCCGGCGCGGCTGGGGCAGGTGACGCCGCAGGCGGCCGGCGCCTTCCCGCTTACCCGGCGTCATGCGCTGCAGTATGTTCAGCCCGGCCTGGCGCTGGTGGGCGATGCGGCGCACACCATTCATCCACTGGCGGGGCAGGGGGTTAACCTTGGCTATCGTGATGTCGATGCCCTGCTGGAGATCCTGGCGGAAGCGCGCGGCCGCGGCGAAGACTGGGCCAGCCTGCCGGTGCTGAAGCGCTACCAGGCGCGGCGGCGAGCGGATAATTTTATCATGCAGTCGGGGATGGATCTCTTTTATGCCGGATTCAGCAATGACCTGGCGCCGGTGCGGATGCTGCGTAATATTGGCCTGATGGCGGCTGAACGCGCCGGGATGCTGAAGCGTCAGGCGCTGAAGTATGCGTTAGGCTTGTAAAACCGGCTTCCCGGGCAGGGGCGTAGCGGAGAGCACCTGCCCGGCAGTCAGTACGGAGTAAGCATGTCAGGACGCCAATAGCAAAAAAGCCCACCGAAGTGAGCTTTTTTGCATTGAAGTGGCTGGGGTACGAGGATTCGAACCTCGGAATGCCGGAATCAGAATCCGGTGCCTTACCGCTTGGCGATACCCCAATTGTCTGTTGCGCTTGACCGTAACTACGCCGGTTGAGGGCAACAGTGCGTTCACTGCTGAACGACTTTTAAATTTGGCTGGGGTACGAGGATTCGAACCTCGGAATGCCGGAATCAGAATCCGGTGCCTTACCGCTTGGCGATACCCCAACAAATTGTTTGCAGATTTATCGATGCGTATCGATACGTCCAGAATTTGGTGGCTACGACGGGATTCGAACCTGTGACC
>NZ_KV792648.1:70107-129007 GCF_001808265.1 Klebsiella sp. HMSC16A12
AAACCGGTGCCTTACCGCTTGGCGATACCCCAATACCGTCGCGGTGAACCGCAAATATCGAAGAAATATGGCTGGGGTACCTGGATTCGAACCAGGGAATGCCGGTATCAAAAACCGGTGCCTTACCGCTTGGCGATACCCCATCCGTACAACGCTAACTGGTGAATGGTGCGGGAGGCGAGACTTGAACTCGCACACCTTGCGGCGCCAGAACCTAAATCTGGTGCGTCTACCAATTTCGCCACTCCCGCAAAAAAGATGGTGGCTACGACGGGATTCGAACCTGTGACCCCATCATTATGAGTGATGTGCTCTAACCAGCTGAGCTACGTAGCCATCTTTTTTTCGCGTAACCTTATCGGCGTTGCGGGGCGCATTATGCGTATTGGGCCTGCGAGCGTCAACCTCTTTTTCAAGGAAAATCGTTGTAATGTGACTGTTTGGTTAGGTTGCGAACAGCTCGCTGGAATATTCGGCAATTATTGGTTATTTATCGTTTTTCAGCGGTATAAATCCGGCAAAAAGAAAACGGACCCCGGAGGGTCCGTTTTGCGTTTCACCGCCCGTCTGGGCTTATTTGTAGGCCGACTGGTGGACACCGACCGCGCGGCCTGATGGATCGTTCATGGTTTTGAACGCTTCATCCCACTCAATGGCTTTCGCTGAAGAGCAGGCCACCGACGGACCGCCAGGGACGCACTCCGCCGCGCTCGGCAGCGGGAACAGCTCTTCGAAGATCTCGCGGTACAGATAGCCTTCTTTGGAGGTCGGCGTGTTGTACGGGAAGCGGAAGCTTGCGGTTTCCAGTTGCTGGTCGCTGATCTGTTTGGCGGCCACTTCTTTCAGGGTATCGATCCAGCTGTAGCCGACGCCGTCAGAGAACTGCTCCTTCTGGCGCCAGGCGACGCTGGCCGGCAGGTAGGATTCAAAGCATTCGCGCAGAATGTGTTTTTCCATTTTGCCGTTGCCGCACATCTTATCCTGCGGGTTAATGCGCATCGCGACGTCGAGGAACTTCTTGTCGAGGAACGGCACGCGGGCCTCCACGCCCCAGGCGGACATCGCTTTGTTGGCGCGGGCGCAGTCAAACATATGCAGCGCCTGCAGCTTACGCACCGTCTCTTCGTGCAGTTCTTTGGCGTTCGGCGCCTTATGGAAGTAGAGGTAGCCGCCGAACACTTCGTCCGAACCTTCGCCGGAAAGCACCATTTTGATGCCCATGGCTTTAATTTTCCGCGACATCAGGTACATCGGCGTCGAGGCGCGAATAGTGGTCACATCGTAAGTTTCGATGTGATAGATAACGTCGCGGATGGCATCCAGCCCTTCCTGGACAGTAAAGTGAATTTCGTGGTGCACGGTGCCGAGGTGGTTGGCCACCTCCTGCGCCGCTTTCAGGTCAGGAGAGCCTTCCAGACCGACCGCGAAAGAGTGCAGCTGCGGCCACCAGGCTTCGCTACGCTCCTGATCTTCGACGCGACGGGCGGCGAATTTCTTGGTGATAGCCGAGATGACCGATGAATCAAGACCGCCGGAGAGCAGCACGCCGTAAGGCACGTCGGACATCAGGTGGCTTTTCACCGACTCTTCCAGCGCCTGGCGCAGCTCGTTCTTATCGGTAACGTTGTCTTTCACCGCGTCGTAATCAAACCAGTCGCGCTGATAGTACTGGCGAATTTCGCCGTCTTTGCTCCACAGGTAGCTGCCCGCCGGGAACTCTTTAATGGTGCGGCATACCGGCACCAGCGCTTTCATTTCGGAGGCGACATAGAAGTTGCCGTGTTCGTCATGGCCCATATACAGCGGGATAATGCCGATATGGTCGCGGCCAATTAAGTACGCGTCTTTTTCGCTGTCGTACAGGGCGAAGGCGAACATTCCCTGCAGATCGTCGAGGAACTCCGGGCCTTTTTCCTGATACAGCGCGAGGATCACTTCGCAGTCGGAGCCGGTCTGGAACTGGTAGCGATCGCCATACTCCGCGCGCAGCGCCTGGTGGTTGTAGATCTCGCCGTTAACGGCCAGCGCATGGGTTTTTTCGGCGTTGTACAGCGGCTGGGCCCCGGCGTTGACGTCGACAATCGACAGGCGCTCGTGCGCCAGAATCGCTTTGTCGCTGGCATATACGCCAGACCAGTCCGGACCGCGGTGGCGCATCAGGCGGGAAAGCTCCAGCGCCTTTTTACGCAGCTCGCCTGCGTCAGTTTTAATATCCAGTACGCCAAAAATAGAACACATAGCCTTCTCCATTACCCTGTCGTGTTTGATGTTGTGCTGGCTTCGTCTCGTGGCGAAGCCTGAGTGCGTGCTTAAGAAAATGCCGTAAAGGGGGAGCAGGCGCAAGGGGTTTGCGGCCGGAAAAAGAAAAAACGCAACCGTGATTGTTGAACAGTGAAAAAAGAGTATCTTTTGAACGGCTTTATTGAGGAATTCGTATTTATAGGCCGTTTTTATTAGATGAGGTAATTCTGAAGGGCGCTAGAAATGAAAAACCACGTCCTGCGACGTGGTTGGCATCAGAAAATATCGATTTGCGCGACGGAAGGGTAAATCCACGACGGGCGGAACGGCATGCTGTCGATATCGTCGAGGGTGGAGACGCCGGAGAGCACCAGAATAGTCTCCAGCCCCGCCTGGAAACCGGCCAGTATATCGGTGCGCAGGTTATCGCCGACAATCACCGTCTGCTCGGAGTGAGCCTGCATTTTATTCAGCGCTGAACGGATGATCCACGGGCTGGGTTTGCCGACGTAAAACGGCTTACGGCCGGAGATCTTCTCGATCCCGGCGCACAGCGCGCCGCAGGCAGGGTAGAAGCCGCGACCGTGCGTATCCGGGTTAGTGGCAATGAAGCGGGCGCCGTTGGCGACGAAGAAGGCGGCCTTATGCATCATTTCCCAGTTAAAGGAGCGAGTTTCTCCGACGATGACAAAATCCGGGTTCACATCGGTAATGGTAAAGCCGGCTTTGTACAGCTCGTGGATCAGCGCCCCTTCTCCCACCACGTAGGCTTTTTTGCCTTCCTGGCGACGCAGAAAATCGGCGGTGGCCATCGCTGAGGTGTAAAAGGCGCTATCCGGAACATCAATTCCAGCGGTGGCGAAACGGTTCGCCAGATCCTGGCCGGTTTGCGACGGGTAGTTGGTCAGCATTACCAGCGGCATGCCTTTATCGAGGATGCGCTTGATAAACTCGGCTGCGCCGGGAACGGCGACGTTATCGTGCATCAGTACGCCGTCAATATCACAAATTATGTTTTGAATGGTCATGGTGGGTCCAGAATCATTAACAAAGACGAAACTATACGCGTCATCGATGAGGTTTCACACCTCTGACGGGCGAGGCCCGCCCGTATCAAGGTGACGCGCTATCAGAAAAGGGGCGATTAGCTCTCAAGCAAACGCTGCAGCAGCGTGCCATTAAGCATGGCGCGTTTGACCAGCGCGAAGGCGCCGATTGCAGAGCGGTGATCGAGGGTGGAGCGCACCACCGGCAGGTTCTTACGAAACGCCTTAAGCGCCTGGGCGTTAATGCAGCCTTCGATGGCCGGAAGAAGGACCTTTTCAGCTTCCACTATTTCGCCGGCGACGACGATTTTTTGTGGGTTGAACAGGTTAATGGCGATGGCGATCGTTTTCCCGAGGTGGCGCCCCACGTACTCAATCACCTCGCAGGCCAAGGCATCGCCCTTGTTGGCCGCTTTGCAGATAGTTTTGATCGTGCAGTCATCCGGCGTCAGACGGCTCTGGTAGCCCTGCTCCAGCAGGTGGCGAACCCGCTGTTCAATGGCGGCATTGGCCGCGACGGTCTCCAGACAGCCGAAGTTGCCGCAGTGGCAGCGTTCGCCCAGCGGGTCGACCTGAATATGGCCAATTTCGCCAACGTTGCCGTTGCGGCCGATAAAAATGCGCCCGTTGGAGATAATCCCCGCCCCGGTACCGCGGTGCACGCGCACCAGAATGGAGTCTTCGCAATCCTGGCTTGCGCCAAAATAGTGCTCGGCCAGCGCCAGGCTGCGGATATCGTGGCCAACAAAGCAGGTAACGTTGAAGCGTTTCTCCAGCGCCCCGACCAGGCCCCAGTTTTCCACCGCAATATGCGGCATATAGCGGATCACGCCGCTTTCCGGGTCGACGAGGCCCGGCAGGATCACTGAGATAGCGATCAGCTCGCGAATTTTGCGCTGACAGTTTTCGATAAAGGTGGCGATGATATTCAGCAGGGCGTGTTCCAGCGTTTCCTGGGTGCGCTCGGGCAGCGGGAAGTGCTCCTCTTCCAGAGTCTTGCTGCTTAAATCATACAGGGTCAGAGTGGCGTCATAGCGGCCAAGCCGCACGCCGATGGCGTTGAAGTTGCGAGTTTCTGCGATGATAGAGATAGCGCGACGGCCACCGGTGGAGGCCTGCTGATCGACTTCTTTGATCAGGCCGCGCTCAATAAGCTGACGCGTGATTTTGGTCACGCTGGCAGGGGCAAGCTGGCTTTGTTCGGCTATCTGAATGCGCGAGATGGGCCCATGCTGGTCAATCAGGCGGTACACGGCCGCGCTGTTCAGTTGTTTTACGAGGTCAACGTTACCAATTTGAGCTTGTCCGCCTGCTGTCATACTTTTACTTACTCAGTGACGACCTCGTTACCATTAACGATGGTCTTGGTGATTTTATAATCGCGTGTAAAGGCGGTCAGGTTAGCGACCATGCCCGGCGCAATGCTGCCGAGCTGCTTGTCCACGCCGATAGCGCGCGCAGGATAGAGCGTCGCCATGCGCAATACTTCGTCCAGTGCCACGCCGCAATGCTCAACCAGATTACGCACCCCTTCAATCATGGTCAGCGAAGATCCGCTGAGGGTGCCGTTTTCATCTACGCACAGCCCATTGCGGTAGTATATTGTTTTCCCGGCAAAAATGAACTGGTCAATATTCGCCCCCGCCGGCGCGGTGGCGTCGGTGACCAGGCACAGCTTGTCGCCTTTCAGGCGCTTGGCGTTGCGCACGTTGGCGTAATCGACGTGCATCCCGTCGACGATGATACCGCAGTAGACATCCGGCTCGTCAAAAATCGCCCCGGCAAGACCCGGTTCGCGGCCGGTAATGTACGGCATCGCATTATACAGGTGGGTGGCGAAGGTAATGCCCGCGCGGAAGCCGACTTTCGCCTCTTTCAGCGTAGCGTTGGAGTGGCCCGCGGAGACAACGATCCCGGCGGCGACCAGTTTGCGGATCACTTCTGGCTCAACGCGCTCAGGGGCGAGGGTCACTTTGGTGATCACATCGGCGTTGTCGTACAGGAAATCGACCAGCGCCGCGTCCGGTTTACGCACGTAGTCCGGATTGTGGGTGCCTTTCTTAACGATATTCAGCCACGGCCCTTCGAGATGCAGGCCCAGCGCCTGGTTCGGATGTTTTTGCAGATATTCGCGCATCACGCGCACGCCTTGCTTCATCAGATCGTCGCTGGAGGTAATCAGCGTCGGCAGGAAGCTGGTGCAGCCTGAGCGTTCGTTGGCCTTCTGCATGATCTCCAGCGTTTCGACAGTGACCGCCTCTGGGCTGTCGTTAAACTGCACGCCGCCGCAGCCGTTGAGCTGGACGTCGATAAAACCGGGGGCGATTATTGCGCCGTTGACTGAGCGCTGCTCGATGTCAGACGGCAAATCTGCCAGCGGACAAAGACGTTCGATAAAGCCATTAGCGATAACAACCGCATGGTCATCGAGAATTTCATGACCGGTATAAACCCGGCCCTGGGTTAATGCATACATTACGACCCCCGGTATATACGCCTCATCAGGTCAGCGTTCGTTCGTTTGCCGCCGACATGATGGTGCGTACAAAGAAAAAGATGATCCCGCGCCAGGGCGCGGGAAGGACTACATTACAGACCTTTAATATTTTCAGCTTCTAATTCGTTGAAATATTTCAGCGTCTTCACTTTCAGCTCCATGGTGGACGGTTCGTCGCAGACGATCACCGCCTTCGGATGCAGCTGCAGACAGGTAATAGTCCACATGTGGTTGACGTTACCTTCTACCGCCGCCTGCAGCGCCAGCGCTTTCTGATGACCCAGCACCAGAATCATCACTTCTTCTGCGTCCAGCAGGGTGCCCACACCGACGGTCAGCGCATATTTCGGCACCAGATCCACATCGCCGTCGAAGAAGCGGGAGTTCGCTACGCGGGTTTCATGGGTCAGGGTCTTAATACGGGTGCGGGACGCCAGAGAAGAGGCCGGTTCGTTAAACGCGATATGACCATCGTTGCCCACGCCGCCCATGAACAGGTGGATTTTACCGTAGGAACGAATTTTTTCTTCATAGCGACGGCATTCCGCATCGATGTCCGGCGCGTTACCATTCAGCAGGTTGATATTTTCTGCCGGAATATCAACGTGGTCAAAGAAATTACGGTGCATAAAGCTATGATAGCTTTCCGGATGCTCTTTCGGCAGGCCAACGTATTCATCCATGTTAAAGGTGACGACGTGCTTGAAGCTAACCTGGCCTGCTTTATGCATTTCAACCAGCGCCTTGTAGGCGGTCAGCGGGGTACCACCGGTTGGCAGACCCAGGACGAACGGACGGTCCGCGGTTGGTTTAAATGCATTAATGCGGTTAACGATATGGCGGGCAGCCCATTTACCGACCTGCTCAGCGGTTACCAGGGGAATCAGTCTCATTCTTCACCTCTATAGTCAAAGTAGATTCTGGCGGATTGGCGCCAGCACTCTAAGGAGAGTATTGCAGCAACTGCGCCGACCGGGGTCAATCCGTGTTGATTTTTTGAATGATAAAATAAGTTTTCGTTGTTAGCCAGTGCAAGGGAGGAGGGAATACGATATTTGGTGATAATTATCACAAAAAATACCCGTTTAATTTGCGATACGAATTAATTTTTCACACACTTTGCCGGTAAGTGATAAAACCGACCTTGTTACACAATAAAAAAGTGGCTTTGAAATGAGCCTCATCGGGGTCTCATAGGGGGAATAAGATGAATATTTTAGGTTTCTTTCAGCGACTGGGTAGGGCGTTGCAGCTCCCTATCGCAGTGCTGCCGGTCGCGGCATTGCTGCTGCGTTTCGGGCAACCAGACCTGTTGAATGTACCCTTCATCGCGCAAGCGGGTGGGGCGATCTTCGATAATCTGGCGCTGATCTTCGCAATTGGTGTGGCATCAAGCTGGTCCAAGGATAACGCCGGTTCTGCGGCGCTGGCCGGTGCGGTAGGGTATTTCGTGATGACCAAAGCGATGGTCACCATCAACCCGGAAATCAATATGGGCGTGCTGGCCGGTATCATTACCGGTCTGGTGGCAGGGGCGGTATACAACCGCTGGGCCGGCATCAAGCTGCCGGACTTCCTGAGCTTCTTCGGCGGCAAACGCTTCGTGCCGATCGCCACCGGCTTCTTCTGTCTGATCCTCGCGGCGATCTTCGGCTACGTCTGGCCGCCGGTGCAGCACGCTATCCACTCTGGCGGCGAATGGATCGTCTCCGCAGGGGCGCTGGGTTCCGGTATCTTTGGTTTCATCAACCGTCTGCTGATCCCAACCGGTCTGCATCAGGTGCTGAACACTATCGCCTGGTTCCAGATTGGTGAGTTCACTAACGCCGCTGGCGCTGTGTTCCACGGCGACATCAACCGCTTCTACGCCGGCGACGGCACCGCGGGGATGTTCATGTCCGGCTTCTTCCCAATCATGATGTTTGGTCTGCCGGGTGCGGCGCTGGCGATGTATCTGGCGGCGCCGAAAGCGCGTCGTCCGATGGTCGGCGGTATGCTGCTGTCCGTGGCCATCACCGCGTTCCTGACCGGGGTAACCGAGCCGCTGGAATTCCTGTTCATGTTCCTGGCTCCGCTGCTGTACCTCCTGCATGCGGTGCTGACCGGTATCAGCCTGTTCATCGCAACGGCGCTCGGGATCCATGCGGGCTTCTCCTTCTCCGCAGGTGCAATTGACTACGTGCTGATGTACAGCCTGCCGGCCGCCAGCAAAAACGTCTGGATGCTGCTGGTGATGGGCGTGGTGTTCTTCTTCGTCTACTTCCTGCTGTTCAGCGCGGTGATCCGCATGTTCAACCTGAAAACGCCGGGTCGTGAAGACAAAGCCGCTGACGTGGTAACGGAAGAAGCCAACAGCAACACTGAAGAGGGGCTGACCCAGCTGGCGACCAGCTATATCGCCGCGGTGGGCGGAACGGACAACCTGAAAGCCATTGACGCCTGTATCACCCGTCTGCGTCTGACCGTGGGCGATTCGGCGAAGGTGAACGACGCCGCCTGTAAACGTCTCGGCGCGTCCGGGGTGGTGAAACTGAATAAGCAAACCATCCAGGTTATCGTCGGTGCGAAAGCAGAGTCTATCGGCGATGAGATGAAAAAAGTGGTTACCCGCGGCCCGGTAGCGGCAGCGGCAGCCGCACCGGCTGGCAACGTCGCCACCGCAGCGCCCGCGGCTAAACCGCAGGCGGTAGCGAACGCGAAGACCGTTGAGTCGCTGGTTTCGCCGATTACCGGTGACGTGGTGGCCCTCGAGCAGGTGCCGGACGAAGCCTTCGCCAGCAAAGCCGTCGGCGACGGGATCGCGGTGAAACCGACCAGCAACATCGTGGTGGCCCCGGCCGCCGGTACCGTGGTGAAAATTTTCAACACTAACCACGCGTTCTGCCTCGAAACCAACAACGGTGCGGAAATCGTCGTTCACATGGGTATCGACACCGTGGCGCTGGAAGGCAAGGGCTTCAAACGTCTGGTTGAAGAGGGCACGGACGTGAAGGCGGGTGAGCCGATTCTGGAAATGGATCTGGACTTCCTCAACGCCAACGCGCGCTCAATGATCAGTCCGGTCGTCTGCAGCAACAGCGATGACTACAGCGCGCTGGTGATACTGGCGAGCGGTAAGGTCGTTGCTGGCCAGACGCCGCTGTATGAGATTAAAGGCAAGTAAGGCTCCTGAGTCGAGTTTTTGCCTCAGCGGCGAAGGGAAACCTTCGCCGCTTTTTTTTCCAGCAATCGGCCCCATAATCCTCTTCTGATACCTATTTTACGTAACTAATAGTTGTCACTACGCCCTGCTTGTAAGATCATGTGCCGTTATACGTTGTTTACGCTTTGAGGAACCCGTGATGAGTGAGGCAGAAGCCCGCCCGACTAACTTTATCCGTCAGATTATTGATGAAGATCTGGCTACCGGTAAACATACCACCGTTCACACTCGCTTCCCGCCGGAGCCGAACGGTTATCTGCACATTGGCCATGCAAAATCCATCTGCCTGAACTTCGGCATCGCCCAGGATTATCAGGGCCAATGCAACCTGCGTTTCGATGACACCAACCCGGTGAAAGAAGATATCGAATACGTTGAGTCGATTAAAAACGACGTGCAGTGGTTAGGTTTCCACTGGTCCGGGGACGTATGCTACTCGTCTGATTATTTCGATCAGCTGCATCAATATGCGGTTGAGCTGATCAACAAAGGTCTGGCCTATGTTGATGAACTCTCTCCTGATGAAATTCGCGAATACCGCGGCACCCTGAAAGCGCCGGGTAAAAACAGCCCGTATCGCGACCGCAGCGTGGAAGAGAACCTGGCGCTGTTTGAAAAAATGCGCAGCGGCGGCTTCGAAGAGGGTAAAGCCTGCCTGCGCGCGAAGATCGATATGGCATCGCCGTTTATCGTGATGCGCGATCCGGTGCTGTACCGCATTAAGTTCGCTGAGCATCATCAGACCGGCAACAAGTGGTGCATCTACCCGATGTACGACTTCACCCACTGCATCAGCGATGCGCTGGAAGGCATTACCCACTCGCTGTGTACCCTGGAGTTCCAGGACAACCGCCGCCTGTACGATTGGGTGCTGGACAACATCAGCATCCCGGTGCATCCGCGTCAGTACGAATTCTCGCGCCTGAATCTCGAATACACCGTGATGTCCAAGCGTAAGCTGAACCAGCTGGTGACTGAGAAGCACGTGGAAGGCTGGGACGACCCGCGTATGCCGACCATCTCCGGTCTGCGTCGTCGCGGCTACACCGCCGAATCCATCCGTGAGTTCTGCAAGCGCATCGGCGTGACCAAGCAGGACAATACCATCGAGATGGCGTCGCTGGAGTCCTGCATTCGTGAAGATCTGAACGAAAACGCCCCGCGCGCGATGGCGGTGATCGATCCGGTGAAACTGGTTATCGAGAACTATCCGCAGGGCGAAAGCGAAATGGTGGTGATGCCGAACCATCCGAACAAGCCGGAAATGGGCAGTCGTGAAGTGCCGTTCAGCGCCGAAATCTGGATCGATCGCGCGGACTTCCGCGAAGAAGCCAACAAACAGTACAAGCGTCTGGTGCTGGGTAAAGAAGTGCGTCTGCGCAACGCCTACGTCATCAAAGCGGAACGCGTGGAGAAAGATGCCGAAGGCAATATTACCACCATCTTCTGCACCTACGATGCCGACACCCTGAGCAAAGACCCGGCCGATGGCCGCAAGGTCAAAGGCGTGATCCATTGGGTAAGCGCGGCGCATGCGCTGCCGATAGAGATCCGTCTCTACGATCGTCTGTTCAGCGTGCCAAACCCGGGCGCGGCGGAAGATTTCCTCGCAGTGATCAACCCGGAATCGCTGGTGATCAAACAGGGGTACGCGGAGCCGAGCCTGGCGCAGGCCGAAGCCGGTAAAGCTTACCAGTTTGAGCGTGAAGGCTATTTCTGCCTCGACAGCCGCTATGCAACCGCAACCAATCTGGTGTTCAACCGCACCGTCGGGCTGCGTGATACCTGGGCGAAAGCGGGCGAATAACATTTCTTTTCTGTCAAAGCGTCGCTCCCAGCGGCGCTTTTTTTGTTTCAGAATCAGCTAATTAAACTTTTCATTTTCGCGATGCGAATTAATTCTGTTTCTGCGCGGTAATAAATAGCGCTTCTGATGTTTCCTGTCACATACATAAAACCAATGTAATCGCTTTCAATGATTGCGTTTTTCCCTGATTTTGCAATGACTTCCATAACAAAATCATCAGAGATAAGACTGTAACAAAACGACATAAAATATGTGCGCTTTGTCATAATCTTAAGCTTTGCCTCACGAAAAACATTGATAATTCGCGTCACGAAAAATAGTCTATCTACAGTGGTTTCGCGGTCTTTTTTACCGCCCCACATTTTGCAGTTTTATTTATTTTTTAGCGATTGACCGCTGGTCTTCGCCTTTTAAAACGTCAAAGAGGATATGCACATGCGTACGTTTAGTGGCAAACGTAGTACGCTGGCGCTGGCTATTGCCGCCGTCACCGCGATGTCGGGCTGGGTTGTGGCTCCACAGGCCAGCGCAGCAGGCTTTATCGATGATTCAACCTTAACCGGCGGTATCTATTACTGGCAGCGTGAGCGTGACCGTAAAGATGTGACCGACGGCGACAAATACAAAACCAACCTTTCCCACTCCACCTGGAACGCCAACCTGGACTTCCAGTCCGGCTATGCCGCCGATATGTTTGGCCTTGATATTGCCGCGTTTACCGCGATTGAAATGGCGGAGAACGGCGATAGCGGTCACCCGAACGAAATTGCCTTCTCGTCACGTAACAAAGCCTATGACGAAGACTATTCCGGCGATAAGAGCGGCATCAGCCTGTATAAAGCCGCAGCGAAATTCAAATATGGTCCGGCGTGGGCACGTGCGGGCTATATCCAGCCAACCGGCCAGACTCTGCTGGCCCCGCACTGGAGTTTTATGCCAGGTACCTATCAGGGGGCGGAGGCCGGGGCTAACTTCGACTATGGCACGGCGGGCGCGTTAAGTTTCTCCTATATGTGGACGAACGAGTATAAAGCGCCATGGCATATCGAGATGGACGATTTCTATCAGAACGATAAGAAGACCAAAGTCGATTATCTCCACTCCGTCGGCGCTAAATATGATTTCAAAAATGACCTGGTGCTGGAGGCGGCATTTGGTCAGGCTCAGGGCTATATCGATCAGTACTTTGCTAAAGCCAGCTACAAGTTTGACGTCGCCGGCGCGCCGCTGAGCACCAGCTACCAGTTCTACGGCACCCGCGATAAGGTCAGCAACGGCGGGGTCAACGACATCTATGATGGCACCGCATGGCTGCAGGCGTTAACCTTTGGTTATAAGGTGGCGGATGTCCTGGATCTGCGTCTCGAGGGAACCTGGGTGAAGGCTGATGGCCAGCAGGGCTACTTCCTGCAGCGTATGACCCCGACCTACGCCTCTTCCAATGGTCGTCTCGATATCTGGTGGGATAACCGCTCCGACTTTAACGCCAACGGCGAAAAAGCGGTCTTCTTTGGCGCGATGTATGACATGAAAAACTGGGATATGCCGGGCTGGGCGTTCGGCGCGTCTTATGTCTACGCCTGGGATGCGAAGCCGGGCCGAATGTCCTCTCCGGATGCGTACTATGACCCTGACTATCGCCTGAAAGAGTCGGCCTATAGCCTGGATGCAATGTATACCGTACAGGAAGGGCGGGCGAAGGGCACCCTGTTCAAACTGCACTTTACCCAATACGACAACCATTCCGATATTCCGAGCTGGAGCGGCGGCTACGGCAACATCTTCCAGGATGAGCGCGACGTGAAGTTCATGGTTATCGCCCCGTTCACTATTTTCTGATGCCTGCGCGGCGGGCGTGAGCCTGCCGCACCTCTGGGAGAACGACAATGAAAAAAATGCTGCTTATTGCCATGATGGCAGCGGGCCTGGTGGCCTGCACCACGTCGCCGGCGCCGAAAGAAGACACCAAACTGAAAGATGCCTATAGCGCCTGTATTAATACGGCGGAAGGGAATCCGGACAAGATTGAAGCCTGCCAGAGCGTACTGAATGTGCTGAAAAAGGATAAACAGCACCAGCAGTTCGCCAACCAGGAGAGCGTTCGCGTCCTGGATTACCAACAGTGTATTCAGGCCACCCGCACCGGCAACGATCAGGCGGTGAAAGCGCGCTGCGATCAGATCTGGAAGGAGATCCGCAGCAATAATACGACCCATTAAATCAGACGACAGCGGCAAACGGGCGGGGCATATCTCCGCCCGTTTGTTTTTTTGCGCTGACTCTCCGCCGGCTGATAGCCGCGGCTCAGCCGCACGAACAGTAGCGCGGTGGCAATGAATCCGCACAGCGCGGCGCACATTAGCCACCAGCCCGGCGGGCTTTTATCGCCGGTGAGCTCGACCAGGGCGGTGGAAATAGCTGGCGTCAGGTCGCCGAAAATGGCAGTAGCGAGACTAAAGGCCAGCGAAAAGCCCACGGTGCGGACGTGTACCGGCATCACTTCGGTAAGCGCCGCGACCATCGCGCCGTTATACATGCCAAAGAAGAACGAGAACCATAGCAGGACCAGCGTCATACGGGTGAAATCGGGCGCGACGGTGAGCCAGTGCATCACCGGCCAGGTGGTGAGCAGGGCCAGCACGGTAATGCCCATCAGCACGGGACGACGACCGATCCGGACAGAGATCGCCCCGCTGGCGAAGTTCCATATCAACTCTCCGGACAAAGCGGGGATGAGGAAAGTCACCCCAGGGGCGTGTGCGGGAAGGGCGCCAGAGGCGCCCATAAAAAAGCCAACCGGCAGGTTGGCTTTTCAGTCTCAGCGAAACGGGGAATTATTTTTCCACCGCGTCGTGGGCGTGTTCGTCCTCGCGGCAATCCCCTTCCGCACAGTGACCGTACAGATACAGACTGTGGTTGGTCAGGCGGATGCCGTGGCGGGAGGCAATTTCACGCTGGCGTAATTCGATCGAGTCGTCGCTGAATTCGATCACTTTGCCGCAGTCGAGGCAGATCAGGTGATCGTGGTGATGCTGCTGGGTCAGTTCGAAAACGGATTTTCCGCCTTCGAAATTATGACGAGTCACGATGCCGGCGTCATCAAACTGGTTGAGGACGCGGTAAACGGTCGCCAGACCGATCTCTTCGCCCATGTCGATCAGGCGTTTATATAAGTCTTCCGCACTGACATGATGGTTATCCGGTTCCTGCAGCACTTCAAGGATTTTTAGTCGAGGAAGTGTGACTTTCAGGCCAGCCTTCTTTAATGCGGTATTGTTGTCAGTCATGCGGAATCTGTCCTGTTGCTAAACGATCTACTTCCTTCAACGGAAGTCATACAGAAATTAACCCGACGTAATGCGTCTCATTATAGAACTGCCACTGGTAAATGAAAACTGCAAGCATCGGGCCTGGTTTGCTGTCAAAAACGAGGCACCAGCTACAAACTGCGTCACGTGCCTCGTAGAATCAGAGGACATTGTACAGATATGTGATTAAAAGTTAAAAACTTGTAGCTATTAGTTTGATTGCTTTTGTCTATTAATGCGGCGCAACTCAATGATTGCGCCGCTTAATCATCAGGCGTTTTTGATTTCTTCGAGGTGCAGCTCTTCGGCAACCTGCTTCACCCATTTCTCAACGCGCTCGTTGGTCAGCTCCGGCTGGCGGTCTTCATCGATGGCGAGGCCGACGAAGTGGTCGTCATCCGCCAGGCCTTTGGAAGCTTCAAAATGATACCCCGCCGTTGGCCAGTGACCGACGATGGTCGCGCCGCGCGGCTCAATGATGTCGCGGATGGTGCCCAGCGCGTCGCAGAAGTATTCTGCGTAATCTTCCTGGTCGCCGCAGCCGAACAGCGCCACCAGTTTGCCATTGAAGTCGATCTCTTCCAGCGTCGGGAAGAAGTCATCCCAGTCACACTGCGCTTCACCGTAGTACCAGGTCGGGATACCGAGCAGCAGGATGTCGTGGGCTTCCAGGTCTTCTTTGCTGCTTTTGGCAATGTCGTGAACATCAGCAACATCTTTACCAAGCTGCTTTTGAATCATTTTTGCAATATTTTCGGTGTTGCCGGTGTCGCTGCCAAAAAAGATGCCGATGATTGCCATGAGTAAAATAACCTCTTGAAACTTAAATGATGTGGTAGGGACGCAATGCCCATAGATAACGGCAATCATAGCAGAACAGGCAAGGGCGCGGAAACAGCAATCACGCCCGACTGCACACTCTGCTACATGAATGCGGGTTTTTCGCGGAAAGTTAGACTTTTCCCTGGCTGCGCAGGGCGGTTAACTGGGCCATCAGCATCTCTTCAATGAGATCGCTGCGGCTCATATTACGCGCTTCCGCCAGCTCGTTGAGCGCATCGACCGCATCGGCGTTGAGTTTTAACTCCACGCGCTTCAGCCCGCGAACCCTATCGCGTTTCAGCTGGTTACGTTTGTTGATGCGCAGTTGTTCATCGCGCGACAGCGGATTGGTTTTCGGTCTTCCCGGGCGACGCTCGTTTGCGAACAAATCTAATGTCGTACGGTCCGTTTGTTCTTTTGCCATGATTCTGAGTGACTTCGGGGAAACAAGCTGCCGGGCTCTAGCCGGCGCAGATAGCGCGCCATCATACATCAGGCGAACGGCTGCGCCAACGACCGCGGGCATTCTGCGGCGCGGTCGGGCATATTTTAGCCAATCAGGCGGCGATGCTCGTCAGATAGCGGCGGATGGCGCGTAACACCGCCTCGGGTTTCTCGGCATGGACCCAGTGTCCGGCGCCGGCGATGACGTGGGCCCGGGCCTGCGGGAACTGGGCCAGCAGCGCGTCGCGGTAGGCGTCGGTCACATAGGGCGAGTTGCCTCCGGGAATAAACTGCGTCGGGTGCGGCCAGGCCGGGATGGTTTCCCAGCCGACGATATGCGGATACTGGTCCCACAGCACCGGCACGTTGAAGCGCCAGTCGCCGTCGACGAATGATTTCAGCAGGAACTGAATCACGCCTTCTTCCTGCAGGTGCTCGCGCATCACCTGCGCCGCCTGCTGGCGGGTGCTGGCGGCGGATTCGCTGACGGCGCGGATAGCGGCGAAAATCTCATCATGGCGGCGAACGTGATAATCCACCGGCGCGATATCGATCGCCACCAGACCGCTGATGCGTTCAGGCGCCAGGGCGGTAAGCGCCATTACCGCTTTCCCGCCCATCGAATGGCCGATAAAGGTGGCGCGCTCGATCTGGTGCGCGTCGAGCGTATCAAGCAGATCCTGCGCCATGGCGGGGTAGGTCATCTCTGGCGACCGCGGCGACAAACCGTGGTTGCGCATATCGACCTGCACAATATCATGGTCGGCGATCAGGTCGCGGGCGAGGATGCCCAGGTTGTCCAGGCTGCCAAACAGACCGTGGACCAGCACGATCGGGGAGTGGTTGTGCGGATTCTGTGCAGATTGCGCTCGGCTATTTAATTTCATGGCAAAGTTCTTTTTTTCGCTCCGTCGGGTTAGGGTATTATGTTGGACATTCTGCCATCCGGCTGCAAGACCCAGAAGTTTTCTGAGTTTTACCGCCATCCTGGTTTGACGCTATCCGCGGTTGGGATTTGTACTTATAATCCCAACGATTTGTATTCAGAAAAGATATCGCACTGGATTAAGATGAAAACAATTGAAGTTGATGATGAACTCTATCGCTATATTGCCAGCCACACTCTGCATATCGGCGAGAGCGCATCCGACATTTTACGGCGTATGCTAAAATTTTCCGCCGTTTCCCAACCGGCTACACCGGTCAGCAAAGCCGCGCCGACGCTGGCGCCAGCGCCTGTCGCTGAGGTGAAACCCGCTAACCCGGTGAAAGATAAAGTCCGCGCCATGCGCGAGATGCTGTTATCTGATGAATACGCCGAGCAGAAGCGCGCGGTGAACCGTTTTATGCTGGTGTTGACGACCCTCTACTCCCTGGACAGTAAAGCATTTGCCGAGGCCACCGAGTCTCTGCACGGCCGCACGCGCGTTTACTTCGCGGAAGATGCGCGTACGCTGCTGAAAAGCGGTAATCAGACCAAACCGAAACAGGTTCCTGGTACACCGTGGTGGGTGATCACCAATACCAATACCGGCCGTAAATGCAGCATGATTGAGCACATCATGCAGTCGATGCAGTTCCCTGCGGAGCTGATTGAAAAGGTTTGCGGCACGATCTAGCTTTTTAACATTTGCACCAGAAGGATCAGGCAATGGCAATCGATAAACGTGCGGGGCAGCCTGCGCAACAGAGTGATTTGATTAACGTCGCCCAACTGACTGCTCAGTACTACGTGCTGAAGCCTGAAGTCGGTAATGCGGAGCATGCGGTAAAATTCGGCACCTCTGGCCATCGCGGCAGCGCGGCGCGCCACAACTTCAACGAACCGCATATCCTGGCCATCGCCCAGGCCATTGCGGAAGATCGTGCGAAAAACGGGATCACCGGTCCGTGCTATGTCGGCAAAGATACCCACGCCCTCTCCGAGCCGGCGTTTATTTCGGTGCTGGAAGTGTTAACCGCCAACGGCGTCGACGTGATCGTGCAGGAAAACAACGGCTTCACCCCGACGCCGGCGGTCTCCAACGCGATTCTGGTGCATAACAAAAAAGGCGGTCCGCTGGCGGACGGCATTGTGATCACCCCGTCACACAACCCGCCGGAAGATGGTGGTATCAAGTACAATCCGCCAAACGGCGGCCCGGCTGATACCAACGTCACCAAAGTGGTGGAAAACCGCGCCAACGAACTGCTGGCCGCGGGCCTGCAGGGCGTGAAACGCATTTCTCTGGACGCGGCGCTGGCTTCTGGCCACGTTAAAGAACAGGATCTGGTGCAGCCGTTCATTGAGGGGCTGGCGGATATCGTCGATATGGCCGCAATCCAGAAAGCCGGCCTGACGCTGGGCGTCGATCCGCTGGGCGGGTCCGGTATCGAATACTGGAAACGCATTGGCGAGCACTACAAGCTCAATCTGACCATTGTTAACGATCAGGTGGATCAGACCTTCCGCTTTATGCACCTCGATAAAGACGGCGCCATCCGCATGGATTGCTCCTCAGAGTGTGCGATGGCCGGCCTGCTGGCGCTGCGCGATAAGTTCGATCTGGCGTTTGCTAACGACCCGGATTACGACCGCCACGGGATTGTCACCCCGGCGGGGTTGATGAACCCGAACCACTACCTGGCGGTAGCGATCAACTACCTGTTCCAGCATCGTCCGCAGTGGGGCAAAGAGGTGGCGGTGGGTAAAACGCTGGTCTCCTCCGCGATGATTGACCGCGTGGTGAACGATCTGGGCCGCAAGCTGGTGGAAGTGCCGGTGGGCTTTAAGTGGTTTGTCGACGGCCTGTTCGATGGCAGCTTCGGCTTCGGCGGCGAAGAGAGCGCCGGGGCCTCCTTCCTGCGCTTCGACGGCACGCCGTGGTCCACCGATAAAGACGGCATCATCATGTGCCTGCTGGCGGCGGAAATCACCGCGGTGACCGGGAAAAACCCGCAGGAGCATTACAACGAACTGGCGGAACGCTTCGGTGCGCCGAGCTATAACCGTCTGCAGGCTTCCGCGACCTCCGCGCAGAAAGCGGCGCTGTCCAAGCTCTCTCCGGAAATGGTCAGCGCTGACACCCTGGCGGGGGATCCGATCACTGCCCGTCTGACCGCGGCGCCGGGCAACGGGGCGGCGATTGGCGGCCTCAAGGTGATGACCGACAACGGCTGGTTCGCGGCGCGTCCGTCAGGCACCGAAGACGCCTACAAGATCTACTGCGAAAGCTTCCTCGGCGAAGAGCATCGCAAGCTGATTGAAAAAGAAGCGGTAGAGATTGTCAGCGAAGTGCTGAAGAACGCTTAACGACGCACTACCATCAGGCCCCTTGCGGGCCTGATTTTTTTCGCAAGGATAGCGATGAAAATACAACGGAAGTCTCTGTTTTTGTTCTGGGCGTGGATGGATCTCTTTTTCGTCCTGCAATTCTTATGGTGGAATATTGCCCACCGCCGCCTCCCTTTTTACGACGATCTGCTGGCTTATCTCCAGCTGCTGCACACCTGGGGCTCCGCGGCGGTCTGGCTGTACCCGCTGAATGTTCTGCTGATTATCAGCATCCCGCTATCGATGATCTTTTTTTTCCGCCAGAGCCGCTATGCGCTGTGGCTGGCCTGGGGGCAGGCGCCGCTCAGGCTGCTGTTTATGCAGCCTTCGCTATCGCTGGGCCTGTGGCTGATTCAGGCTGCCGGCGTCCGGCATTTAGCGATCCTGGCAGGCTTTCTGCTGCTCTCTGAAGGGCTGAAAATCGCCAGCCTCTGGTACTGCAGAGGCGGGATTCAGGGCATAAAGCGATAGCCAATCCCGGTTTCGGTCAGCAAATGCTGCGGCCGTGCCGGATCGGCCTCCAGCTTTTGTCGCAGATGACCCATATAGATCCGCAGATAGTGGCTGTGCTCCACGGCGTTAGGCCCCCACACCTGATTTAGCAGCTGGCGCTGGGTAAGCACTTTGCCGGGATTATTCAACAGCGCCGCCAGCAGGCGAAACTCGATAGGCGTCAGGTGGATCTCTTCGCTGCCGCGCAGGATGCGGCGGGCGGGGATATTGACCTCCAGGTCAGCGAAGCGCACCACCGGCTCATCGGCCTGCGCCGCGCCGTGGCGACGCAGCGCGACGCGCAGGCGGGCCTGCAGCTCGCCGATGCCAAAGGGTTTACTTAAGTAGTCATCGGCGCCGGCATCCAGGGCGGCAATTTTGTCATGCTCTTCGCTACGCGCTGACAGGACGATAATCGGCATCTGGCTCCACTGACGCAGGTCGCGAATAAAATCAATGCCGTCACCATCCGGCAGGCCGAGATCGAGGATCGCGAGGTCGGGCTTACGGGTGGCGGCTTCAATCAGCCCACGCTGCAGGGTTTCCGCTTCAAATACGCGCATGCCGTCGGCTTCCAGCGCGGTGCGCAGAAAGCGTCGGATAGCGTGTTCGTCTTCGATAATCAGAACGTTAATCACAATTCCTCAGGTAGCTCTTCCAGTTCAGGGGGCGTTTCTCCCGGCAGTGTAACACGGAATGAGGCGCCGCCCTCGGGCCGGTTGCTGGCGGAGATGGTCCCGCCGTGGACGTCGACGATGGCCTGACAGATGGCAAGGCCCAGCCCGACGCCAGGGATCGCCGACTCTTTGTTGCCGCGGGCGAATTTATCAAAGATAGTCTGTTCCTGGCCTGCCGGGATCCCAGGACCGTTATCCCATACCTCCAGCGACAGCTGCCGGGCGTCCGCCTCGGCGCGGATGCCGATGCTCGCCCGGGCGCCGGCATACTTATGGGCATTTTCCAGCAGGTTGATCAGCACCCGCTCGAACAGCGGCCCGTCGACATGCACCAGCTGGAGGGGATCGGGTAAATCCAGCTGAATATGCTGGCCGCCGAGGCTTGGCTCGAGCATGCGCAGCGCGCTGCCGACCACTTCCTCCAGCGTCAGCCACTCCTTATGCAGATTAAAGCCGCCGGACTGGATCCGCGCCATATCCAACAGGTTGTTCACCAGCCGGGTGGTGTTGAGCACATGCTGGCGGATTTCGTTGGCCTGCGGGGCATGTTTTGAACCTTCGCTGGCCAGATCGAGGGTCAGAATTTCCGCCTGGCCAAACAGCACGGTTAGCGGAGTACGCAGATCGTGCGACAGGGCGGCGAGCAGCGAGTTACGCAGGCTTTCCCGCTCGCTGGTCAGCCGGGCCTGCTCTTCGCTGGCGGTCAGGGTGAGGCGCTCCAGGGCGCTGGCCACCAGCAGGGTAAAGGTCTCCAGCAGCCGCTGCTGCTCCGGGATCATCAATTGGCGCAGATTCTCCGGTTCCACCACCAGTAGTCCCCAGGTGCGGGCGGCGCTCTTCAGGGGCAAGATCTGATACGGCACGCCGGGCAGGGTATCGGTGCCGGCGCCGGCAGGCTGCCCCTTATCAAAGCTCCAGCGGGCGATGGCATCATCCCACGGGGTCAGCCCTGGCTGGTGGGTTAAGGGCAGCAGTTTTCCCTGGGCGTCCGGGAGCAGCAGCTGGCTGCGGGCCTGAAAGGTGGAGGCGATAAACCGCTCGCTGGTGGTGGCGATATCCTGCTGGCTGCGACCCACCGCCAGCGCTTTAGACATCTCATACAGATGGCGGGTACGGCGTTCGCGGTAGCGCGCCACCCGCGCCTGGTAGCGCACGCCGGCGGTGAGGTTGCCGATAAGCAGGCCCACGGTGAGCATCACGCCGAAGGTGAGCAGATACTGGACATCCGACACCGCCAGCGTTCCGCGCGGGGCGACAAAAAAGAGATCGAAGCTGATGACGTTGATCACCGTCGCCAGCACCGATGGCCAGCGGCCATAGACCAGGGCGATGAGCACCACCCCCAGCAGATAGAGCATCACCAGGTTGGCGGCTTCGAAGGCCATCAACCACTGCATGGCCACCAGGGTAATGATGGCGCATAGCGCCACCGCCACCGCGCAGCCCTGCAGCTGCAGGCGCCATTTCTCCAGCGCCGGACGGCTGTCGCTGGCGCGTGCGGCAAGGGGGAAGGGTTTCTCATCGAGGGCGATCACCACCAGATCGAGGTCCGGCGCATGGCGAGCCAGACGATCGGCGAAGCCGCTGCGATCCCACCAGCGGCGCTTGCTTTGGCGGCCAATGACGATTTTGCCGAGGTTATGTTCGCGGGCGTAATGGAGGACCGCTTTCTCTTCCGACGGGTCGGAGAGGGTGGCGGTTTCGGCCCCCAGCTCCTGGGCCAGACGCAGCGCGGCGAGAATAGCCCGCCGCCGGCCTTCCGGCAGCCGGTGCAGGGAAGGGGTCTCGACATACACCGCATGCCAGACGCTGCCCAGGCGGGCGGCGAGCCGGGCGGCGGCGCGCACCAGCTTTTCGCTGCCGGTGTTGTGCCCAATACAGAGCAGGATCGCATCGCGGGTGTGCCAGACTTTCTCCTGGCCCTGGCGGTCGCGCCAGGCGCGCATCTGCTCATCGACGCGGTCGGCGGTGCGGCGCAGGGCCAGCTCGCGCAGCGCAATCAGATTGCCCTTGCGGAAAAAGTTTTCGATAGCGCGCTCGGCCTGGCCGCCGATGTAGACTTTGCCCTCATTGAGCCGCTGGCGCAGATCGTCAGGGGGGAGGTCCACCAGCACCACGTCGTCCGCGGCGTCAAAGAAGGGATCGGGAACCGTCTCCCGCACCTGCACGCCGGTGATCCCGCTGACGACGTCATTCAGGCTTTCCAGATGCTGGACGTTAACGGTAGTGAAAACATCTATCCCGGCCTCCAGCAGTTCATCCACATCCTGCCAGCGCTTTGGATGGCGGGAGCCTGGCGCATTGCTGTGCGCCAGCTCATCTACCAGAATCAGCGCCGGACGGCGGGCGAGGGCGGCGTCGAGATCGAACTCATAGACGTACCGCCCGCGATGGGCAAGCCGCCGCGGCGGCAGAGTGCTCAGGCCCTGCAGCATCGCGGCGGTCTCTTTACGGCCGTGGGTCTCCGCCACGCCAATCAGAATATCCAGCCCCTGGGCGCGCAGCCGCTGCGCTTCCGCCAGCATCGCCCAGGTTTTCCCCACCCCGGCGCAGGCGCCAAAGAACACTTTCAGTTTGCCGCGATGCGGGGCGGCGGTGTGCTGCAGCAGGCGGTCAGGGTCCGGGCGCAGCGGCTCGTCACTCATTTACTTATCCTTCAGGGCATCCAGCGCCATATTGAGTTGCAGTATATTGACCACCGGCTGGCCAAGGAAGCTCAGCAGCGGGGTTTGTGTGGCCTGATTCACCAACTGGGTTACCTGCTCAACGCTCAGCTGGCGCGCTTGAGCCACCCGGGGCACCTGCCACAGCGCGGCGGCCGGAGTCAGGTTGTTATCGAGACCGCTCGCCGAGGTGGTGACCAGTTCGACCGGCACCCGCGGGTCGGCGTCCGGGTTGGCGGCGCGCAGGGCCTGCACGCGCTCGCTCACCGCTTTATCCAGCGCCGGGTTGCTGGCGGCGAGGTTGCTGCCGCCAGAGGCCATGGGATTATCCGCCGTCTCCGCGGTGGCCGACGGGCGGCCCTGGAAATAGCCTGCGGCGGTGAAGTTCTGGCCAATCAGCGCCGAGCCGCGCACTTCACCGTTCAGGCGGATCAGCGAGCCGTTGGCCTGTGAGTTAAACCACCATTGTCCCAGGCTGGTGGTAAGCAGAGGATAGACGCCGCCGGTGAGCAGCGTTAACAGAATAAATAGCACAAGTGCCGGACGAATCAATGACATAGTTTGTTCCTCACACCAGACCGCTCAGGGTCAGCAGCAGGTCGATGGCTTTAATACCGATAAAGGGCACCAGCAGACCGCCGAGGCCGTAGATCCACAGGTTGCGGCGCAGCATCGCCGAGGCGGAGAGTGGGCGATAGCTGACGCCTTTCAGGGCCAGCGGGATCAGGAAGACGATGATCAGCGCGTTGAAGATAACGGCGCTGAGGATCGCCGATGAGGGCGAATGCAGGCCCATCACGTTCAGCATGGCCAGCTGAGGATAGACCGCGGCAAACGCCGCCGGAATAATGGCGAAATATTTCGCCACGTCGTTGGCAATACTGAAGGTGGTCAGCGAGCCGCGCGTCATTAACATCTGTTTGCCGATATGGACCACCTCAATCAGCTTGGTGGGGTTGGAATCCAGGTCGACCATGTTGCCCGCTTCCTTCGCCGCCTGGGTGCCGGAGTTCATGGCTACCGCCACGTCGGCCTGAGCCAGCGCGGGCGCGTCGTTGGTGCCGTCGCCGGTCATCGCCACCAGACGACCTTCCGACTGGTACTGGCGGATCAGCGCCAGCTTGGCTTCCGGCGTCGCTTCGGCGAGGAAATCATCGACGCCGGCCTCGGCGGCGATCGCCGCGGCGGTCAGGCGGTTATCGCCGGTGATCATCACCGTTTTAATGCCCATTTTGCGCAGCTGGGCGAAACGTTCTTTGATGCCGCCTTTGACGATATCTTTGAGCGCAATAATCCCCAGCACCTTTTCCCCTTCGGCGACCACCAGCGGCGTGGCACCCTGGCGGGCGACCTCTTCCACCTGTTTATCGACATCGGCAGGGAAGTGGCCGCCGTTGGCCTCCACGTGGCGGCGAATGGCGTCCACCGACCCTTTGCGGATCATGCGCTGATCGATATTGATGCCGCTCATCCGCGTTTGCGCGGTAAAGGGGACAAAGGTGGCGTGCAGCGACTGCAGATCGCGTTCGCGCAGGTTAAAGTGCTGTTTCGCCAGCACCACGATGCTGCGCCCCTCAGGGGTTTCATCCGCCAGCGAGGAGAGCTGGGCGGCGTCGGCGAGGGTTCGCTCTTCCACGCCGCGCGTCGGCAGGAAGGCGGAGGCCTGGCGGTTGCCGAGAGTAATAGTCCCGGTTTTATCCAGCAGCAGAACATCGACGTCGCCAGCGGCTTCCACCGCGCGGCCGCTGGTGGCGATCACGTTGGCGCCGAGCATACGGCTCATCCCGGCGACGCCGATGGCCGACAGTAGCCCTCCGATGGTGGTCGGGATCAGGCACACCAGCAGGGCGACCAGTACGGTAACGCTGACCGCATTGCCGCTCCACGCCGAGAAGGGCCAGATGGTGGCGGTGGCCAGCAGGAACACCAGCGTCAGGGCGATCAGCAGGATCGTCAGGGCGATCTCGTTCGGCGTTTTACGGCGCTGGGCGCCTTCCACCATGGCGATCATCCGGTCGAGGAAGGTTTCTCCCGGGTTCACGCTGCAGCGGATCACCAGCCAGTCGGAGAGAATGCGTGTCCCGCCGGTCACCGAGGCAAAATCGCCACCGGATTCACGGATCACCGGGGCAGATTCGCCGGTAATGGCGCTTTCGTCCACCGAGGCGCCGCCTTCGATGACTTCGCCATCGCAGGGGATAATATCCCCGGCTTCCACCAGCACCACGTCGCCTTTGCGCAGGTCTTCCGCCGGCACGTGGTCGACCGGCGCGTCATGCTGCGGGGCGCGCAGTTTGCGGGCGAAGGCCGTTTTTTTCACCCCTTTCAGGCTGTTGGCCTGGGCTTTGCTGCGGCCTTCCGCCATCGCTTCGGCAAAGTTGGCGAACAGCACGGTAAACCACAGCCAGATACTGACGGCGGCGGTAAAGGTGGCGCTACCGGTCAGGGCGCCGCCAGCCATGGCGATCGCCAGCAGGGTAGTTAACAGACTGCCCACCCAGACGATAAACATCACCGGATTGCGCCATTGCACCATCGGGCTGAGTTTTTTCACGGCATCCAGCAGCGCCTGGCGCACCAGCGTCGGCTCCAGCAGGGCTAATTGTTTGCGACTCATAACAGGGTGCTCCGCATCGCTCAAAGTAAGGAAAAGTGTTCAGCCAGCGGGCCAAGCGCCAGCGCAGGAATAAAGGTCAGGGCGCCCACCAGCAGCACGGTGCCGATCAGTAAACCGATAAACAGGGCGTCGTGAGTGGCCAGGGTGCCGGGGCTGGCCGGTTGAATTTTCTTCGCCACCAGCGAGCCGGCGATGGCCATCACCGGAATGATGACGGCGAAGCGGCCGACCAGCATGCAGAACGCCAGCAGCAGGTTCCAGAACGGCGTCGCCGCGCCCAGGCCAGCGAAGGCGCTGCCGTTGTTATTGGCCGCCGAGGTGACGGCGTACAGCACTTCGCTAAAGCCGTGCGGTCCAGGGTTGAACATCCCGGCGCGGCCGGCGTCGGTCATCATCGCCAGCGCCGTGCCGAGCAACACCAGCGTCGGGGTGACCAGAATGGCGAGGGCGATCATTTTCATTTCCCGGACATCGATTTTCTTCCCGAGGTACTCCGGGGTGCGGCCGACCATCAGCCCGGCGATAAATACCGCCAGCATAACGAACAGCAGCATGCCGTACAGGCCCGAGCCGACGCCGCCGAATACCACTTCGCCAATCTGCATCAGCCACATCGGCACCATGCCGCCCAGCGCGGTGAAGGAGTCATGCATGGCATTGACCGCGCCGCAGGAGGCGGCGGTGGTGATCACCGCGAACAGACTGCTGGCGAGAATACCGAAGCGACTCTCTTTTCCTTCCATATTCAGGCTGCTGTCGGCACCCAGCGTCAGCAGATGCGGATTGCCGCGGGTCTCCGCCCACATCACCACGGCGACGCAGAGGATAAAGATCAGCGTCATTGCCCACAGGATGGCGCGTCCCTGACGCCGATCGCTTACCACCTCGCCGAAGGCGAAGCACAGCGCCGCCGGGATCAGGAAGATCGCCAGCATCTGCACGAGATTGGTCAGCGCGGTCGGGTTTTCAAACGGATGGGCGGAGTTGGCATTGAAGAAACCGCCGCCGTTAGTGCCCAGCAGCTTAATCGCTTCCTGTGAGGCGACAGGCCCCATCGGCAGCAGCTGGTGCACCCCTTCGAGGGTGGTAAAGGGCTGGTAGGCCTGCAGATTCTGCGGCACGCCCTGCTGAATAAAGAACAGGGCCACCAGCAGAGAGAGCGGCAGCAGCAGCCACAGGGTAATGCGCGTCAGATCGACCCAGGCATTGCCGAGGGTCGACATTTTCTGCCGGGCGAAGGCGCGGGTCAGGGCGAAGACCACGGCGATGCCGGTGGCGGCGGAGAGGAAATTCTGCACCGTCAGGCCGACCATCTGGCTGAGATAACTCATGGTGCTTTCGCCGGCGTAAGCCTGCCAGTTGGTATTGCTGACAAAGCTGATCGCGGTATTGAGCGCCAGATCCCATGACAGCCCCGGCAGGTGCTGCGGGTTAAACGGCAGCACGCCCTGGAGCATCAGCAGGGCAAACAGCGCCAGGCCGCCGAGGGCGTTAAACAGCAGGATCGCCAGCAAATACTGCAGCCAGCCCATCTCCTCGGCGCGGATCCCGGCCACGCGCCACAGGACGCGCTCGACGCCGGCCAGGCCGGGAAGCGGGATATCGTTCACCATTCTCGCCAGACACATCCCCAGCGGGCGCGCCAGCACCAGCAATACCAGCAGATAGCTGGCTAATAATAAAAATCCCTGGGCAGCCATCAGAATGCCTCCGCATGTATCAAGGCATAAACCAGATAAGCCAGTAACAGGAACACCAGCCCAACGCCAGTGAGTACGCCTGCAGTCACAATCCACCTCCGGGTGTGTTTTCGATTTACCTGGAGGATAGAAATTACGGCGCAAAGATTTCGCAAAAATCCGCGGGTGCGGTGTAAAAAAAGTATAAAAATGACAAAGGCACAAATTAACTGATGGTTAGTATTAATTTAACTTTTTCGTAACTAATTTACGTGGCGAATGTAAATTAAGTATAAATACGTGCTTTTTAGTGGTCGGATGAGTAGTAAAATTACAAGCAGAGCGGTATTATTTTGCTCAGACAAACATGATTAATTTTACCGGCGCTGCTTGCCGGCCTGACAAAGGGGAGAGAAATGATGGCGTTGTACAAAGCTTATCCTGCTCATATTATTTTGCTGCGTCGTGCTTTCGCCGTCGTGGCTGGCGTCGCAGCGCTGCCGGTGATACTGTTCTGGAAAGATCGCGCCCGCTACTACAGCTGGCTGCACCGGGTGTGGTCGAAAACCAGCGAGCAGCCGGTGTGGATGGCGCAGGCGGAGAAAGCCGCTCACGATTTCTATTAATCCTCCTGCTGCGAAGAAAATAACAAGACCGCCGGGTTGCCCCGGCGGTTTTTTTTCGCCGCTTGTCTACACTCGTTTTTATGCGCCGCCTTGGAATTGGCAGGTGCGTATTTTGCCGGAGCGCGCTATTTTTGCCGGCTTAGATCATAAGATGAGTATTGCTGACGGATAATAAGGAGTGATATGGCCACCCATCTGGTCTGGTTACGCACGGATTTACGCATTCACGATAACCTGGCGCTGGCTGCCGCCTGCCGCGATCCGCAGGCGCAGGTGCTGGCGCTGTATATCGCCACCCCGGGGCAGTGGCGTGAACATCACCTGGCGCCACGGCAGGCCGCTTTTATCGCCAGCCATTTACAGAGTCTGCATGCCGCGCTGGCGGAACGGGGCATACCGCTGTGGGTAGAAGAGGCGGACGATTTTACCGCCAGCGTCGAACGGCTGGCCGATTTTTGCCAGCAGCATCAGGTCAGTCACCTGTTCTACAACTATCAGTACGAATTCAATGAACGCCAGCGCGATGCCGCCGTTGAGAACACCTTGTGCGACGTGATTTGCCAGGGCTTTGACGACAGCGTCCTGTTGCCGCCCGGCAGCGTACTGACCGGTGGCGGCGAAATGTATAAAGTCTTCACCCCGTTTAAAAATGCGTTTATTCGCCGTCTGCGGGACGGGCTGCCGGCGTGCGTGGCGGCCCCGAAGCCGCGCCAGGCGCCTGCCCGCCAGGCGCCGCCGCTGCCTGAGCTTAACTACCCGCAAACGCCGTTTGACGGGCTGCTGTTTGCCGCGGATGAAAAAACGGCGCTGGCGCGTCTGCGCGCGTTTTGTCAGCAAGCGGCGGCGGATTACGAGGGGCAGCGCGACTTCCCGGCCGTGGAAGGGACCAGTCGCCTGTCGCCCTGCCTGGCCATCGGCGTGCTGTCCCCCCGCCAGTGCCTGCATCGTCTGCTGACGGAACATCCCGCCGCGCTGGACGGCGGAGCCGGCGCCACCTGGCTTAACGAGCTGATCTGGCGCGAGTTTTACCGCCATCTGATGGTCTACTATCCGAAGCTCTGTAAAGGACGGCCATTTACTGCCTGGACAGATAAGGTCGCCTGGCGCGCAGAGGAGGCCGCCCTGCAGGCCTGGCAGCGCGGGGAGACCGGTTTTCCGATAGTCGATGCCGCCATGCGCCAGCTGAACGCCACCGGCTGGATGCATAACCGGTTGCGCATGATTGTCGCCAGCTTCCTGACCAAAGATTTGCGCCTCGACTGGCGGGCGGGCGAGCGCTATTTCATGAGCCAGCTGATTGATGGCGACCTGGCGGCGAATAACGGCGGCTGGCAGTGGGCGGCTTCAACGGGCACCGACGCCGCGCCCTATTTCCGCATATTTAACCCCACAACCCAGGGCGAAAAGTTTGATAAACAGGGGGTGTTTATACGTCGCTGGCTGCCGGAGCTGGCAAAGGTGCCGGAGAAGGCCCTGCATCAGCCGTGGGCGTGGGCGGATAAACAAGGGATCACGCTGGATTATTCGCGCCCGATAGTTGATCACAAGCAGGCGCGGCAGGAGACGCTGGCGGCCTGGGAGGCCGCCAGAAAAGGAATTACTCCACCGCCAGACGGCGGGTCCTGACTTTCAGCGAATGATACAGCCAGATGACCAGCACCACGCCGACGCAGGCCAGCGCGCCCCAGGTGATCTGGCTGAAGACGGTAATGTAGGCGTCAATGGAGTAGTTCACCGCTCCGGCGGCGTCGAATGACGCCTGCGAGGTCTGGTCGGCGATAACGCCGGCCAGATAGTTGGCGATGGCCCCTGAGAGCAGCATATAAATACCGGTCAGCACCCCAGTGACACCCGGGATCTCAATGCGGGTGATCTGCGACATCGCGACCGGGTCGATAAACAGTTCGGCAAAGCCCATCACCGCCAGACCCAGCACCATCAGCGGCATGGACGACTGACCATAGGCCGCCGACCAGCGGGCGCTGAGGGTCAAAATGCAGAACCCGGCGCTCATCAGGCCCAGACCGAGGGCAAATTTCCCCCAGATGCGCACGGTGCGATTGCCGTTCACGCTCTCTTTCACCAGCCACGCCAGCACCATCCCGCAGAGCATCACCGCGAAGGCGTTGATTGACTGGAACATAGCGGTAGGGACTTCGTAGCTCATGATATGGCGGTTAACGAAGCGGTCAATATACAGGCTGATGGAGCTCCCGCCCTGTTGGGCGAAGGCCCAGAACAGCAGGCTGAAGGCGGTCAGGACGACGATCAGGCGCAGATCCTTGCGCTGTTTATCGGTTTCGGCGCGCAGGTAGATCCGCGCCAGTACCGCGAGGCCAATGGCCGTGGCCACGATCAGGGCATACACCGACCACTCCTGCCAGAACAGTACCGCAATCAGCAGCGGGGCGGTAACCAGCAACACCAGCAGCCAGCCCCAGTTTGGCAGCAGGAAGCGGCGCGCGCACAGCGCCTGGCGGTTGACGCCAGCGGTATGCTGGAAATGACGGTTGCCGCAGAGGAAAATCACCAGCCCCGCGACCATGCCGATGGCCGCCAGGGCAAAGCCCATCGCCCAGCTATACTCCTCCTGTACGTAGCCGCAGGCGATCGGCGCGATAATCGAGCCGATATTGCCGGCGGCATACATCAGCGAAAAGCCGCCATCGCGACGCGGATCGGCGGGTTCGTACAGCTCGCCCAGCAGACAGCTGACGTTGGATTTAAACAACCCGTAGCCGCAGACGATGATCGCCAGCGACAGGTACAGGAAAAGCGGAGCGGTTTCGCTGGCCCCGAGCACCAGATGGCCAATGGCCATCAGCAGCGCGCCGAGCATGACCGCCATCCGGTTGCCTAACAGCTTATCGGCCAGATAGCCGCCGAGGATCGGCGTCACATAGACCAGCGAACAGTAGGCGCTGAACAGGGCGTAGGCATGGTTATCGTCATATTTGAGCTGATTGGTGAGATAGAGGATCAGCAGGGCGCGCATGCCGTAAAAGCTAAAATACTCCCAGATTTGCAGCGCCACGACGTAGTAGATCGCCCGCGGTTGCGATGATGTTGTCTGCATATGAAGTGTGTTTCCTGGCGTAAAGCGAAAGTCGATCGTTCTGCATGAATAGCGATTTATCAGTCATATTCATGGCTTTAGGGGCTTTCTGATTATTTAATATGCTTTATTAGTGCATAAATATACACTAATGCGCGGCGGGATGAATAGACAAATTGCGGGATTCGTTAAAAAGTCATGGTCAGTGACGGTAGCGGACTATCGACGACCCGAATGGATATGGTTATGTTATGCCTTTGTATAACCTGATTATCTGCTGGAGTGGCGATGAAAAATAGCGAACTGGAACAACTGATTAACGACAAGCTCAATAGTGCGGCCATCAGTGACTTCGCCCCTAACGGTCTGCAGGTGGAAGGACGCGAAACGGTGCACAAGATCGTCACCGGAGTGACGGCCTGCCAGGCGCTGCTGGATGAGGCCGTCCGTCTGCAGGCGGACGCGGTGATTGTTCATCACGGCTATTTCTGGAAAAACGAATCGCCAGTGATCCGAGGCATGAAGCGCCGTCGCCTGAAAACCCTGCTGGCCAACGATATCAATCTCTACGGTTGGCACCTGCCGCTGGATGCCCATCCGGAGCTGGGCAATAACGCGCAGCTGGCGCATCTGCTGGGGATTAACGTGCTCGGCGAAATCGAACCGCTGGTGCCTTGGGGCGAGCTGTCGATGCCGGTTTCCGGCCTCGAACTGGCCTCGTGGATCGAAGCGCGACTGGGGCGCAAGCCGCTGTGGTGCGGCGATACCGGGCCGGACACCGTCAGCCGCGTCGCCTGGTGTACCGGCGGCGGCCAGAGCTTTATCGACGCCGCGGCGCGCTTTGGCGTGGACGCCTTTATCACCGGCGAGGTGTCGGAACAAACTATTCACTCTGCCCGCGAGCAGGGCCTGCATTTTTATGCCGCCGGCCACCACGCCACCGAGCGGGGCGGCATTCGCGCCCTCAGCGAATGGCTGACGGAAACGACCGATCTGGACGTTACCTTTATTGATATTCCTAACCCTGCCTGACGGGAGAGAAGAAAGTGCAGCGAGCGCGTTGTTATCTGTTAGGTGAAACGGCGGTGGTCCTGGAGCTTGAGCCTCCGGTGACCCTGGAGAGCCAAAAACGTATCTGGGGCCTGACGCAGCGGTTGACCGATCGCGAAGAGGTGGTTGAAGTGATCCCGGGGATGAACAACATCACCGTTGTGCTGCGTCGTCCGCAGGAGATGGCGTGGGAGGCGATTGACAAGCTGCAGCGCTGGTGGGAAGAGAGCGATGCGCTGGAGCCGGAATCCCGTGAGATAAGTATCCCGGTTATCTACGGCGGCGAGGCGGGACCAGATCTTGGCGACGTCGCGCGCCATAGCGGGTTGAGCGAAAAGCAGGTGGTCGAACTGCACTCTTCGGTGGAGTATATGGTGTGGTTTCTGGGTTTCCAGCCGGGGTTTCCGTATTTTGGCGGCCTGCCGGAGCAGCTGGCGATGCCGCGTCGCGCCGAGCCGCGCGTACTGGTACCGGCGGGATCCGTCGGTATCGGCGGATCGCAAACCGGTATTTATCCGCTGGCGACGCCGGGCGGCTGGCAGCTGCTGGGGCGCACGCCGCTGGCATTATTCGATCCAAAACGTGAAGAGCCGGTGCTGCTGCGTTCCGGCGATCGCGTGCGCTTTGTGCCGCAGAAGGAGGGGGTATGTTGAAATTTATCCGCGCCGGCATGTATACCTCGGTACAGGATGGCGGCCGGGAAGGCCAGCGCCAGTGGGGGATTAGCCGCTGCGGCGCGCTGGATAAACCGGCGATGACCATTGCCAATCTGCTGGTGGGCAATGCGCCGGAGGCGGCGGCGCTGGAAATTACGCTGGGTCAGGTCGATGTGCAGTTTACCCGCCACTGCTGGTTCGCGTTGACCGGCGCCGCCTGTGAAGCGACGCTCGACGGCGCGCCGGTCTGGTTGGGCTGGCGAATGGAGGCGAAGGCCGGGCAGCGGCTGGTGCTGAAAAATCCTCAGCATGGGATCCGCAGCTATCTGGCGGTCGCGGGCGGTATTGATGTCCCTGAAGTTTTAGGTTCCCGCTCTACCGATCTGAAAGTCGGTATCGGCGGAATCGAAGGGCGCCGGTTGCAGGATGGCGATCAAGTGAAGATTGGGAAATCGTCCCGCCGCTTTAGCGCCTCGCGCGGCGTTAAACAGCTGCCGATAGGCAATATTATTCGCGCGCTGCCGGGGCCGGAGTATCACGAATTCGACAGCGTGTCGCAGGAGTCTTTCTGGCGCTCGCCGTGGAAGCTGAGTCCGCAAAGCAACCGTATGGGCTACCGCCTGCAGGGGCAGCCGCTCAGGCGCACAACCGACCGGGAAATGCTCTCTCATGGCCTGCTGCCCGGCGTGGTACAGGTACCGCATAACGGCCAGCCGATTGTGTTGATGAACGATGCGCAAACCACCGGCGGCTATCCGCGTATAGCCTGCATTATTGAAGCCGATATGTACCAACTGGCGCAAATTCCGCTAGGTCAGCCGATCCATTTCACCCCCTGTTCGCTGGAGGAAGCGCTAAAAGCGCGCGCCGACCAGCAGCGCTACCTTGAACAACTGGCCTGGAGATTAAGCGATGAAAATTGATTTAAATGCCGACCTCGGCGAAGGCTGCGCCAGCGATAGCGCGCTGCTGCAGCTGGTCTCTTCCGCCAATATCGCCTGCGGCTTTCACGCCGGCGATGCGGTTCTCATGCAGCAATGCGTGCGCGAGGCGCTGAAAAACGGCGTCGCTATTGGCGCACACCCGAGCTTCCCGGACCGGGAAAATTTCGGTCGAACCGCGATGCAGTTACCGCCAGAGACGGTCTACGCCCAGGTGCTGTACCAAATTGGCGCGCTGGCGGCAATCGTACACGCCCAGGGGGGCGAGCTGCGGCACGTCAAACCGCATGGCATGTTGTACAACCAGGCGGCGAAAGAGCCGCCTTTGGCCGACGCTATCGCCCGTGCGGTGCGCGATGCCGACGCCGACCTGGTGCTGGTTGGGCTGGCGGGCAGCGAGCTTATCCGCGCCGGACAGCATTATCAGTTGACGACGCGCCAGGAAGTCTTCGCCGATCGCGGCTATCAGGCCGACGGCAGCCTGGTGCCGCGCAGCCAACCGGGCGCGCTGATTGAGAGCGAAGAGCAGGCGCTGGCGCAAACGCTGGAAATGGTGCAGCACAATCGGGTGCGCAGCCTGAGCGGCGAATGGGCGCATGTTAAGGCGGAAACGGTCTGCCTGCATGGCGATGGCGCTCACGCGCTCGATTTCGCCCGACGCTTGCGCGCCGCGTTTGCCGGGCGGAATATCGACGTCAGCGCGGACCTCGAGTAATAGTCCGCCTAAGTTATTAATAATAATTAAATCAAATAATTAACAACACTCACAATACTCACAACTGAACAGGACGTTATTATGCAAGAGGCGATATCCCTCTGGCCGCTAATCGGCATTGCCGTGATTGTGGTCGGTTTTGTATTACGCTTTAACCCGGTGCTGGTGGTGATTATCTCCGGGATCGTCACCGGCGTGGCGGCGCATATGCCAATAGCCACTATTCTGGAGAAACTGGGCGAGGGCTTCCTGAATACCCGTAATCTGCCGTTTATTCTGCTGCTGCCGCTGGCGGTGATCGGGCTGCTGGAGCGCCATGGTCTGAAAGAGCGGGCGCAGGCGTGGATCGCGAAGATCCATAGCGCGACCGCCGGACGTCTGCTGATCGTCTATCTGTTTGTGCGCGAAGCCACCGCCGCTCTGGGGTTGACCAGCCTCGGCGGACATCCGCAAATGGTGCGCCCGCTGCTGGCGCCGATGGCGGAGGGGGCGGCGGAAAAGCGCTTTGGCCCGCTGCCGGGCAATGTACGCTACCGCCTGCGCGCGATGTCGGCGGCAACCGATAACGTCGGGCTGTTCTTCGGCGAAGATATTTTTGTCGCCTTCGGCGCGATCATCTTCATGCACAACTTTATGCTGGAGTCGGGTGGGATCCAGACAGAACCGTTGCATATTGCCCTGTGGGGGATCCCGACGGCGATCTGCGCCTTTCTGATCCACGCCGCGCGCCTGTGGCGACTCGATCGCCATCTCCAGCGCGAGCTGGACCGGATAAACGCCGGACAGGCGAAAGGCGGTGCGGCATGAATTTCCAGCAAACCTATTTATACTGGCTGGCCGGAGCGGTACTGCTGGTCGTGGCTATCATGTCCTGGCGCGACAAAAGCAATCCGCGGCGTCTGACAACCGGTCTGTTCTGGGGCCTGTACGGGCTGGTGTTCTTGCTCGGCGACTGGACATATCAACTGGTGGGCGATAAGCGTACGGTGAATATCGCTGTCGGCGGGGTGGTGGTCGTCCTGGCGCTGATCGCCGGTTTTGGCGGCGTGCGCCTCGGCAGCTACCATCAGCGTACCCAGGAAGAGAAAACCGCCAGCGCGAAACGCCTCGGCAACAAACTTTTCTTTCCGGCGCTGGCGATTCCGGTCGTCACCGTCATTGGCGTACTGCTGTTTAACAATCTGCCCTCATGGCAGGTGGCGCTCTTCGGGCCGGGCAACCACGCGACGCTGATTACTCTGTTCTCGATGACTGTCGGTACGCTGATTGGCCTGGCGATGGCGATTCGTATGACGCATGAAACGGTGGCGCAGCCAATGCAGGAAGCGCGCCGTTTGCTTGATTCCGTCGGCTGGGCCTTTATCCTGCCGCAAATCCTCGCGGTGCTGGGGCTGCTGTTTACCGCGGCGGGCGTCGGAACCAGCATTTCATGGCTGACCGAGCACTATCTGGCGGTCGATAACCGCTTTATCGCCGTGGCTGTGTATGCCATCGGCATGGCGGTGCTGACAATGGTGATGGGCAACGCCTTTGCCGCTTTCCCGATTGTGACCGCCGGAGTTGGCATTCCGATTTTAGTCCTGCAGCACGGCGGCAATCCGGCGGTAATGGCGGCGATTGGTATGTTTTCCGGCTACTGCGGCACGCTGATGACGCCGATGGCGGCGAACTTCAATATTGTCCCGGCGGCGCTGCTGGAACTGCCGGATAAAAACGCGGTGATTAAAGCCCAGATACCGACCGGTATCCTGTTGCTTATCGTCAATGTATTCTTACTCTATTTCCTGATGTTCCTGTAAGGAGGGATGATGGCTGGCGTATTGATTACCGGTTTTGAGCCGTTCGGCGGCGAAACGGTTAATCCTTCATGGGAAGTGGTTAAGCAGCTGGATGGCATGATTATTCGCGGACAGCAGGTGGTGGCTAAACAGTTACCCTGCGTATTCGGCGAAGCGCTGACGGTGCTGAAGGCGGCGCTGGAAACCTATCAACCGCGGCTGACGATTGCCGTCGGACAGGCCGGCGGCCGTGTCGATATCACCGTCGAACGTGTAGCGATCAATGTCGATGATGCGCGGATCCCCGACAATAAAGGCCAGCAACCGATCGATGAGCCGATCGTCGCTAATGGCCCTGCGGCCTGCTTCAGTACGCTGCCGATCAAAGCGATCGTCAGCGCGCTGCGCCAGCAGGGGATCCCGGCCTCGGTGTCGCAAACCGCGGGCACCTTCGTCTGCAATCACGTGATGTATGGTTTGCTGCATCAGCTGCAGGGAAAACGCGGACAGAAGGGCGGTTTTATCCATATTCCGTATCTGCCTGAACAGGCGGCGGCCCACCCGGGGCAGGCGAGTATGTCGGTCGCGACGGTACGCGCGGCGCTGGAAACGGCGATTGCCGTCGCTCTTGAACAGGATGACGATGTCAAAATTGGCGGCGGCGCCACCCATTAACAGAAGGATGACAGTATGCCGGAAGGTCCGGAGATCCGCCGTGCGGCGGATAAACTGGAGGCGGCAATCAAAGGCGAACCCTTAACCAACGTTTGGTTCGCCTTTCCTCAGTTGCAACCCTATCAAACTCAGCTAACTGGTCAGCGGGTGACCCATATCGCCACCCGCGGCAAGGCCCTGTTAACCCACTTCTCCGGCGGATTGACCCTGTATAGCCATAACCAGTTGTACGGCGTCTGGCGTGTGGTGGATGCCGGCGTTGAGCCGCAATCGAACCGCGTACTGCGCGTCAGGCTGCAGACCGCCAGCAAGGCGATTTTGCTCTACAGCGCGTCGGACATTGATATCCTCACGGCGGAGCAGGTTGCCAACCATCCGTTCTTGCTGCGCGTCGGACCGGACGTGCTGGACATGACGTTAACCGCGGAGCAGGTGAAAGCGCGGCTGCTGTCGGCCAAATTCCGCAATCGTCAGTTTTCCGGCCTGCTGCTGGATCAGGCTTTTCTTGCCGGGCTCGGAAACTATCTGCGGGTGGAAATTCTCTGGCAGGTGGGATTAAGCGGTAAGCGTAAAGCCGCTGAACTGAGCGACAGTCAGCTGGATGCGCTGGCGCACGCGCTGCTCGATATCCCGCGGCTGTCCTATCGTACTCGCGGTCTGGTGGATGACAACAAGCATCATGGCGCGCTGTTTCGCTTTAAGGTCTTCCATCGCGATGGGGAAAGGTGCGAACGCTGTGGGGGAATCATTGAGAAGACGACGCTCTCCTCGCGGCCATTTTACTGGTGTCCAGGATGCCAGCATTAAGCCGGCTGGCGGGCGATTTCAGCATGAAGCGCGTTATCAGGCATAAAAAAACGCGCCAGCAGGCGCGTTTTTATGATCCGGACAGTGAGATTAACGCTTAATGTCGGACTGGAAATCGCGTTTGGCGTAGCCGGTATACAGCTGACGCGGACGGGCGATCTTCATGCCATCGCTGTGCATTTCGTTCCAGTGCGCAATCCAGCCCACGGTACGCGCCATGGCGAAGATAACGGTAAACATGGAGGACGGAATACCCATCGCTTTCAGGATGATACCGGAGTAGAAGTCGACGTTCGGATACAGTTTCTTCTCGATGAAGTACGGGTCGTTCAGCGCGATATGCTCCAGCTCCATGGCCACCTGCAGCAGGTCGTCTTTGGTGCCCAGCTCTTTCAGCACTTCATGGCAGGTTTCACGCATCACGGTGGCGCGCGGATCGTAGTTTTTGTAAACACGATGGCCGAAGCCCATCAGGCGGAAAGAGTCATTCTTGTCTTTCGCACGACGAACAAATTCCGGAATGTGCTCAACGGAGCTGATCTCTTCCAGCATTTTCAGCGCCGCTTCGTTGGCGCCACCGTGTGCCGGTCCCCACAGGGAGGCGATGCCCGCAGCGATACAGGCGAACGGGTTAGCGCCGGAGGAGCCCGCGGTACGTACCGTGGAGGTCGACGCGTTCTGCTCGTGATCGGCGTGCAGGATCAGAATACGATCCATCGCGCGCTCCAGCACCGGATTGACTTCATACTCTTCGCACGGTGTCGCAAACATCATGCGCAGGAAGTTGCCGGCGTAGGAGAGGTCGTTGCGCGGATAAACAAACGGCTGGCCGATAGAATACTTGTAACACATGGCTGCCATGGTTGGCATTTTGGACAGCAGACGGTAGGCGGCAATCTCGCGGTGACGCGGGTTATTCACGTCGAGGGAATCATGATAGAACGCCGCCAGCGCGCCGGTGATCCCGCACATCACCGCCATCGGGTGGGAATCGCGACGGAACGCGTGGAACAGACGGGTGATCTGCTCATGAATCATGGTGTGGCGGGTGACGGTAGTTTTGAATTCGTCATATTCGGCCTGGGTCGGCTTTTCGCCGTACAGCAGGATATAACAGACTTCAAGATAATTAGATTCGGTCGCTAACTGGTCGATCGGGAAGCCGCGGTGCAGCAGGATCCCCTCGTCACCATCGATAAACGTAATTTTAGATTCACAAGAAGCCGTTGATGTGAAACCTGGGTCAAAGGTAAATACGCCTTTTGAACCAAGACTACGAATATCAATAACATCCTGACCGAGCGTGCCTTTTAGCACATCCAGTTCAATAGCAGTGTCACCACCCAGGGTGATTTTTGCTTTAGCATCAGACATTTATGGTCTCCTTAGCGCCTTTATTGCTTAAGACTGCCGGGTGGTGGATTTGCTTTCGGCCCGCGCCTGCATACGTTACCAGTTTGTTATGTTGCACACAGCTCTGCGTCAGCGAAAAGGGCAGGGTACAGAGCAACGGCGCTTGATGGCACGTCCTTCAGGGCTGCGGTGAAACAACAGCAAATCAGCGTTTTAGCAGTCCGAATATTAAAACCTATATACCACTAATAACTGTCCTGATTACATCGGTCAATACTGACACACTGTTACATAACTTATTCTCAGGTGAAAGAGTGACCCCATAACTTTTGAGCATTATTGCATTTAACTGGTAATGGTTGTAACAAGAATGTTTAATATTTGTCAAATCAGGTGATTAAAAATTAAAAAAATGTTGGTATCGTGACCTTGATCACTGTTCCGGAGAAAACCCAACAAACTATATGTAGGTTAATTGTAATGATTTTGTGAACGGCCTATACTGCGGCCAGGTCTCCGGAACACCCTGCAATCCCGAGCCACCCAGCGTTGTTTAGTGATGTTTTAATGCCTGAAAAGACGTTTTAACATGACTTCTGGTTATAGAAAGGACGCTGTCTGACCCGCAAGCAGACCGGAGGAAGGAAACAATAAGAACAGCATGTGGGCGTTATTCATGGTAAGAAATGTGAAAAAACAAAGACCTGTCAATCTGGATCTACAAACGATACGGTTCCCAATCACGGCGATAGCGTCCATTCTCCATCGCGTTTCCGGTGTCATCACCTTCGTGGCGGTCGGAATTCTGCTTTGGCTGCTGGGCACCAGCCTTTCCTCCCCAGAAGGTTTTCTGACGGCGGCCTCCATCATGGATAGCTTCTTTGTGAAGTTCATCATGTGGGGCATTCTCACCGCGCTGGCCTATCACGTCGTTGTCGGTATTCGCCATCTGATGATGGACTTTGGCTACCTTGACGAAACCCTCGAAGCAGGGAAACGTTCCGCCAAAATTTCTTTTGTTATTACTGTCGTGCTTTCACTTCTCGCAGGAGTCCTCGTATGGTAAGCAACGCCTCAGCACTGGGACGCAACGGCGTACATGACTTTATCCTGGTCCGTGCTACCGCCATCGTTCTGACCCTCTACATCATCTACATGGTTGGCTTCTTCGCCACCACCGGTGAAATCTCATGGGAAGTGTGGACCGGATTCTTTGCCTCCGGCTTCACTAAAGTCTTCACTCTGCTGGCTCTCGTTTCCATTCTCATCCATGCCTGGATCGGGATGTGGCAGGTGTTAACGGACTACGTTAAACCACTGGCTCTGCGCCTGGTTCTGCAACTGGCTATCGTTGTGGCGCTGGTGGCTTACGTTCTTTATGGATTTGTTGTGGTGTGGGGTGTGTAATGAAATTGCCAGTCAGAGAGTTTGATGCTGTTGTCATCGGTGCCGGCGGCGCAGGTATGCGCGCGGCGCTGCAAATTTCCCAGAGCGGACAGACCTGTGCACTGCTCTCCAAAGTTTTCCCTACCCGTTCCCATACCGTATCCGCGCAGGGTGGCATCACCGTCGCGCTCGGTAACTCCCATGAAGATAACTGGGAATGGCATATGTACGACACCGTAAAAGGGTCGGACTATATCGGCGACCAGGACGCCATCGAATACATGTGTAAGACCGGTCCGGAAGCGATTCTTGAGCTGGAGCACATGGGACTGCCGTTCTCTCGTCTTGACGATGGCCGTATTTATCAGCGCCCGTTTGGCGGCCAGTCGAAGAACTTCGGCGGCGAACAGGCGGCGCGTACCGCGGCGGCGGCTGACCGTACCGGTCACGCCCTGCTGCACACTCTGTATCAGCAGAACCTGAAAAACCACACCACTATCTTCTCCGAATGGTACGCCCTCGATCTGGTGAAAAACCAGGACGGCGCGGTAGTCGGTTGTACCGCCCTGTGCATTGAGACCGGCGAAGTGGTCTACTTTAAAGCCCGCGCCACCGTGCTGGCGACCGGCGGCGCAGGCCGTATCTATCAGTCCACCACCAACGCCCACATCAATACGGGTGACGGCGTCGGGATGGCCATCCGCGCCGGCGTGCCGGTGCAGGATATGGAAATGTGGCAGTTCCACCCGACCGGTATCGCCGGGGCTGGGGTTCTGGTTACCGAAGGTTGCCGCGGCGAAGGCGGTTACCTGCTGAACAAACACGGCGAACGCTTTATGGAGCGTTATGCCCCGAACGCTAAAGACCTGGCGGGCCGTGACGTGGTGGCGCGTTCCATCATGATCGAAATCCGCGAAGGCCGCGGCTGCGACGGTCCGTGGGGCCCGCACGCGAAACTGAAACTGGATCACCTCGGTAAAGAGGTTCTGGAATCTCGTCTGCCGGGTATCCTTGAACTTTCCCGTACCTTTGCCCACGTCGATCCGGTGAAAGAGCCGATCCCGGTTATCCCAACCTGTCACTACATGATGGGCGGTATCCCGACCAAAGTCACCGGCCAGGCGTTGACCGTGAATGAGAAGGGCGAAGACGTGGTGATCCCGGGCCTGTTCGCGGTAGGCGAAATCGCCTGCGTATCGGTCCACGGCGCCAACCGTCTGGGCGGCAACTCGCTGCTCGACCTGGTGGTCTTCGGCCGCGCGGCGGGCCTGCATCTGCAGGAATCCATTGCCGAGCAGGGCACGCTGCGCGACGCTAGCGAATCCGATATCGAAGGCTCGCTGGATCGCCTCAACCGCTGGAACAACACCCGCTCTGGTGAAGATCCGGTGGCGATTCGTAAAGCGCTGCAGGAATGTATGCAGCATAACTTCTCGGTGTTCCGCGAAGGCGATGCGATGCACAAAGGTCTGGAGCAACTGAAAGTGATCCGCGAGCGCCTGAAAAACGCCCGTCTCGACGATACCTCCAGCGAGTTCAACACCCAGCGCGTTGAGTGCCTGGAGCTGGATAACCTGATGGAAACCGCCTACGCGACCGCCGTATCCGCTAACTTCCGTACCGAGAGCCGTGGCGCCCACAGCCGCTTCGACTTCCCGGATCGTGATGATGAAAACTGGCTGTGCCATTCCCTGTACCTGCCAGAGTCGGAATCCATGACGCGTCGTAGCGTCAATATGGAACCGAAACTGCGTCCGGCATTCCCGCCGAAGATTCGTACTTACTAATGCGGAGACAGGAAAATGAAACTCGAGTTTTCAATTTATCGCTATAACCCGGATGTTGACGACGCTCCGCACATGCAGGATTACACCCTTGAAGCGGAAGAAGGTCGCGACATGATGCTGCTGGATGCGCTGATCCAGCTGAAAGAAAAAGATCCGTCGCTGTCGTTCCGCCGCTCCTGCCGTGAAGGGGTCTGCGGGTCCGATGGTCTAAACATGAACGGGAAAAACGGTTTGGCGTGCATCACGCCAATCTCCGCGCTGAATCAGCCGGGCAAGAAGATTGTTATCCGTCCGCTGCCAGGATTACCGGTTATCCGTGATTTGGTGGTGGACATGGGGCAATTCTATGCACAATATGAGAAGATTAAGCCTTACTTGTTGAATAATGGGCAAAATCCTCCGGCTCGCGAGCATCTGCAGATGCCTGAGCAGCGTGAGAAACTCGACGGGCTGTACGAGTGTATTCTGTGCGCCTGCTGTTCGACCTCGTGCCCGTCGTTCTGGTGGAACCCGGACAAGTTCATCGGCCCGGCTGGCCTGCTGGCCGCGTATCGCTTCCTGATCGACAGTCGCGATACCGAAACCAGCGAGCGCCTGGACGGCCTGAGCGATGCTTTCAGCGTATTCCGCTGTCACAGCATTATGAACTGCGTCAGTGTGTGTCCGAAGGGGCTGAACCCGACGCGCGCCATCGGCCATATTAAGTCGATGCTGCTGCAGCGCAGCGCGTAAGCAACACGGTCTGTCCCGGATGGCGCTAGCGCTTATCCGGGCTACCAAAGCAGTAGCCCCGGCAAGCGTTAGCGCCGCCGGGGGATATAGCAGGAAATCTTTAAAAACCGCCACAAGATGTACCAGTAATCGAGGCGTTCAGTGCGAGGTAAGGCGGCAACTGAGCGCATCCCCGGGAGCATAGTGAACTATGTGACCGGGGTAAGCGAAGGCAGCCAACGCAACCGCAGCCTGAACGCTGAAGATTAATGGCAGTTTTTAAAGGTTCCTTAGCGGATAGAAACCACAACTCGTCCGCAACAAGTGAACCCCGGCACGTGCACTCGGTGTGCGTGGTAGTTTCTACGGCGAAATAAGCATATGAATGCTTAAGGGATCACGATGCAGAACGGCGCAATGAAAGCCTGGCTGGACTCTTCTTACCTCTCTGGTTCGAACCAGAGCTGGATAGAACAGCTCTATGAAGACTTCTTAACCGATCCTGACTCTGTTGACGCCAACTGGCGTTCAATGTTCCAGCAGTTACCTGGCACCGGAGTTAAACCGGATCAATTTCATTCCAAAACGCGTGATTATTTCCGTCGACTGGCGAAGGATGCCTCACGTTACACTTCTTCGATTTCCGACCCAGACACCAATGTGAAGCAGGTTAAAGTCCTGCAGCTCATCAACGCATACCGTTTCCGTGGCCACCAGCATGCGAATCTCGATCCGCTGGGGCTGTGGAAGCAAGAGAGAGTGGCGGATCTCGATCCGGCCTACCACGATCTGACCGAGGCCGATTTCCAGGAAAGCTATAACGTAGGTTCATTTGCCATCGGTAAAGACACTATGAAGCTGGGCGAGCTGATTGCCGCCCTCAAGCAAACCTACTGCGGCTCCATCGGCGCGGAATACATGCATATCACCTCTACCGAAGAAAAACGCTGGATCCAGCAGCGCATTGAATCGGTAGCTGGCAAAGCGAGCTTTACCGCGGAAGAGAAAAAACGCTTCCTCAGCGAACTGACCGCCGCGGAAGGTCTGGAGCGCTACCTCGGCGCCAAATTCCCGGGGGCGAAGCGCTTCTCGCTGGAGGGTGGCGACGCCCTGATCCCGATGCTCAAAGAGATGATCCGCCATGCAGGCAAAAGCGGCACCCGCGAAGTGGTGCTGGGCATGGCGCACCGCGGCCGTCTCAACGTGCTGGTCAACGTGCTGGGTAAAAAACCGCAGGACCTGTTCGACGAGTTCGCGGGCAAACATAAAGAACACCTCGGCACCGGCGACGTGAAGTACCACATGGGCTTCTCTTCCGATATGGAAACCGAAGGCGGTCTGGTGCACCTGGCGCTGGCGTTTAACCCGTCGCACCTCGAGATCGTCAGCCCGGTGGTTATCGGTTCCGTACGCGCCCGTCTGGATCGTCTGGACGAGCCAAGCAGCAACAAAGTTCTGCCTATTACCATCCACGGCGACGCCGCCGTCACCGGCCAGGGCGTGGTTCAGGAAACTCTGAACATGTCCAAAGCCCGCGGTTACGAAGTGGGCGGTACCGTGCGCATCGTTATCAACAACCAGGTGGGCTTCACGACCTCTAACCCGCTGGATGCGCGCTCAACGCCGTACTGCACCGACATCGGTAAAATGGTGCAGGCGCCGATTTTCCACGTGAACGCGGACGATCCGGAAGCGGTCGCCTTCGTCACCCGTCTGGCGCTTGATTTCCGCAATACCTTTAAACGCGATGTCTTCATTGATCTGGTGTGCTACCGCCGTCACGGCCACAACGAAGCCGATGAGCCGAGCGCAACCCAGCCGCTGATGTATCAGAAGATCAAAAAGCATCCGACTCCGCGCAAAATCTATGCTGACAAGCTGGAGCAGGAGAAGGTGGCGACTCTGGAAGATGCGACCGAGCAGGTTAACCTCTACCGCGATGCGCTGGATGCCGGCGAATGCGTGGTGCAGGAATGGCGTCCGATGAATATGCATTCCTTTACCTGGTCGCCGTACCTCAACCACGAGTGGGACGAGAGCTATCCGGATAAAGTTGAGCCGAAACGTCTGCAGGAGTTGGCCAAACGCATCAGCACGGTACCGGAAGGTATCGAAATGCAGTCCCGCGTGGCGAAAATTTACGCCGACCGCCAGGCGATGGCGGCAGGCGAGAAGCTGTTTGACTGGGGCGGTGCCGAAAACCTGGCCTACGCCACGCTGGTTGACGAAGGTATTCCGGTTCGTCTGTCCGGCGAAGACTCCGGCCGCGGCACCTTCTTCCACCGTCATGCGGTGATCCATAACCAGACCAATGGTTCAACCTACACGCCGCTGCAGCATGTCCATAACGGCCAGGGCCAGTTCCGCGTTTGGGACTCGGTACTGTCTGAAGAAGCGGTGCTGGCGTTCGAATATGGTTACGCCACCGCCGAGCCGCGCACTCTGACCATCTGGGAAGCGCAGTTTGGCGACTTCGCCAACGGTGCGCAGGTGGTGATCGACCAGTTCATCTCCTCCGGTGAGCAGAAGTGGGGAAGGATGTGCGGCCTGGTGATGCTCCTGCCGCACGGTTACGAAGGCCAGGGCCCGGAGCACTCCTCCGCGCGTCTGGAGCGTTATCTGCAGCTGTGCGCTGAACAAAACATGCAGGTCTGCGTGCCGTCCACGCCGGCACAGGTTTATCACATGCTGCGTCGCCAGGCGCTGCGCGGTATGCGTCGTCCGCTGGTGGTGATGTCGCCGAAGTCGCTGCTGCGTCATCCGCTGGCGGTCTCCAGCATGGATGAGCTGGCGAACGGCACTTTCCTGCCGGCTATTGGTGAAATCGATCAACTTGATCCGCAGGCTGTGAAGCGCGTTGTGCTGTGCTCTGGTAAGGTTTACTACGACCTGCTGGAACAGCGCCGCAAAAACGAGCAAAAAGATGTCGCTATCGTTCGTATCGAGCAGCTCTATCCGTTCCCGCATCAGGCGGTGCAGGAAGCGCTGAAAGCGTATGCGCACGTGCATGATTTTGTCTGGTGCCAGGAAGAGCCGCTCAACCAGGGCGCATGGTACTGCAGCCAGCATCACTTCCGTGAAGTGATTCCGTTTGGGGCCTCTCTGCGTTATGCAGGCCGCCCGGCCTCCGCCTCTCCGGCGGTAGGGTATATGTCCGTTCACCAGAAACAGCAACAAGATCTGGTCAATGACGCGCTGAACGTCGATTAATTAAAGGATACACAATGAGTAGCGTAGATATTCTGGTTCCCGACCTGCCTGAGTCCGTAGCTGACGCAACCGTCGCCACCTGGCACAAAAAACCGGGCGACGCGGTCGTCCGTGACGAAGTTCTGGTCGAAATCGAAACTGACAAAGTGGTACTGGAAGTACCGGCATCAGCGGACGGCATTCTGGATGCAGTGCTGGAAGACGAGGGCGCCACCGTCCTGTCTCGCCAGATCCTTGGCCGCCTGCGCGAAGGCAACAGCGCAGGTAAAGAAAGCAGCGAGAAAGCCGATGCGAAAGCGTCCACTCCGGCGCAGCGTCAGCAGGCCTCTCTGGAAGAGCAGAACAACGACGCGCTGAGCCCGGCGATCCGTCGTCTGCTGGCTGAACACAACCTTGACCCAGCGGCCATCAAAGGCACTGGCGTCGGCGGTCGTCTGACCCGCGAAGACGTTGAGAAACATCTGGCGAAAGCCCCGGCGCCGGCAGAAGCCAAAGCGCCAGCCGCCGCCCCGGCAGCCGCGCCGGCGCCGCAGCTGGGCCACCGTTCGGAAAAACGCGTCCCGATGACCCGTCTGCGTAAACGCGTAGCCGAACGTCTGCTGGAAGCGAAAAACTCTACCGCCATGCTGACGACCTTTAACGAAGTCAACATGAAGCCCATCATGGATCTGCGTAAGCAGTACGGTGAGGCGTTCGAAAAACGTCATGGCATCCGCCTGGGCTTTATGTCCTTCTACGTGAAAGCGGTAGTGGAAGCGCTGAAACGCTATCCGGAAGTGAACGCTTCCATCGATGGCGACGACGTGGTGTACCACAACTACTTCGACGTCAGCATGGCCGTATCCACTCCGCGCGGTCTGGTCACCCCGGTGCTGCGTGACGTCGACCTGCTGGGCATGGCGGATATCGAAAAGAATATCAAAGAGCTGGCAGTGAAAGGCCGCGACGGCAAGCTGACCGTAGACGACCTGACCGGCGGTAACTTCACTATTACCAACGGCGGCGTCTTCGGCTCCCTGATGTCCACGCCGATCATCAACCCACCGCAGAGCGCTATTCTGGGTATGCATGCCATTAAAGACCGTCCGATGGCGGTCAATGGCAAGGTAGAGATCCTGCCGATGATGTACCTGGCGCTCTCCTATGACCACCGTCTGATCGACGGACGTGAATCGGTAGGCTTCCTGGTGGCGATTAAAGAGCTGCTGGAAGATCCGACCCGTCTGCTGCTGGACGTGTAGTCAGCAAGCGTATTACCTACCGTAGGCCGGATAACACGCGTTAGCGCCGTTATCAGGCCTACAGGTTTAAAGATAATTACACCCTGAAGGATGGACTGAACACATGAACTTACATGAATATCAGGCAAAACAACTTTTTGCCCGCTATGGCTTACCGGCGCCGGTGGGTTATGCCTGTACTACTCCGCGTGAAGCAGAAGAAGCCGCTTCAAAAATCGGCGCGGGTCCGTGGGTAGTGAAATGTCAGGTTCACGCTGGTGGCCGCGGCAAAGCGGGCGGTGTGAAAGTAGTTAAGAGCAAAGAAGAGATCCGCGCATTTGCCGAGCACTGGCTGGGCAAACGTCTGGTGACCTATCAAACAGATGCGAACGGCCAGCCGGTTAACCAGATCCTGGTTGAAGCGGCGACCGATATTGACAAAGAGCTGTACCTGGGCGCGGTTGTTGACCGTAGCTCCCGTCGCGTGGTGTTCATGGCGTCTACCGAAGGCGGCGTGGAAATCGAGAAAGTGGCGGAAGAGACCCCGCACCTGATCCACAAGATCGCCATCGATCCGCTGGCGGGCCCGATGCCTTACCAGGGTCGTGAACTGGCGTTCAAACTGGGTCTGGAAGGTAAACAGGTTCAGCAGTTCACCAAGATTTTCATGGGTCTGGCGACCATTTTCCTTGAGCGCGACCTGGCGCTGATCGAGATCAACCCGCTGGTGATCACCAAGCAGGGCGACCTGATCTGCCTCGACGGCAAACTTGGCGCTGACGGCAACGCGCTGTTCCGCCAGCCGGATCTGCGCGAAATGCGCGATCAGTCTCAGGAAGACCCACGTGAAGCGCAGGCGGCGCAGTGGGAACTGAACTACGTCGCGCTGGACGGCAACATCGGCTGCATGGTTAACGGCGCAGGCCTGGCGATGGGTACCATGGACATCGTTAAGCTGCACGGCGGCGAACCGGCTAACTTCCTCGACGTAGGCGGCGGCGCGACCAAAGAGCGCGTGACCGAAGCGTTCAAAATCATCCTCTCTGACGACAACGTTAAAGCGGTGCTGGTTAACATCTTCGGCGGCATCGTGCGTTGCGACCTGATCGCTGACGGCATCATCGGCGCGGTAGCGGAAGTAGGGGTTAACGTTCCGGTTGTGGTTCGTCTGGAAGGTAACAACGCCGAACTGGGCGCGAAAAAACTGGCTGACAGCGGCCTGAATATTATTGCAGCGAAAAGTCTGACGGACGCAGCACAGCAGGTTGTTGCCGCAGTGGAGGGGAAATAATGTCAGTTTTAATCAATAAAGATACCAAGGTTATCTGCCAGGGCTTCACCGGTAGCCAGGGGACCTTCCACTCTGAACAAGCGATCGCTTACGGTACGCAAATGGTTGGCGGCGTGACGCCAGGCAAAGGCGGCACCACTCACCTGGGCCTGCCGGTGTTCAACACCGTGCGCGAAGCCGTTGAAGCGACCGGCGCGACCGCGACCGTGATCTACGTTCCGGCGCCGTTCTGCAAAGATTCCATCCTGGAAGCGATCGACGCGGGCATTAAGCTTATCATCACCATCACCGAAGGTATCCCAACGCTGGATATGCTGACCGTGAAGGTGAAGCTGGACGAAGCGGGCGTGCGTATGATCGGCCCGAACTGCCCGGGCGTTATCACTCCGGGCGAGTGCAAAATCGGCATCATGCCGGGTCACATTCACAAGCCGGGTAAAGTGGGCATCGTTTCCCGTTCCGGCACCCTGACCTATGAAGCGGTTAAGCAGACCACCGACTACGGCTTCGGCCAGTCTACCTGCGTCGGTATCGGCGGCGACCCGATCCCGGGCTCCAACTTCATCGATATCCTGAAGATGTTCGAGGAAGATCCGCAGACCGAAGCGATCGTCATGATCGGTGAGATCGGCGGCAGCGCGGAAGAAGAAGCGGCTGCTTATATTAAAGATCATGTCACTAAGCCGGTTGTCGGCTACATCGCGGGTGTTACCGCGCCGAAAGGCAAGCGTATGGGCCACGCGGGCGCTATCATCGCCGGCGGTAAAGGTACAGCGGATGAGAAATTCGCAGCGCTGGAAGCGGCGGGTGTGAAAACTGTTCGCAGCCTGGCCGACATCGGCGAAGCGCTGAAAGCTATTATCAAGTAAACCCTCTCTGCTTGTCCGCAAGCAGAAATCTGTCCGATTTCGACATGGTTGGCCACCGTCAGGTGGCCTTTTTTGTGACCGTTATCCCGTCTCGTCAGAACCGCAACGCCAACAACGAATTGATTTTCTGCGAAAAACCCTATCTATCATATTGATTTAATTTATTATTTAATAAGTATTTTCGATGCGCTGTAGTGGCTAAAAAAATATACCCCGGGTGTACCGTAGGGAAACAAAAGCGGCAGCGAAAAAGCGTGGGGCAGGGGATAAGGAAGAAGATAAAATACTGTGAGCGGTCTAACATTATTCGGATCGGTTCCTTTTTTTTGTTTTTTTTCCACGACGTTAAATAATATTACCTATGATTCTCATATCTCTCTTTTTAGTAACTGGAAAAGCCATAGTTTAAACACTTAATTAACATTAAGTTCACCAATATTCTTTATTGGGCTACATAATTAACACATAGAGTAAAAATTGATTTATATCAATACTTAATCCTTGGAAAAATCCCTCAAAAAACGTTAAATTGTCTCAAGTCAAATTGGCTGAATTCAGCCATCTTCACTATATATTGATCACCGTCGAAAAATGTAAAACTGGAACAATAAAAACATATTTATTGTAAGGTTATTGCGGCGTAATATATTGGGGAATCAATTGGGTTTTTCGTTAACGTATTTGTAACCTTACCCTGGCATGGTTTTACCTTCGATTGAAACCTGCTGTGGACGGGCGACAAATAAATTTGTATTGGGGCATGCGTATGAGCCAGAGCTTCTCGGTTCATTTTCGGAGTCTTCATGCGATGAGCAAGGAGTCATGATGTTAGATATAGTCGAACTGTCGCGCTTACAGTTTGCCTTGACCGCGATGTACCACTTCCTGTTTGTGCCGCTAACGCTCGGTATGGCGTTCCTGCTGGCCATCATGGAAACGGTCTACGTCCTTTCCGGCAAACAGATTTATAAAGATATGACCAAATTCTGGGGCAAGTTGTTTGGTATCAACTTCGCGCTGGGTGTGGCGACCGGTCTGACCATGGAGTTCCAGTTCGGGACTAACTGGTCGTATTACTCACACTACGTGGGCGATATCTTTGGTGCGCCGCTGGCCATTGAAGGTCTGATGGCCTTCTTCCTCGAATCCACCTTTGTAGGTCTGTTCTTCTTCGGTTGGGATCGTCTGGGCAAAGTTCAGCATATGGCCGTCACCTGGCTGGTTGCGCTGGGTTCCAACCTCTCCGCGCTGTGGATCCTTGTCGCCAACGGCTGGATGCAGAACCCTATCGCATCGGACTTCAACTTCGAAACCATGCGTATGGAGATGGTCAGCTTCTCTGAACTGGTGCTCAACCCGGTCGCCCAGGTGAAATTCGTTCACACTGTGGCGTCGGGCTATGTCACCGGCGCGATGTTCATCCTGGCGATTAGCTCCTGGTACATGCTGAAAGGTCGCGACTTCGCCTTTGCCAAGCGCTCCTTTGCCATCGCAGCCAGCTTCGGTATGGCGGCGATCCTCTCCGTTATTGTGCTGGGTGACGAATCCGGTTACGAAATGGGTGACGTGCAGAAAACCAAACTGGCGGCTATCGAAGCAGAGTGGGAAACCCAGCCTGCGCCGGCGGCCTTCACCCTGTTTGGTATTCCCGATCAGAATGCGCAGACCAACCACTTTGCGATCCAGATCCCCTACGCGCTGGGCATCATTGCTACCCGCTCGGTGGACAAGCCGGTTATCGGCCTCAAGGATCTGATGGTTCAGCACGAAGAGCGTATCCGTAACGGCATGAAAGCCTACGCGCTGCTGGAACAGCTGCGCGCCGGTTCAACCGATCAGGCCGTGCGTGACCAGTTCAATAACGTGAAGAAGGACCTCGGTTATGGCCTGCTGTTGAAGCGCTATACCCCGAACGTCGCTGACGCCACGGAAGAGCAGATCGCCAAAGCGACCAAAGACTCCATTCCAAGCGTCGCACCGCTGTACTTCGCCTTCCGTATCATGGTGGCGTGCGGCATCCTGATGCTGCTGATTATAGGCGCCTCCTTCTGGAGCGTGATCCGTAACCGCATCGGCGAGAAAAAATGGCTGCTGCGCGCCGCATTCTACGGCCTGCCGCTGCCGTGGATTGCCGTGGAGTCGGGCTGGTTTGTTGCCGAATACGGCCGTCAGCCGTGGGCGATTGGTGAGGTCCTGCCGACGGCGGTGGCTAACTCATCATTGACCGCGGGCGACCTGATCTTCTCAATGTTGCTGATCTGCGGTCTGTACACGCTGTTCCTGGTGGCTGAACTGTTCCTGATGTTCAAGTTTGCCCGCAAAGGACCTAGCAGCCTGAAAACCGGCCGCTATCACTTTGAACAGTCCTCTGCGGCTATTCAGTCGGCACGCTAAGACAGGAGTCGTCAAATGATCGATTATGAAGTATTGCGTTTTATCTGGTGGCTGCTGATTGGCATTCTGCTGATTGGTTTTGCCGTCGCCGACGGGTTCGACATGGGGGTGGGCATGCTCACCCGCTTCCTCGGCCGCAACGACACCGAGCGTCGGATTATGATCAACGCCATCGCCCCGCACTGGGACGGTAACCAGGTGTGGCTGATCACCGCCGGTGGCGCGCTGTTCGCTGCCTGGCCGATGGTTTACGCCGCGGCGTTCTCTGGCTTCTATGTGGCGATGATTCTGGTGCTGGCCTCGCTGTTCTTCCGTCCGGTCGGTTTTGACTACCGTTCCAAGATCGAGGACACCCGCTGGCGCAACATGTGGGACTGGGGCATCTTCATCGGTAGCTTCGTGCCGCCGCTGGTGATTGGCGTGGCCTTTGGCAACCTGCTGCAGGGCGTGCCGTTCCACGTCGATGAATACCTGCGTCTGTTCTATACCGGTAACTTCTTCCAGTTGCTGAACCCGTTTGGTCTGCTGGCCGGTATCGTCAGCGTGGCGATGATCCTGACTCAGGGCGCCACCTACCTGCAGATGCGTACCGTAGGCGAACTGCACCTGCGTACTCGCACCGTTTCCATGGTGGCGGCGCTGGTGACGCTGGTCTGCTTCGCGCTGGCGGGCGTGTGGGTCTACTACGGCATCGACGGCTATGTGGTGAAATCGGTGATTGACCATACCGGCCCGTCTAACCCGCTGACCAAGGAAGTGGTGCGGGAAGCTGGCGCGTGGATGGTGAACTTTAACAATATGCCAGCGCTGTGGGCGGTGCCTGCCCTGGGCGTGGTGTTGCCGCTGCTGACCGTCGTTTCGACCAAAGCGGATAAAGGCGCCTGGGCATTCCTGTTCTCCTCGCTGACCCTGGCCTGCATCATTCTGACTGCCGGTATCGCGATGTTCCCGTTCATCATGCCGTCCAGCACCATGCTGAACGCCAGCCTGACGATGTGGGACGCGACCTCCAGTCAGCGGACGCTGAACCTGATGACCTACGTGGCGATTGTTTTCGTGCCGATCATTCTGGCCTACACCAGCTGGTGTTACTGGAAGATGTTTGGCCGCATCACGCGCGAAGACATCGAAAAGAATACCCACTCGCTGTACTAAGGTAAGGAGCTATATATGTGGTATTTCGCATGGATTTTGGGAACGCTTCTTGCCTGTGCTTTTGGGGTCATTACCGCGCTGGCGCTTGAGCACGTGGAAGCCACCAAAGCCGGGAAGAAAGAAGAAATCTGATGAAATTTATCGCTACTCTGTACGCGATAATGGACAAGCGCCCGCTCCGGGCGCTTTCCTTATTGATGGCGCTGCTGCTGGCTGGCTGCATTTTCTGGGATCCGTCGCGCTTTGCGGCGAAGACCAGCGAGCTGGAAATCTGGCATGGTTTCTTGCTGATGTGGGCGGTTTGCAGCGGCGTTATTCACGGCGTGGGCTTTCGCCCGCGTGCCGTTCACTGGCAGGGGATTTTTTGTCCGCTTATCGCTGATATCGTGCTCGCTTTAGGTCTCTTCTTTTTCTTCTTTTGAATAAGAGATCTCTGTTAATGCTATGGGCTTGCATAAGCCCATAAAAATTTACGCCCCGTTTACTTTCCCCCATTCCAAACCACCTTTCCCGCGCGTATAGTAGCGAAGTTTGAAAGCTCTAACCTTTTTTTGCATTACCGGGATGTAAAGTGAATACAACGCTGTTTCGATGGCCGGTTCGGGTCTACTACGAAGATACCGATGCCGGTGGTGTGGTTTACCACGCCAGTTACGTCGCTTTTTATGAAAGAGCACGCACAGAGATGCTGCGCCACCATCACTTTAGTCAACAGGTGCTGTTGGCTGAACGCGTTGCCTTCGTGGTTCGCAAAATGACGCTGGAGTATTTTGCCCCCGCCAGACTCGACGACATGCTCGAAGTCCAGACGGAAATTACCTCGATGCGCGGCACCTCTTTGGTTTTCACGCAGCGAATCGTCAACGCCGAGAATACAGTGTTAAACGAAGCTGAGGTTCTCATTGTGTGCGTTGATCCACTCTTAATGAAGCCACGTGCGCTTCCCAAGTCTATTGTCGCGGAGTTTAAGCAGTGACTGACATGAATATCCTTGATTTGTTCCTGAAGGCGAGCCTTCTGGTAAAACTTATCATGTTGATTTTGATTGGTTTTTCTATCGCTTCCTGGGCTATCATTATTCAGAGAACGCGTATCCTTAACTCGGCCGCGCGTGAAGCTGAAGCGTTCGAGGACAAATTCTGGTCCGGGATCGAGCTCTCTCGTCTGTACCAGGAGAGCCAGGGGCGTCGCGATAACCTGACCGGTTCGGAACAAATCTTCTACAGCGGTTTCAAAGAGTTTGCGCGCCTGCATCGGGCCAACAGCCATGCGCCGGAAGCGATTGTCGAAGGGGCATCGCGCGCGATGCGTATTTCGATGAACCGCGAACTGGAAACGCTGGAAACCCATATTCCGTTCCTCGGCACCGTAGGCTCGATCAGCCCGTATATCGGTCTGTTCGGTACCGTCTGGGGGATTATGCACGCCTTTATCGCCCTTGGCGCGGTGAAGCAGGCCACCCTGCAGATGGTGGCGCCAGGTATCGCCGAAGCGCTGATCGCCACCGCGATTGGTCTGTTCGCCGCGATCCCGGCGGTCATGGCGTATAACCGCCTGAACCAGCGCGTGAACAAGCTTGAACTGAATTACGACAACTTTATGGAAGAGTTCACCGCTATTCTGCACCGTCAGGCCTTTACCACCAGCGAAAGCAATAAGGGGTAAGCCATGGCCAGAGCACGTGGACGCGGACGTCGCGAACTGAAGTCCGAGATCAACATCGTTCCGCTGCTGGATGTCCTGCTGGTGCTGCTGCTGATCTTTATGGCAACGGCGCCGATCATTACGCAGAGCGTGGAAGTCGATCTGCCGGACGCCACGGAATCGCAAGCGGTGAAAAGCAATGACGATCCGCCGGTGATTGTGGAAGTCTCCGGGGTAGGGCAGTACAGCGTGAAGGTGGGGCAGGAGACGCTGTCCCAGCTGCCGCCGGAGCAGGTAATTGCCGAAGCGAAGCGTCGTCTTGAAGCCAATGAAAAAACGGTATTCCTGATCGGCGGTGCGAAAGACGTCCCTTACGATGAAATTATTAAAGCGCTGAACCTGTTGCATAGTGCAGGGGTTAAATCGGTCGGCTTGATGACCAAACCTATTTAATCGCTTCAGGTAGGTGCGTCCGCGCGGCGTCCGGTGGCGGGTATCGCTCGCCGTCGGTGCGCATCGCGGATACAGGCGAACAGTTTTTGGGAACCGATAGTGTCAAAGGCAACCGAACAAAACGACAAGCTTAAACGAGCGATCATCATTTCAGTCGCGCTGCACATCATTCTGATCGCGCTGCTGATCTGGAGTTCGTTTGACGAGCATCTGGATGCCTCTGCCGGCGGCGGCGGCGGATCGTCGATTGATGCCGTCATGGTCGATCCGGGGGCGGTGGTAAATAACTATAACCGTCAGCAACAGCAGCAGGCCAGCGCACGTCGCGCCGCTGAACAGCGTGAAAAACAGGCGCAGCAGCAGGCGGAAGAGTTACGTGAGAAACAGGCGGCGGAACAGGAACGGCTGAAACAGCTCGAACAGGAGCGGCTGCAGGCGCAGGAAGCGGCGAAAGAAGCGAAGGAGCAGCAGAAGCAGGCTGAAGAAGCGGCTGCCAAGGCCGCCGCGGCGGCAAAAGCCAAAGCGGACGCACAGGCAAAAGAAGCGCAGGAAGCCGCTGCCAAAGCGGCCGCCGAGGCGAAAGCGAAGGCGGATGCCCAGGCGAAGAAACAGGCGGAAGCTGAAGCGGCGAAAGCTGCGGCCGAGGCGCAGAAGAAAGCGGAAGCGGCGGCTGCGAAGAAAGCGCAACAGGAAGCGGAGAAAAAAGCCCAGCAGGAAGCGGCTAAGCAGGCGGCAGCTGAAAAAGCGGCTGCCGAAAAAGCCGCTGAGAAAGCCGCCGCGCAAAAAGCGGCCGCTGAGAAGGCCGCCGCCGAGAAAGCCGCAGCCGCTGAAAAAGCGGCGGCAGCGAAAGCGGCTGCAGCAGAGAAGGCTGCAGCTGATAAAGCGGCCAAGGCGGCAGCAGCAAAAGCCGCGGCGGCGAAGAAAGCGGCGGCTGCGAAAGAAGCGGACGGCGTAGACAACCTGCTCGGCGATCTGAGTTCTGGTAAGAATGCGCCTAAAACAGGCGGTGGGGCCAAAGGAAACAATGCCTCCGCTGCCGGGAGTGGTAATACTAAAAACAGTGCCTCAGGGGCTGATATCAACAACTATGCCGGACAGATAAAATCGGCGATTGAAAGTAAGTTTTATGACGCATCGTCCTATGCGGGCAAAACATGTACCTTGCGTATCAAACTTGCTCCTGACGGTCTGTTGTTAAATATACAGTCCGAAGGTGGTGATCCTGCTCTGTGCCAGGCCGCTCTTGCCGCAGCCCGACAGGCTAAGTTTCCGAAACCACCTAGCCAGGCAGTATATGAAGTCTTCAAAAATGCGCCACTGGACTTCAAACCTCAGTGACATTTTTCCCCGTGCAAACGGGGAAAAACAATCTATGGTAGTCACAGGGTTTTGGTAGTTTTGTATATTTGAGTTTGTTAACATTCTGCTAAATTATCGTGGGCTTTCCGCCCGGATAAGGGAGATATGATGAAGCAGGCATTACGAGTAGCATTTGGTTTTTTAATGCTGTGGGCGGCGGTGCTGCACGCAGAAGTACGTATCGAGATCACCCAGGGGGTGGACTCGGCGCGCCCTATCGGCGTGGTACCGTTCCAGTGGGCCGGCCAGGGCGCTGCGCCGGAAGATGTCGGTGGTATCGTGGCAGCTGACCTGCGCAACAGCGGTAAATTCAATCCGCTGGATCGCTCTCGTCTGCCGCAGCAGCCGACCAGTGCCCAGGAAGTGCAGCCTGCTGCCTGGTCTGCGCTGGGTATTGACGCCGTAGTCGTCGGCCAGGTCACGCAAAATCCGGATGGTTCTTATCAGGTTGCGTATCAACTGGTGGACACCGGCGGAGCGCCGGGCACAACGCTGGCGCAAGGTTCTTTTAAAGTCACTAAGCAGTACCTGCGCTATGCGGCGCACGCGGCCAGCGACGCGGTATTTGAGAAGCTGACCGGCATCAAGGGCGCCTTCCGTACCCGTATCGCCTACGTGGTGCAGAAAAACGGCGGCCAGTACCCTTACGAACTGCGCGTGTCCGACTACGATGGTTACAACCAGTTCCTGGTTCACCGTTCCTCCCAGCCGCTGATGTCCCCGGCCTGGTCTCCGGACGGTTCTAAACTGGCCTACGTTACCTTTGAAAGCGGTCGTTCTGCGCTGGTGGTTCAGACCCTGGCGAACGCCTCTGTGCGTCAGATCGCCTCCTTCCCGCAGCACAACGGCGCCCCGGCGTTCTCACCGGATGGTTCTAAACTGGCGTTCGCGCTGTCGAAAACCGGTAGCCTGAACCTGTACGTAATGGATCTGGGATCGGGTCAGATTCGTCAGGTGACCAACGGTCGCAGCAACAACACCGAACCAAGCTGGTTCCCGGACAGCCAGAATCTGGCCTTCACTTCTGACCAGGCAGGTCGTCCGCAGGTATATAAAGTCAACATTAATGGCGGCACGCCGCAGCGTATCACCTGGGAAGGTTCTCAGAACCAGGACGCCGACGTGAGCGCGGATGGTAAAACCATGGTAATGGTCAGCTCGGCCGGCGGTCAGCAGCACATTGCCAAACAAGATCTGGAAACGGGTGGTGTACAGGTTCTGTCATCAACGTTTTTAGACGAAACGCCAAGTCTGGCACCTAACGGCACTATGGTAATCTACAGCTCTTCTCAGGGGATGGGATCCGTGCTGAATCTGGTTTCTACAGATGGGCGTTTCAAAGCGCGTCTTCCGGCAACTGATGGACAGGTAAAATCGCCTGCCTGGTCGCCGTATCTGTGATAATAAATAATTGATTATTAAAGGAATCAAAGAAATGCAACTGAACAAAGTGCTGAAAGGGCTGATGATCGCTCTGCCGGTTATGGCAATCGCGGCATGTTCTTCTAACAAGAACGCCAGCAACGACCAGAGCGGTGAAGGCATGCTGGGTGCCGGCACTGGTATGGACGCTAACGGTAACGGCGGCAACATGTCTTCTGAAGAGCAAGCTCGTCTGCAGATGCAGCAGCTGCAGCAGAACAACATCGTTTACTTCGATCTCGACAAGTACGATATCCGTTCTGACTTCGCTGCTATGCTGGACGCGCACGCTAACTTCCTGCGCAGCAACCCGTCCTACAAAGTGACTGTAGAAGGTCACGCGGATGAGCGCGGTACGCCGGAATACAACATCGCTCTGGGTGAGCGTCGTGCTAACGCCGTTAAGATGTATCTGCAGGGCAAAGGTGTTTCTGCCGATCAGATCTCCATCGTTTCTTACGGTAAAGAAAAACCAGCAGTACTGGGTCATGACGAAGCGGCATATGCCAAAAACCGTCGCGCCGTACTGGTTTACTAAGAGAATTGCATGAGCAGTAACTTCAGACATCATTTATTGAGTCTGTCGTTACTGGTTGGCATAGCGGCCCCCTGGGCCGCTTTTGCTCAGGCGCCAATCAGTAGTGTCGGCTCAGGCTCGGTCGAAGACCGCGTCACTCAACTCGAGCGTATTTCCAATGCTCACAGCCAGCTTTTAACCCAACTCCAGCAACAACTCTCTGATAACCAGACTGACATTGATTCTCTCCGCGGGCAGATCCAGGAGAACCAGTACCAGCTGAATCAGATCGTTGAGCGCCAGAAACAGATTCTGCTGCAGATAGATAGTCTGAGCAGCGGTGGCGGCGCAGCATCAGGTGCGCAGGCTCCGTCGTCTTCTGGCGATCAGAGCGCGGCTGCCACCAGCGCAGCGCCAGCGGCCACCTCAGGCGCCCCGGCGATGACCGGCGATGCGAACACCGATTATAATGCCGCTATTGCCCTGGTGAAGGATGCCTCACGCCAGGATGACGCGATGGTGGCGTTTCAAAACTTCGTCAAAAAGTACCCGGATTCAACCTACCAGCCAAACGCTAACTACTGGCTCGGGCAGTTGAACTACAATAAGGGGAGAAAAGACGACGCGGCGTTTTACTTCGCTTCGGTGGTGAAGAACTACCCGAAATCGCCAAAAGCGCCTGACGCGATGTTTAAAGTCGGCGTGATCATGCAGGACAAAGGTGATACCGCGAAAGCGAAAGCGGTTTACCAGCAGGTGATCAACAAATTCCCCGGCACCGACGGTGCGAAACAAGCGCAAAAACGACTTAATGCTCTTGGTTGATTACGGCATGACCAGGAATCGCGTTATTTCTGGTCTTGTCGCCTGAATCGCCAGCAGTTAAGTGATCTTTATCGAAATTTTAGTTGCGCTGAATTCTGAAATCAGTAATATATGCCGCCGTTGCCAAGGGATATCAAACAAGCCCAAAGCAATGCCAGAGTGGGTCGTTAGCTCAGTTGGTAGAGCAGTTGAC